>NZ_LXKO01000015.1:0-65013 GCF_001692185.1 Rhizobium sp. AC44/96
CCGCAACGTCTGCGGTCATCGCGGATCTTCAGGAGCAGATTGATAAGCTTGGAGGAGGTCGGGCTAAAACACGGCCACATCTCCCATTTGGCATACGGGAGATCGATGACCATTTGCCCGGTCGCGGTCTGGCCTTCGGCGCTACCCATGAGGTTGCCGGAGGAGGCAAAGACGCCGTTGATGGAGCCACGTCGTCCCTATTCGTCGCTGGCATCGCTGCTCGAACCAAAGGCCAGATCATCTGGTGTCTGTCCCGCACAGATCTCTACGCGCCTGCCCTGGTGCAATCTGGCCTCGATATGAACCGTGTTGTTTTCGTTGAGTGCGATAACGAGGAGGCCATCTTGGAGAGCGCTGAAGAGGCTCTTAGGTTCGGCGGTCTCGGTGCGGTTGTCGCGGAGACGGTCAGGCTCCCGATGGTAGCTTCACGCCGCTTGCAGTTGGCCGCAGAACATACCGGCACGATGGGCCTCATCATCCGGCGCTGGCGGCGGCAAAGTGAGGCAACAGACTACGGCCAGCCAACGGCATCCGCGACACGCTGGCGCGTCTCGTCAAAGCCATCAGAACCACTTCCTGTTCCGGGTGTCGGACGGCCACGATGGCATGTCGAGCTGCTTAGAGTGCGGGCTGGCGAGTCTTTTGACGTCGAGGTTGGCGCATGTGATCATTCGGGTAATCTCGCGCCTGTCCACAACGAACACCATCAGTTGAGGATGGCGCGATGAACGAGAAACCTGCCGAAAGCCTGTTCGCATGAGACTATATCAAGCCCTTGAGCACCTGAAGGAACGCCGCTTCAAAGCTATGGAGCCGTGGGAACCGGGAGCGCTCGAGCAATTTGTCAGTCACCTTCAGAAGGCGGCTCCCACATGCGCCGAGTTCTCGTTTAGCTTCCTCGATCCAGAGTCTGCCGACGATACCCTTCAGACGTTCACCGACTTTTCCAACGAGCTTTGGGACGCGGGCATTGCGCCTATCCCCCACGATAGTTTCTGGATCTCGTGGGATCAGAAGGTAAGCGCTGATGTCGTTCACATGGCCGCTTACTGCGAGCGAAATCTCGATGGCAAAGGCAAGCCTGCCTCTCTGTCTGTTCGCTCGATGTACGAGACAAAGCGGCGTGACGGTGTGATCTTCCTAAATCAGCATGGCTTCAAAGCTATTGGCGATCACAAGCATATCCTTGTCAGCGACGCTCAAAATCCCTCAACCATGCACCTCACGGATCTCGGTTTCGAGGTTGCAGCCGCGCTGATCGGCGCGCTCGCCACCCCTCAAGCGATCCGCCGCGACGAGCCCGCACCTGTAAAGCTCAACAAGCAGCGCATACAGAAGGGACGGGAGCCGATTGGCCCCATGGTCGTCATTGACATTAGAGCCAGCCAGCAAGCCGCAGCGGCGAAACGAGGCGAAGGCAGCTATACGGTGAGACCGCATTGGAGACGTGGGCATATCCGTCATTTGGCGGATGGAAGATTGATCCCTATTCCGCCATGCTGCGTAAACATGGAAGCCGGTGTGCCCCTGAAGCCTGAATATGTCATCAAGGCTTGAGAAAAACTCAAATAAAAGTGCATTATCCAGCGGGACGATGACTTTTATATGGGAGCTAAAACCTAATTGAAGCCCAAGCAAGCAACGAATATTGACGTTCTAGTAGGTACTAGGATTCGGAAACGTAGAATGGCACTTGGCCTTACTCAGGGTCAACTTGGCGAAGCGGCCGGGCTGTCGCACCAGCAAATTGGCAAATACGAGGCCGGAACTAATCGCGTTCACCCAAGCGACGTTATGATTTTTGCCAAAGCGCTGGACGCACCTGTCAGCTATTTCTTTGAAGCGCACCTGGACGCGTTTTCCGAAGAGCCCGAATTTCTTCAGTACCTTAAATCAGACCAGTGCATCGAGCTAAACACCGCGTTCGCCCGCGTTACCGATCAGGCAAAGAGGCGAGTAATCCTGAACATCGTAGACAGCTTCAAAGAGCTTTCTATGCAGTTGCGCTAACATGCAGATCTGCACAACGACAATCTCTCAAAATCATCATAGGTTTTGCCTGTCCCTGAACTTGGAAATAGGGGACTGGTGCTCGCACCGTTAAGCGCCGTTCGTGTTGAAATCGAACGGCGCTTTTCTTGATCGGCCAACACCTGGCTAGACCACTGGTCCACTTAGCGTCCAAATCGCCGCAACTAGAAATGACAACCCGACAATTACGCAAATCGCACCTGCTATAAGCCATAGATGAGATAGCAAGAGACTTTTCAATAAGGAGAATTGACGCATACTTGACGCACCATGCGTTAACGCATCAATCTGACGCGGACCTATTCACAGTGTTTTCATATCAAAAATTATTGTGAATTTCAAAGGTTCAGAGCTTCTGGGATTGATCCCAGATTGACCAAGCTAAACGGAAAACGCAGTCCCGCTACCTTGCTGAAATCGTCCGGTCGATAACGCCAGATGGACTACCGATAGCAGGATCTGCAACCAGCCGTAACGGCAATACATAAAATGACGAGATGGCATCCATCTCGATCTGCCCACTGCGCTCCGAGTATCGGGCGCTCCGCTTGTGGGCAGGCTCACCATTTCCAGAAAAGCCAAGTGTGGAGCTGTTTTGGCGGAGGAAGTCGGTCCCGGCTTCCGCTGCGCGGCGCAGGCTAAGCCTCCTGCGGCTTCCTTTTTCCCGCCAAAACCGCGTCGAGAATTCCCGCTTTCCCGGCCTTAAAAGGCCGTCGCTATGCTGAAAGCTCCGATGCTCTTCATTGTCATTTTAGGTTCTCGGGGACGCATCTCTCTTCAGGATGAAGTGCGCGATCATGAACACTTCATCTATCGCTTGAGCCAGGTCGAGCGAGGCTTGCTGTACGTCAGGGGCAGTTGCAGGATCTGCGGCCAACGCACGAAAGCCTTTTCTGATCTCCTCGCAGGGATCAGCGATGTCATGAACCGCCGCCAATAGTTGCTCTCTTGAAGTCATCGTTCATCCGTCCGTCTCGTGCCGTATCCTCTTTGAAATATCCGCCCTCTCACATCCCCATTGAAGGCCCCTTCGGGGCCGGGCGCGGAGGATCTACGTTTGGGGCATCAGCAGACGCGCTGGTAGGCGTTCTGAACTGCTGGCGCTCCGGCTCTGGCCGATTGTGACGAACCGCGTCAGCTCGTCCAGCAATGTCCTCTACGATGACATCGAGCAGCGGAGTGTCGCTCAACGTATGACGGAACTCCTCTCTCAGTGTGCCAACAGCCGCGCCGATCCGCGTGGTCATCTCATCGAGCTTCTTCAGGACGTGAGCGGCAGGCATTCCCATGTCTTTTGCAAAGTCCGCCCAATGGTCGCGCGTGATCCTTGTCCGCCAAAACTCGCCCTTTTCAGGATCGTCACGATCACGGCCGACCGCCATCGCCATGCGAGGTTTCACGTTTTTGTAGTTCACTGCGAACGCGGCCTGGTTATTTAGATCGTACAAAGGCGACAGCGACATCTGACCGTTCGGAGAATACCTAATCGCATAGTTCTTGCCGTGGGCATCTGGATTGCCTGACAAATATTGAAATAGAGCCCTGTCGAGCAAGCCAGCCTGATCGACTGCCGGTCGCTCCATCATCTTCATGACCTCAGCCATATCTTTCCAGCCGGGGCCGGGGCTATAGCGATTGTCCTCGTATTTGGATTCAGGATGGATCGCCAGCGCCTGGCACATGTCCTCCTGATGGGCGCGGATCAGCACTGCGCCGCCGCCCTCACGAACCTGCAAGCGCCGGTCATAGCGCGCCACGCGCATGTAGACGACATCTTCGACCTGATGGATCGAGGACTTTGGCACACGTATCCCGCAGGCCTCGGCAAGACGCAGGCAGAAGTGTTCTGTCTTGATCGAGTCCTTCAGCCCGGCAATATCCACCTTCAAGATGTGGGACGAAGGAAACCCGTTCAGAGGCAATGAAACGACGCCACCTGAAATGACGACAGCAGTCTTGTCGTTCACTCCGGCAAGCGAAAGGCGCGTACCAGTCTCTGGATCGTCCACCAGCGGGCGAATTGGTAGATCCCGCAGATATTGCGCCAGCTCGGTGTCGCCAAGACGCTTGAGCTTCGGCGGCTCTCGAATACCGGCGTAAGGGTCGCTAGGATCTGTGAAGACCACAGCTCCGGCGCAGTCCCGCCCGATCTTTCTCAAAAACTCGAAATCGCTTTCATGGCCCGGATCGATGCCAAAGCTTTCAGCGATCTTGCGCCTGTGTACTGCGCTATCAGGAAGGAGCCCCGCTATAAATGGCTCGACCACCCTTGGGCCATGCTCGCGTTCCGTGAGAGGCATCGAAATGGACAGGGCGTGCCCACCACGGCCATTCCGAACGTCATCCAGCCAGGTGCTCGAATAGGTGAAGAAGACGCCATCACGTCCCCGCTCCATCGTTCCAACCTGCCGGTCGTACAGCAAGACGGTCAGCTTGTTGTCGCTCATGCCCCCTCCAAGTCGTCAGGAAGGGAATCCATGATCTCATAAGTATCATTGTCTCTCGAAACGGCCGAGGAGCCCGCGATCCCGCTTGCGGTCGCCGTGTCGAGCACGCCGATGCTCAAGCCAACGGATTCCGCGATCTTCGCAGCAAGCGACATCGATATGTCCCCTCCGTCTTCGAAATCCTTGATGGCCCTACGAGTGGTGCCAATCGCATTCGCAACTTGCTCACGTGACAAAGACAACTCCTCCCGGCGTGCCCTTACAGCAGACCGGAACCGTTCCATGACCGTGGATCGCGTAAACTGCTGTGTTGGCAGTGTCCCTTTGCTGCCAAGCTGCGCAAGCCACTCTTCCCTCTGATCGAGGGTCATCAGCTCCCACGCGATGATCGTTGCCACAACGTAGCGAGGGGGTTCACCCTTGCCGCCATACATTCCACGAAGTTGCTGGCTTACGTTGATCTCTGTTTTGCCGGTGATCTCAGCCAAAACTTTCTGCTGAAGACCGGCCGCGTGGGCACGGAGCTGCCAAGGCGTCAGCTCTCTGCTCTTCTTGCTTTTTTTTAGATCACTATCTGTCACTTATATTGACTTTGTTTTCGGATGAAAAGATAAGTATCTGTAGCTTATATCACGCGAAATGGAAAGGCATCCAAATGCGTCACTGGCTCCGAGAATTTCCAGAAGTGGATGATCGCTTCATCACTGAACACCTTGCGCCGGTCGAGGCCCTGTATGAACAGCGCAAGCGTCTAACACAGACCATCAACGAGGCTGAGACAGCCGCTGTAGGCGCGGCGTCTGATCGCTGGTCGCCAGTTAAGGTTAGCGAATGCCACGCCAGCTATATGAACAACTGACGGGTCGAATCCTCCCAAGCAACGCCTGTCCCTAAGAGAGCCGTGATCACATTCACGGCTCTCTTTTTTTGTGCCAATCGAGGCCAAAACAAAAAAGCCCCGGCGATGTGGCCGGGGCTTCAATGCTCGAACAATCAAGCGGGATTTAGCTTCCGCCGCCGAGAGCAACGGACTGCACCCAACCAACGAAGATGCCTACAATGCCGATCACGCCAGCGATACACGCTGCCATGAACGATCCGCCGGCACTGTGGCGGCTCTGCTCGTTGTTGACCGCATCCCACCACTTGTAGAGCGAGTAAAGCGCAAACATGATCGAGAGCGCGCTACCAGCATAGAGGAAAGTCGAGCCCACATTGTTCAAGCCGCTCTGCGCATCGTCCGGGTTTAGACGAGAGCTGTTCGCGGCCGACTGCGCCTGTTTTTGGAAATCGAGCGGCGCTTTGGGATCTGCACCCTGTGCGAACGCCCATGTCGTCAACGCAAAGTAGGATACACTCGCAGTTGCGAGGGCACCATAATATCTGTCCTTAACAGCCGTCATGGCCGCACTGACTCCACTCATTCCCATCTCCTTTTCATCCCTGTATCCGGGGGCGATAAATCGATCTCAGTGTTACTACAACCTGTTACCCTTCACAACATAACAGATAAAGTTTTCGTTGTGAAATGCAAACCCCTAAAAACTCACTCCGCAGCCTGCTCGTAAGTGTACTGCGCATCATACTGCATGACCTCATCCGCGAGAACCTTCGCCAGCGAGCCGTCCTTGCGCGTCTTAGATCTCGCGATCTCGTTCCAACGCGAGATTGCAGTGCCTTCAGGAAAGCGCCGAGCCAAGATATCGAGCGCCCGATCCAGCGGAACGCGACGATAGATTTCGTCACGTACTGCTCGATCTTCCGCCTTGGTCGACAAGGCCCAAAGCATTCGAACACCTAGTGCGTTATTGAAAATTACCCACCGCTTCTCGTCGTTTCGAAGCTTGTACATCACAAGCACATTTGCGCCCTTCGACGGATCGGAAGGATCAGGGCCGTTGACGTATGTGGTCAGAGCCCTGTCGATGGCTTCATTACCACCAAGCTCCTCGATGATCTTCTTTCGAGCGTCCTGAGAGTCCGAGTTTAGGATCATGATCGTCGTGGCCTGTGAGGTTAGACCACGGAAGTCGCCTAGCTCCTGACTGACCAGGCATACCTCAAGGTTCCACTTACGACCGGTACGGCAGTCGTGCCAGATAACCTCATTGATGGTGTCGATGGTGCCAGTCAGATGGTACTCATCCATCATCAGGCGCTTTGGTGTTTCGGCAATCGTCTGAAATTGCCTCGTCCAGTAGTCTTCGTACAGCGCACGCGTCGGCGGGTCCTGGGGGAACGTCATGGCGCGAATGTCGTCTTTGTCGCCAGCAATCTTTGCCATGAACAACTGACGCGTCATGAGGAACATGAGCGTATTCTTTCGGCTCAGCTCATCGTTCAAAGATCCGACCGTCAATAGATCTTGAAGATCGACAGCCATAACCCGCGCTGCGCCGGTCTCCATCGTCGTATGGCTGGCAAACATCGGGTAGGTCGCTTCGAGCGACTCGAGATAGCGCTGAAGCTTCTCGATCATCTCCTCACCGAAATCCTTCTTCATTTGCGGTTCGGCAATGATGGTGGCCATATCCTTGAAGCGTGGGACAGCATAGCGCTGCGCCCTCGCAGCCATCGTAGGCTGACCTCGCCTCATGAACTCGTCCACAAGCGTCCAGTAGCGCGTCTTGTCGCTCAGAATGATCCCGGCTGCGGCAGCCGCCTCATTGAGCACGGGATCGAGGTTCGCCTGCCACCTGTTCGGACGTGAATCGATGCTGAGATCGCTTTTGACTTCGTAGACGCGCGAGATGATGCGGGTCGCGAGCTGTGGCATCAGCTCGTCCTTCATCGGGATCGCGGTCAGCAGGAAATTCTTGATATAGACAAACTCTCTATCGAGAGGGCTACGCGATCCGAGCGCGATGTCGAACGGATTGACCGCCCATTCAGCCGTATTCTTCGGACGAACATAAAGAACCTCGTTCTGCCGTTCAGGCGGCAGAAGCTCCTTGAGCAAGTTCATGCAGCCGCTCGATGACACGCCCACGTCAGCGATCATCATAAACGGCAGCTCGCTGCCTGACCGGTATGCCATCAGGTCGAAGTTCATGCGATTGAACAGAACCGATTTACCAGAGCCCGTACCGGCGCTCCCAAGCGTGAGCCATGCAGGCTGTTCCGCTGCAAAGGCCTTGTGGGGCAGAAGAGAGCCATCAAGGCCGGTGAAAAGGCTATCCCCCGTCTCAAAAACCGGAGCCGTGCGATGCAAAGGCATGATAACGGACAGGTCAGACACGGGCGCAAGAACGCCGCGCCATCCTTTTGATGTCGCGTTCATGCCCGCAACTGTTTCCGCCAGCACCCGCACTGGATTTGCGGGACTGTCCGAGACAGAGCAATCGCCCCACGATTGGATATCGACCAAGAGACGAGACGCCCGCGTTGGAAGCAACTCCGGGCGCTCGTGCGGTTCGATCCACGTGGTGGCCTCAAGATTCGTTTTCACGACCGCTTCGGTATCCGAGCCTAGAGCCTGCGTTACGAGCTGAAGATTCTGGCCGAGGAGTTTCGTTGTCGAATTGAAGATGCCCAAAAGCTGCGCGGCAACCTGCCGCAATCCAATCGACCGCCGATCCGCGTGGTTCAGCGATTCAAGGTGAAGGGTGACACGGTAAGGCATCTTCTCTTGGCGAAGGCGTGAAACGAGAAGATTGAACGGCCGCAAGTTCTTTGGAAAACGATGGACCTGGCAGACGGAAAACGTGCGCGGCCCCCACTTGATCTGCCGCATGTCCTGCGACACGACAGGCGCTGACGACAAGATCTGCTTTGCGAGCGGCTGCGCAAAGAAATCGGATACATCGCTGTCAAAGGTCTTTTTGATCGGCGGATACTTCACAGCGCCTGGCTCGTGCGGCAACCAGTCATCCGGTGTTTCATGATAGAAAATGCCCTGCCGAATAGCGGCGATGTCCGGACGAGATCCGTCTTCCTTTGGCCTGATGACTTCAGCCATCACCCCGCAGCGCCGCAGCGCCGTCAGAACGCTTTGCACATAGGCCATATGAGGGCCTTCAAGCCCTTTCAGTTCAAGGTATGGGTCCATCGCTGAACGCATCGGCGGCAACTCTGCCCTGGCCTCATCATTGGCCTGCTTTTGCAACATCAACTCGCGCTGTGGACCTGCAATGGGCCGTGACGTAAGCGCCATGATGACGCGTTCATTGACTGCCCGCTTCAGCACGACTTCGCGTGTTTCACGAAGGATGGTGTCGATCCGAAGTTGCTTCAGCTCGGCGTTATGGCGCGCTCGATCCAGATGCTCATCGACAATCTTTTCAGCATTGAACGAGCACTCGTATGAGATCGACATGTTGTGGCCGGGCGATTTCATGATTTGTGCCAGCTCAGCCGCAAACACCTCAACCATGCTCTCTGCGAACTCGGCGTCGGAGGTAATCGAGCGAATGCCCTTGATCTCGATCAGCGTGATATCAGAACCGTCATGCGCGAAAATGACAGGACGAGGAGTGTCAGGATCAAAACCACTCAGGTCGCAAAACTGGTCAGCATTCCGGTTGAAGATGCTCATGTGCGGCCCCTCTGAGTGTACGGATACAAGAAACCGCCGATCTTGGCGTCTTCAGGAAGGTCATCAAAATCAGTCTTAAACTTGCTGGAAGCATAGCCTTCTGCAATGCGAACCCGAAGCTCCAACGACTGATCAACTGCATCGCTGGCAGCGTCAAACTGGTTGTCTCTCGCTAAAGTGCGTATCCGATCGATCAAGCCCTTCATCGCCTCGCTTCCCTGAAGCTCTGGCATGAACGCGATCTTCGCAGGTTCTTTGCTAATAGCCATTCGCTACTCCATTGACGGTGCTGGCCGCTGACCAAGGGCCGGTCGCTGAGAATTTTGCTGGCCATAATCGTTCTGACGGGTCGCGCGCTGAAGCCTGTCCTGGGCGTCATCGATTTTGTTCACCGCATCAAGGACCTCTCTCGGTGGGGAAACGAGGCGAGCGTTGATAGCGGCCAAATGACCACCAGCATGTGGCCCAACCCGCTCAAGGCGATCCGACAAACCTTTGACGACTTCAGGTCCGGTTTCGCTCTGAAGCTTTGACCAAGCCGTCTTCATTGCCTCGCCATAGGCACCAGCGTCACCCATAGCCCGTACGCGGGCTTCCATGGGCCGGGAAGGATCAGCAGCGGCGACAGCGGCGGCGGACGCTTTGTTGCCGAGCTGAATGACCGCATCCATCTGCTTTGTTAAGGCCGTGTTCGCCTCGTTTGCGGCGCGGCGCGCTTCGACCATAGCCTCGCCAGGAGCAAGAGTGCGGCGCGCGCTTGGACCCTCTTCCCGCAACCGAATTTCGTTGTCGATGATACCGTTGACCGTCAGATTGCTCATCATCCGCAGGCCCGGCGACAGCTCCTCCATGCGGCTATAGGCCTTCAACGTCCGCTCCATCACGTCTTTCGCAGCGGCTCGCTCGTCAAGACCCTTGATTTTGAGGACAGTTGGTTCCGGCACTTTGCGGAAAGCCTGCCCGTGCTGATCGACAATCCGCTCCGAGAGCGCCTGCCGCTCGATCAGCGTGAAATTCCGCTCTACCTTTTCCAGCGCTTTAGCGTGTGCGGCAGCGTAGCCTGGCTGAACGATGTCCTCCAATGCCTCTTCTGCGGTCATCTTCCCGCTCGAAACCGCGTTTGCAGCATTCACGAAAGCGGTCTTCATGCCCCCGTCTTCCACCCACTGATCAGCTACGTTCGCCAGCCGGTGAATCCGATCAGTCGGCGCGAAAATATTCTGATCAACCCAAATCCGATCAAGATCTACATCGAGGTAGTCCGTAAGGCGACGGAGGGAACCGTCATCGGCCTGTATGGACAGATCGGCCGGTAGTCGGTGCGCAGCGGGATATTCTTTGCTGGCCCGCTTGTCCTGAACCTTTGCACCCGTCGCGACGAATTTCGCATTCTCTGGAATGATGTGTGCGGCCTTCGCATTCTCGATCAGAACCAATGCGGCATAGGTCTGCTGCAAGCGCCCTTCTGCATGACGTTCGAGGGAGCCAATAGGGAAATTGTTGGCAGTGCGAACCACGTCATCGTAAAGCTCCTGAAACATCTCCACGGGATCAGGCTTCGAATTATGGATCACCCGGCGTTCGCGTTGCGGCTCTGCTCTTCCAGCTACTGCATATTTCAATTGCTGCTCGATGGTATGGCCGAGCTGGATCGGGTTATCGACGGAGCCCGGCACGGCTTCGGGGGTTTCTGACTTCTCTTGCGCGGGTGCGGCCTGACTGGCTGAAGCACCCGACAGAGCATAATGGAGTTGCTGCCCAACGCCGTGGCCGATCTGGATCGGATTATCGAAGGTGCCTGCAACCTTGTGGCGGGCACTCTCCAACTCGGCCTTCCGCGCAGCCAGGTTCTCCCATTGAGCTTCGGAGATCTCCTTGCTCCATCCAGTCGTAGGGTGTGTGGCCGTGGGATCTCGCTCTAAGCTGATTTCTTCGTCAGCTTGCTTCAGGCCAGCTTCCAGCTCCAAGAGGCCTGCCTGATAGTAGCCTAGAAGGCGCTCTTCCCCGAAAGCCTCTTGCGGTACTGCCTCACCTTCCCGGCCTGCCGTCCGCAGCGCCTCGAACTGCTTCCACGAAGACGCATTTTCAACGAGGTGGGAGAACAGCTCCGCATTCTCTTGCGCGACCTTCTCGACATAAGGGTTGCCATCGGTGTGCAGGGCTGCGAGCCGCTGCCAAGCGGCATCAATTTGCCGTTCGTTGTCCAAACGGGCTTTCTCAAGCCATTCCTGATTACTTTCATCGGCATTGTACATGTACATGCCCGTCTCATTGTCTAAAGACGGTTCCGGGCGCTCCATGTCAGCACCCATCTGATAGAGAGCATCTATCTCCTCAAGGATACCGTTGACCACTGAAACGTTCTGCTCCCCAAACGCTTCAACAGCGCGCTCGTAAGCTTGAACCTCGCCTTCCTCATCAAACCCGTCATCAAGAAAGCCGTACTCTGTCGGGAAGCGCTTAGCGTGATCGAGGACATAGGGATTCGATGATTTTGCTTCCGCTTTTGCAGCTACGACAGCATCGTGGAGCCTGAGAACCGCGTCATCGCGTGTGGTTGAATGCAACACCGGATCGGTCACATGCGCTCGCGCCAGGTCAAGCTCTGCCAGCACTTTTTTGCCCCGGCGTGCCATCTCATCTTGGTTGTCAGCCTCAATTGCCATGTCCAAACCTCCAAAAAACGTGCCGCCCTCGCCGGGGGATTATGTCAAACCCAAATGCTGGAAAGAGCGTAGGTAACGACCGCGGAAATACCGAGCAGGGCTCCGAAGCCGAAAGCGAGCACCTGATGGAAGATGCTCTGGTCAGCGCTGTGAGCGTTCATTGCATCTCCCCGGTCAACCAACCGCCAAATGTTGATCCCCGTCTTGATGCAAATGACGAGGCTCATAATCGCGAAGAGAAACGGTATGAGGTTTGCGGCCGACGCCAGAAACTCATAGAACGAATTGCCCATGGTCTCTAAGTTTTGGTCGTTCGACGGGTTCATATCGCCTCCAATCTACTTATCGGACGCCCTGCGGGATCATCACAGGAGCCAAGAAGACAATGCCCAAGCCCATACCGGCAGGAGCCGACATCGTAGGCGGGCGGCTGAAATTCTGTCCGGCCGCTTGTGAAAGGCTCTGACCGAGCGGCTGCAACGCTGCGAGTGCGGCCTGCGGATAGTTCACCTTGTTAGCGCCAGAAGTGACCACGCCGTCGCTGACAGCCACCGTGCGATTATTCTGCACGAGCTGCTGGCCAACCTGCCCCACACCTTGAAGGATCGAGGAAAGGAAGAGGCCGCTATACCGCTGCAAGGTGTGCTTATCGACATCAGCCGCGATACCGGTACGCGCTTGGGTTTCCGAAACCGCAATTGCTGTTACGGGGAACTGCGCTCCGTTATTGGTCACGATCTGATTGAAGGAGATCGCGGCCTGATTATCAGAATAGCTGATCTGACCGACGAGGCGCATTCCGGTCAAAGGACCGTTTCTTGTCCCTCTTGCCGGGTCATAGATCACGTCATCGAGCGAGACGATGATTGGTGCACCCGGATCATCAGAGTTGAATGCGCGATCCAAGCGGGCGAAAATAACATCGCCAGTACGCGCCATCATCGTCATTTTAGGCTGTGGCGCTGTCCGTGGCCCTGCCTGTGGCTTTTCCTCTTTCACTTCAGGCGGGGCTTTGTACTTTTGGGAAGCCATCTGAACACGGGGTCCGCTGCCGCCGTTTCCGTTGCCACTTCCGCCACGGGCCAGCGCGTCGATCTGCGCTTGGATGGCAGATCGAGCCGTTTCATCAGATACGGGCTGCTGCACGGGAACCTGTGTCACATAGACCGTCCGTTCCGTGGTTTCCTTGATCACCCGTTCTTCTGGCTCAGCCTTCTTTTCGGGCGGAACCGTTGGTTCCTCTCCCTTGTCAGCCGGGCCGACACCGGTAATCACCGTTGGCGCCTGATAATCGCGGCTTCCCTGACGAGCTTGTTGCGCGTCTTCGTTGTTCACGGTAGCGCGCCTGTTGGCCTCGCCCGGATCGACCGGCGTCATCTGATCGTTTCGCGGCACATTCTGCCCGTTCGGCAGATTGCTCGCGGTTCCCGCTCCTCTATCAGGAGCGGTCTGGCCTGAGAGCATGAATGCCCCGGCTCCGATAGCTACGACAAGCGCGCCTGCTGCGCCAAGTACCAGCTTGTTCATGATCGACCCCTCCTAGTATCGAACGGTTGCAGGGCGCTCGACGCCCGATCTGTCTGAGAAAAGCAGACGGTAAGGCTGTCCCTTGAACCTGTATGCCGTCTCGCCATCCGGTGTCGGAGCCTTTTGCGCGAAATTTGGCGTCAGCATCTCAACACGCCCTACCACAACGAGATCGCCGCCAGGCGTCGTATAGCCGCGCAAGTCAGGAGCGCCCTCAAGAGCTACCGACTGCGCGCCAGCAGGGATGCGCCCAATGATGTACGTCGCCAGATCGCCCTCTGGCACTGGCCGTCTCGCTACATTCTTGCCAGATCTCGGCGTATTGCGCGCGCTCAATGGGACCGGCTTTACCTTTTCGGCAAGTGGCGAACGGCCCTCGATCACCACCGTCAGCGGCATGTCGATGCTGACTTTCTGACCACCTTGCGGGCGAAACCCGGATTGCGTCAGGAGCACAATCGGATAGGGCCACTTATCGAGAGCAACGTTGATGTTTCCAAAGACCTCGAAATAGCACGGGGTAAGATTGATCGTCGTTGGACGCTCCCCCGCTTCGCTCGCTTGCGCACCGGTCGCGTTTCCGCACCCTGCACCATCCTGTGCGATCATCTGCGGGTTATAAGTCACGTTGGCGACCGGCCACGGATAGCCGTCGCTATCGACAAACGTAACCGGAGTTGTCAGGCCGAAGGCCATCCGAACCGTTGGAGGCGTTTGCATAGGCGTCTTGGCCGCATTCACCACCCGAGGTAAGGCACTTGGATAAGGGTCCGTTGAGTAGGTTGGACGAACAGCCGCGCTTGTGGAGCCCAACGTGGCGTCTCTGATGCGGCCGACCTCATTCGGCTTGAGGATCATCCCCTCTGTCCGGTCAACCATTCCCTGCCTGATCTTTTCCAGCTCTTCACGCGTCAGCTCCCGGGCAGGAAGATTAGGCTGCTGCGAGTATGTCTGTTGACCTGGCTGCGGCTGGTACTGGCCGGGATCTTGCCGTGGGATACCCTGCTCACCAACAGGAGCGTTGATATCCTGCTGTTGCTGCTGTTCTTGTGCGCTGACCGCGCTTCCCATCATGACGGAGAGTAGCAGTGCTACCGGAACCCCTTTGGTTTTCATCTTCATGCCCTGCTCCATCAAGACTCGCTGTTATTAAAATTCAAAGTCGCGCTGATACTGTCGATGCCGATCCCGTTCGGGTTGGCCTCAGAAGGTCGTAGCGCAACGATAAGCATTGTCAGCAGGATATCGGCCCGCCTCGTGTCAATATTCGACTGCTGAAACTGCACGATTGGCACCTCTACGCGCCAGAACCGCCGCCCTTGCAAAAAGCCTACTTCCTTGATGTTTGGCACACCGGATCGATACGCGGTCTGTGTGACAAAATTTTCTCGGAAAGCGATAGGAGAGCCCGTCCGGTTGACTTCCGCCACGTAGGTCGTCTGGCCTGCCGGGGTGAAATACTGCCGCAGCGCCGAGCCTATAATCGTTGCCTGATTGTAGTAGTCGTAGGAATTGATCGCCACGGCGGCATCCGACGCGAAATCGATCAATCGCGCCTGGCTGATCGCCGCCTCTTCCAAAACCGTTGCTTGGCAGGAACTCCCTGTGCCTGTTTCCTGCCATACAAACTGTGTGACGGGTTTCATGAGGAAGACATCGGCCGTCATGGCAAAGCTTGCCACGACGCCAAGACCTAGCAAGCCGCCAAGACCTATAATCGCAAACCGATAGGTCTCGACGCTCCTCATGGGCGAGTTCCCTCTTCCACCGGCTGTGTCGAGACAAGACGCCCGATTGCAATGCCCTTGGGATTAAGCGGAGACTTATAGGTGCGAACGATCGTTGCGTAGAAATCGCGGTTTTCTGACCGCCTGTCTTGCGCGTTTCGATAGATCAGCGTCATGGGAATGACGAACTCCCACTCGTAGCGTTCGGTGCCGTCCGGTTGACGCACAGCGCCCTGTCTTGTGGTCGAAGCTGGCCCGCGTTGAGTTGCTGTCGCGTTCTGATACTTCGACACGACATCCTTGATGATGCCCCACTCGCTCACGGAGAGACGATAATTGTTTCGGCCCTCAAGCGTCATGTAAAGTGATGTGCTGCTGTTGATCTGGTCGCGCCAGGACGTCCAGTCATATGTCTGGATCAAGCGGATCGCGTTGACGGCGAAATCTCGCGCTGTCGCGTCCGCGACCATTGGCTCGTTCAAACCAATCGGCGCACACACCGACTGAGCATCGGTTGTCCCCAAGAACGCAGTCGCGGGGAATTTCACATACCGCGCATAAAGAAGCTGCGCCAAATGGATGTAGACGAGGACGACCGCAACGACCAAGAGCAGCGTGAAAACGCGCATATTGCGCAGAATCGCTGCCATTGCCGCGTTGTCATTCAATATTGCCTCTTTCGATTTCACTGACCCGAGTTCCCCTGCAAAATCGGCACCGGGCACCCGAAGACCCCGCCATCGGCAACGTATGGTTCAGTCACGGCATTCGCCTGCAAAACGTATCCGAATATGAGAACCGCGAAGGTTCCAACGAAAAGTGCAGTCCAAAGGACTGTGATCTGCCTCTGTTTGGCAATGATCTGCTCCCGCGCAAGCGACGGCGCGACGGGATCTGGAAGGGTTGCCAAAGCGAACTTTGGCACCCTTACCTCCGACAGTTTTTTGCGCTTATCAAACAGCCCCATGGACGCCGATCACTCCTTCAGGAGCGCATCGACCACTGGCATCATGGAATTGTCCCAACCTTTGAGAACAGCCACTTTGCCAGAAGCCTTCGGCACGACGAACAGCGGGACGGCAGGCGCGCGATCAGGCAGGTTCGCGGCCAATGTCAACCAGACTTCAAGGTTCTGATTGATCTCCTTATCGAGGTTCGCATCGGGCGACATGTCGAGGCCCTGCGTCTGCTGTGCCATCAGATTGTGGAGCGACTTGACCTTATCCTGCTGCTTCAGGACGCCTCGAATGCCCGGCAGAGCATCGAGCTGCGTTGCCTGATCACCAAGGACGCTGATCGGGACAAAACGGATCGGGTATTTTCCAGCAAGGGCTTTATGTGCTGCCTGGCAATATGGGCAGCGAGGATCAAAGAACATGACAATCGTGTTCTTCTCCGTGGCCTGCTGCCCGGCCGGAGTGTCCGAGATGCTTGCCAGTGACGACAAGCCGTTCAACAACTGCCCGGCCACATTCAGATCCGAGATCTCGTAACCAGAATCTATCCCTTGTCGCGCTATCGGCTGCGCGGAAACAATGGCGTTCGGTTGCGCCTGTGGCGTCTGCTGAGTTTGCTGGACCGGAGATTGCTGGAACTGTTGCTGCTGAGCTTGCTGCGGCGGCTGGTAAGGCTGCTGAAGCGGCACCTGCTGCGGCTGGAACTGACCCTGCGGATATCCCGGCTGAGGGTAGTAGCCCTGCTGAATTGGTTGCTGCGGCTGTTGGTATGGCTGCTGTTGCGGGTACGCGCCCTGGGGGGGCTGCTGGTATCCGTTTTGCGCCATAGAGGGGTTTTGAGGAGCGAATTGCTTGGGAAGAACAAAGACGCCGAGGCAAGCTACACCGACCAGTGCAGAGGCCCAAATCCCTTGAATGATAACCTTCTGCGTTCCAGAAACGCTTTCCTTCGATGACGTGGTATCAGCCATGACAATCCCGTTGTTAGAACCCGATCAATTGGTTTTCGCGCTCACGCGAAAGCCCTCTACAAATCAATCGCCGTCACCTTAAACGACAACGATTTTAGAATCAATTTTTCTATCAAACATTTCGGGGTAGTTGTAAATGTGCCGCTTAGGATAACGAACCTCCAAAATTCTATTGGCTCACAACCCGCCAATCACCCTCGATCTTGCGCAAACTGAGGGCTCTTGTGTCCTTAGCGCCGGTCTTAATCCGCTCCAACGTCACGTCAGCGAGATAGGTGGCTTCGTCCTCTGATCTGATATTATCGACTGAGACAACCTTGACGGCTTGGGGTGGAATAACGTGCCACTCCGCAGCAGCCTGGCCATAAGTCGTCACCGCTTCCTGATACTGTTGCGCCATCCGGTTAAGGACGGCAGTTTCAATTTCTGCGTTACTTGGCCCCTTTTCTCCGCATCCAGCGAGAAAGCCGCAAATAACCAGAATACCTATTCGTTTCATCCGCATGTCCTCTCCTGTCTCACCGATTCCAACCAATAAAAAAGGCACCGGCCTATATGGCAGGTGCCTTCTATATCTCGCAAGTTGAAGTGTACTTTTATGCAGCGTTCCGCGAATTATTCGCCAGTCTCGCGGCGCGTAACTCTTCAACCAGCTCTCTTTGAGTTTCATGCAGAGCCCGAGTTGCCTCAAGAAGCTCAACCATTGTCAGCCTTGAGCATTCGCCCTGGATCAAAAGGTTGGTCAACGTACCCTCAGCCGTCACATTCCCTTCAAGCAAGGTCATGCCGTTGAAAAGCGAAGCATCGTAGGTGTCGCGAACATCCGTAGAGCGCAAATGCGGCTGCGTCTTTTTCCCGAACAATCCTAGCAATTTAGCCTCCTAAACTACGCTCGACAATGTTTTTCGATTTCAATTGTATGTCAAAAACGTTGAAAACTCAAGTCTGTTCCACCTCAACTCGGGATGAATTGCTTACTCTGCCGCCGCCATTAAGGCGCTGGTATTCAAAGTCGCTGTTCGGATCGTTGTGTTGCGAAGTGCCGTTCTGCGGGCCGCACGTAGCGGCTGGTCTATCAATATTCCGAAAGCCGACAACGCCAGCTCACTTTCCTCATCAGAAAGCTTCGCTGTAGAGAGGCCATCAGCATACCGTTTTTTCACGGCGTCCTCTAGGTTATCAACCTCTCGGTTAGCCTTAAAGGCGCTGCTGCTGCTATCGAGAGCGGCCAAACTCGCAATTATCGCCTGATCGAGGTGAGCCTGTGAGACTGCGCCGCTCTCAAGCATATCTTTGAGCGTTGCGGCAATCTCTTCAATCGAAGTGTCCGCCTGTGGCTTGCTGCGACGGAACCGCTCTTCGCGAGTGACGCTGCAAACGCTGCTGAGAACGTTTCGGAGAAGCACCGCAATCGCATCAACCCCCTTGTGATCGATGTAGCGCATAGCGGGATCGGCCTGATTGAATGACCACTCTTTGATACCCGCCTCGCTAAGGCTTTCGAGCATTTTCTCTTGGCGATCCCTCTTTCGGATCGCTTCGATAGATGCCGGGTCGCGAGACTTTACCGGGACAAAATGGTTGAGCCTCCATTCGGTGACTTCAGGAACACCACCCGTATAAAATGCTGTGTAGCGGATGGTTCTGCTTTCGCCGCGCCGGGACTTGCCATCTCGTGTCTGCGTGCCGACGATCAAATGGAACTGGCCATCCTGCTGACCAGCGATGTCAGCATATTTGATCACGTCTTCCTCTTCGTAGCTGACCTCATCGCTCAGCCGCGTCGTCTTGAAAGCCGCCCGCTGATCAACCTTCATTCCGCGCGAAACGGGCGTCATTACCTTCGACCCCCAACCGCGTATAAGCTTGAAGGTGTTGCTATCCTCACCACCAACGAAACGGCCAATATGCCGCAGAGTGGTGTTCTGCAGGGTCTCTTGTGCCTCTTGTGGTGATGCTTTTTCCAAGGAATCTGGCGTCTGCATACCGAAAGTGCAGGATACGCCAAAAGAACGCGCCTGCGCTGCCGCTACCGAAAATCCCTCCACGACATAATACCCGTACTCATCGAAGATAAGCGGATATGGCATGGTCGATTTGCTGGGAGACGCATCAACGATACTACGCCGGTCGCCTTCAAGAGGCTTATGAAGAAGATTGCCGAGAACCTGTTTCACCGCAGCAACTGTAATCTTACCAAGCGCTGCCGTACTCTGAGGAGCTTTTTCGAGCGACGGGATCATGACGAATACAATGCGACGGTTCAGGAACACGTCGCTCATGTTGATTTCGCCAACCTGTGCATTGAACACGTGACCGAACGAGTAGGTCAGCATCGATGCGGGCTCTGACAGGCTCATGGTCATGTAGCCCCATTGACGATAGATCTCAGCTCTCGTTGTTTCTGCCGCTTGGTTGTGACCTTCGCCACCAGATCCACCGGAAATCTTCTGGTAGTTCTGCATCATGTCCCGCGAAAGCCTCTCGACTTCGCTTTTGCCGCCCAGGAGTGCCGAGGCGATGCGTGTGTCGTTGGCATCGATCATCGGCGGCGGCTCTTTCGGGAGCACCTGGCTGTACCCCGGTAGATCCATGAGAACCTGCTCAAGGCTCTGGCAGGCCTGCTTCAGGCGTAGGAAATCCTCATGTCGGTCATCTGTGAGGGTTACGACTTGCCCGTGCTTGTCACGAAACCGGCCAAACCAGACGAGATTTTCGACATTATTGAGCTGGAAGAACTCTGTCAGGAGCCGAGGATTGTAATCGACGTACCCACGCTCCTGAAGAAAGGTCAGAGGACGAGGGAGAGCTTTATTTAGCTGCATCGCTCGTTGTGCGAATACGCTATTCGAGCCTTCCGCTGGTGGAATGAACGTCTCCATCAGCGTGCTCTTTTGGTCTGACGACCCCATAGAGAACGGGTTAAACGTGTTGGTCATCTTGACCTCAGAGTGCCCGTAGAAGTCCTTCGCGCCCATCATGAAATTCAGGGTAAGAAAGTCCTCGTCCCTACCGAACAGGCGGGTTATTTTTTTCAGCGAGTTGAGGGTATCGGCGGACGCCTTACCATCAACCATGATCGCGCCGCTGTTGAGGCACAAGGCATTGAACACGAGGCCGAAGATTTCTTCCGACTTACCGGAGCCGGTGCCTCCCAGCACCATCCGGTGTGTTTGGATGTCCTTTGCCCCTGACCAGACCTCCTGTCCCGCATAGGCACCACGACCCACGCCGTGGTAGATGACACCCGCACCGAGATCGCCGGTCGATTTATCTTTGAAGCCTTTCCGCCCAAGATCCATCGGCACTCGATATGGCGCGTCCCAAAGCTTTCGCCCGTAATTTCCCTGAGACAGGGCAAGAAAGACTGCACCTATAGCCAAGATTTCAGGCCAGAAGGGAGCCCACGACAAGAGCAACGCGATCACGGCCAGACCAATGTAAGGCTTCAGAACGTCCGCTGGATCGTTGTGGCAGTCCTTTACCCATTCCGTCAGGCTCTTCCGGCGTTCACGGCGAGACGATAGACGAACTACGTCCGTATGCTCGACGCCTTCAAACTCACTCGTGCGCTTCGCCATGTTACGACTTTCCTGTGCCACCTAAGCGCGGAGGATTGCCCCCACCGCCGCCGAGGCCCCCGCGCGGCTGGTTGCGCATACGGGCGATCTGACTTCCGGTTCCGGCAAGAGATCCCCGACCGCCGATGGCGATCTGAGAAGCCGCTGCCGCTGCCGGGTTTCCAAGCATACCCTCGCCCCGCTGTGCCTGCGATCCAAGGAAGCGGCTCATGCCCGCCTCTACGCCGTCCATGACGGCATCACCAACGCCGTCGATCAACCCGCAGCAGATGGAGACAAGCGCAACAGCGGCAGAGGCGTAGATCATGAACCCGCCAATCGCCAAAGCAATGTTGCCCAACTGACCGCCTGCGCTGACCGGTCCCGAGTAAGCCATCGCAGCGTAAGCGTTCCGCGTCAGGATATTGAGGAAGTCGAGACCAACACGCATCAACATCATGCAGAAGATGAGGCCGATGATAATCAGGGCTGGCCGCACGAGGAGAGCCAGCAGCACCATCAACGCGCGCGCAATACTTGTCCCTTGAATCCCTCCCTGCCGGTTGGGATAGAACATTTGCATCAACCAGAACGGCGCTGTGATGATCGTTTGCACCGCTAAGATGAGCCAGGACAGCGCCGCCAGGAAGAAGTAGATGAGCGGCATGTAGGGAACGACCACCGCGAGTAGGAACCCGATGGCCACAAGCAGCCAGCCTAATGGACCTACCATTTCGAGCAGCTTACCTCCGACGAATGCGAGAGGATTGACCATCCCCACAGCGCTTTCCGACAGTATCTCTCCGCCCTTCGCAGCCGCGACGAGCGCTCCACCGGCACCGAGCATGGCACCGCCTGTCGTCTGCAACTGCGGGATCGGATCAGCCCAACCTTCGCCGTTCAACGAATTGCCCTCGTTATTCTGGCCCATCTGACCGAGAACCCAATCCGTCAGACGGCCCCAACCCATACCTGCTCCGCGAATTGCGGCGATGTCTGACGAGTTTGTGCCAAGTCCGCTATCGCGGTTCGCATTATTGAGGAACGTCCCTGACATCTGATCGAGGTTCGCCATGTCAGATGAATACTGCTTGAAGAAAACTTCAAGCTCATTGGAGCATGTGGATTTCCAGAAAGCCCAGGAACTGGAAACAACGCAGCCCCACGCCGCCGCAAGATCTCGGGAGGCCGGGGTGGCCGACACCGAGATACCCTTGCGGATGCCATCACGAGCTGATGTCGCATTCACAAGGATACGCTGATACAGAACCGCATAGAACCACCCGTTGCGGTTCGAAGCAGACATAGCCTGCCCCGTGATCTGCCGAAGCTCAGGTTCCGACTGCTGGAATTGCGTGTTGATTGCCGCCTTCGCCGCAGCAACAACTGCCGAGATCGATTGGCCTATCGCATCGACTTCAGCCGGTCCACGCTTACGAGTGCCGTTGGCCGGATAGAGGACATCCGTCAGCTTCACTGCTTCGGCATCAAGGGCTGTAAGGATCGCGTCAGCACCGGCTTTTCCAGTCTTCGCAGCATACTTGCTGATCGTGCCCGCGATCTGGTTTTGGATCGCCATATTCGACGGGTCAGTATTCGCATTCGCCTGCGCTTGCGGCACAGTCTTCTCGATGGAATAGGTTGCAGTCACACCGCCACACAAACCGATGCTATCGTTCAGAGAAGCCGGAGCTTTGAAGTAGATACTGCGTTGGGCAAAGCCTTCCTGCGTATCTTTCACTTCCGTGCCGGTAACAGGCGTGATCTGACCGTTTGAAGTCGCCATTGTTGACAGGCTTGTATTCAGTGAGCGCTTGCATAGTTCACCGCCAACACGAGCCTGCAATGCCTGCGTGATTGAGGTCCGTAGATCAGTCTCAGTACCGTCACCGCCGTCGCTCCACCATCCACTATCATTGAGGTTTGTGAACGTCTTGTTGACGGCATTGGCGCTGGCCATTTTGTCACCGGCGATCCGCCACATCGAGTCCCCGAGACCGGATGACCAGACAGCGACCTGCATCGTGCCCATCTGAAGCGCACTATAACCGTTGAAGGCCGGAAAGCAGAGGATTGCCCCAACACCGGCAAGCACCAGCGTCCAGCTTGGGTTCATGGATCGGCCACCAGCCTCTCCATCATTCGCCGTGTCTTTCAGCGCCGCAAAAATAAGGTATGTCGCGACAACGGCAATCACCGCAAGCATCGCCCAATTCAACGTTGTCACGAGCTGCGCAAGGATATCATTTGTGTTGTCGCACGTACCGCCTGACGGAGCGGCTTGCCCACCAGGCACCCAAAGATAATCGAAAGTGCAGCCGAGAATACGGCGCAGGAACACTAGGCCCGCGCTATAATCTTCGGGAGTGAATAGCTCTGTGATATCCGGCCGCTCAGCCATTGAATCCCCCTAAGACGTTACATTCCCATCCGTGGTGCAGATACGGCCCTTGCCTGCACTGCGGATGGACGATCCCCCCGGTCAAGATCAGACCGGCTTGCCATAATCACAGCCCGCATATTCGTCATGAACGTAGTCAGCTCCTCGCCGGTTGGCGTAAAGCTTGGAGCGCCGACGCTCGAAAGCGATCCACCCGTTTGATCAGGAGATTGCGAGGCAACCACATATGCTTCAAACGCCCGTGCGAAGATCTCCGCAGGTTCTGTTAGATAGGTCGCATATTGAGGAGAGATGATACCCTTCTCCTCTAGAGCTGAAACGATCCGACGCGTGGACTGGGCAAACTTATGCGTACGGACCTTCTCCAATATGAAATCTCGATCACCAACATTGTGGATCTGATGGCCGATCTCGTGAAGGAGTGCGCCAGGCCGCGTGGGAACGATGTGAATTGCATGAAGCTGCACATCTTCGTTTGCGCGATACAGCGTAGCCGAGCCACGATCTTCGCTTCGTCCTCTTCCCATATCCGGCGCAAAGAAAAACTTGACCGACTCGTTGCCGAACAAGCGATCACGCGGAAGGCCCATCGCTTTCGCGGAAGCCGCGAGCGCTTGAGTGATGCGTGCTTTCGCATCCGTCGCGAGGTCGAGCGACAACCCCTGTTGAACCGTGAACGTGTTCGGCCCTAGATCTGGTGCGCCCTTTGGATGAAAACTTGCGCCATCATAGGCACGGTAGCTGATGCGCTCGCCCGCTGCCTCGACAAGCCGACCTCGCAATGCCGTTGCGAGATCAACCTGAGCTAGTCCAGTCGCGTTAACAGTCGCGACTTCGCGGGTGACAGCTTCGACCAAGGCCTTAACCGTTGGGTCAATGGCGATCTCAGCCTCACGTCCACCGGCATCCCATTCCATCAACCGATCAAGTTTTTCCTGCCAGCCGTGCTTCGTAGACGAAACGGACAAGAGAACCGAGCCCCAAATTTCAGCGGCTCGCTGTTCCCCGGTCTTGGCAACAAGACGGTCGTAGACGCCGAAAGCATCTCCCTCAAACGGCAGTTGTTTCGCCGCAGCCGATCTGGCTCCCATTACCGCAAATGCGTGCTGTATCGACCTGTTAATGTGCTGCAACAACGGGGCAGGAGTACCATCAGCAAAAGCACTCAGGACTGAATCTGAAACATCTTGCGGGGAACGCGAGCGGGCTTCCACCTTTGTCGGCGGGCGCGTTGTCACAGTAAGAGCGCCCATAATGCGCTCTTTGTCGAAAAACGCCTCAAGCCGCTTTGCAACATCACTCAGCGACCGAACATCTTTCATATGCTCATAAACAGCAGGACGACCGTCCTGAGCACTCTGGACTAGCGCCCACTTGGCATCATGCACCTTGTTGACCAGCGCAGGGCTGAGCTTGTGTGCCATTTCAAGCCGAAGCAAATAGCCGCCATTCTTCTGTACAACGGAAAGCGAAATTCCGGGGCCGAAGTCGAACCACTTCTTAGAATTATCCGCCATCCTACTCACCTTTTCATTCATTGAAACTGAAGGGGGTCGTCGTTTCAAATTCCATGTTCATAATGCGTCTAGCCGTATCGAACTCGCTCAACGCACCATCAGGCGCAAACTTCGCCCCATCATGTTTCACCGCATTGCACTTCTCAAATCTCAGTTCGTCGCCGTTGCGATCCAGAGCCTCCAAAAAAGCACAGGCCTCCATGGTGATTTGACCAGCTTTCTCTCTCCCGAAAGCGAGTGTCACTCGATAGCCAGGTTGCACCTGGGTCGTTCCTGTTGGCTTCACCGCGATGATAAAGAGCCAATGACCGGCGTCTGGCCCGTCTCCCCTGTACCAGAGCTTACTGGTCCCCATCGCGACGTTTTCGCAGCCAATTTCCTGAAGGTACTCGCCAAGCGCCATGTGGCTCGGCTTGTCTTCCCTCATCGCCTCTCTGGTGGCCGCATAAACTGAATTTCGGGCTTGGTCCCTGAACGCATCCGCCTCGACTTGGGACAGCGTTTTCTTCTCGCTAGATTGTTCTGCCAAGGGAGCGATCCGAGCGGGCTCCTCTTCTGGCAGGCGCTGCTGAAACTCGCCGGGCTCGTCCTCGTCAGTAAACCCTACCTCCGCTTGCGCCTGCTTCTCTAAGATCGCATCGGTCGGCGCGTCTTCGTCCTGATAGGAGTATTCACTATCCCTCATAGCTCACTCTCCACACCTTTCCCGTAGAGATGCTCATCCACCAGCGCATCAACCGTCTTCTGGATCTCTTTCGCGGCGTAAAGCATCTTAGGCATTTCCTGAACGCGGCCTTGCGCCTCTGCAATGGCCGACCGCATCCTCTCAATGTCGAGCCTCACATCCGACTTGCGGCTCGCCTCCTCGTGCTTAACCGCAATCGCCATCTCACCCACGCGAATATCACGCGCCGTGGACGGGCGGCTCGGATCGTTGCCATCAACAGCCAGCTCGATATCGCCGTCCCCGATCTCCATCGACCCATCATCGCCGTCGAAGTCGTAATCAGGAACCTGCACGTCGATATCGACGGTCGTGGAGTCATGCGCGTCTAGCTGCTCGGGCGCGTTGATTGGCTTGTTTCCGCTCAATTTGACCCCTGCGCTTCCGCTGCCAGCATACCAGCGACAACCGCCGCTTTTCTTGCTTCAGATTCGGAGTGGTAGGTACGAAGGCGCATCGACAGCGCACGCAACCTGTTTAGCTCGGTCATCAGACCACGCTCCGACTGCATCTGCAAAGCGTTCGTCCACTTCTCGTAAGCAGGGCCACCGCCGTAGTTGTCGATCAGCGCATCCATGGCCTGAAGGACACTGCCAGCTCCATCGCCATCACCGCTTGCCTTGTTCGACATCGCGGCGACCGACGCCAGCGAGACCAGAGCCGGAGAACGCCATGCTTCCGCTTCGCGCGCTCTCAGCATCGAGAACTCGCCTCCGACTGTTCCGGTTTGATCAGCGCCCGGCTTCGCCACCGCAAAACCGGCGAGCTGCTGGATAACCTTGCGTTTGTCTTCCTCAGAGGCGCTTACGTCGAGGAGAAGAGACGCGTCAGTAGAGCGCGGATCACGGCGATCAGCGGCTTGCTGCGCGACACTCGGTACTGAACCGGGCGCGACATCGATCCCTTTGTAAACACGCGATGTCGAGCTGCCCGAGCCATCGATCGCGCCTGTCACCTTCTGAAGAAATGCCACTTGAGCACAGGCGTTTGGTCCTTGGCCGGTTTCGTAGGAATAGTTCTCCTTGATCGCCACCAGCTTTTCTCGTCGCATCTGCTCCGTGACGGTATTGGCATATGCTTCCTGGCTCTTCTTCGTGGACTGCTGCAAACGCTGTCCTTCGCCCGAGTTCTGACGATTGTAGACCTTCAACGCCGCCAAAACCTGCTCAAGCGTAGTCGCGCCCTCGCGCGCAACATCGTTCTCGAGGACTTGTGTTTCCATGATCAGATGCTTCTCAACCTGCTCGTGGGTCGCAAGCCATCCAGTGCTGATTGCGCACCAAGCCGCATATGCACTGTTGGAGCTGAGAAGAATGCTTCCACCGAGAACTGCCGTACTGACAGCGAGGCGCATAGTCTTGTTCATCGAGCTAGCTCCTATTGAAGTCCGGCGCGGCGCTGGCCTGCACCGACAGAGACAGCGCTTTCATTTCCGTTGAAAACGCGGTTGTTCACGCGAGACAAGGCGTAGGAAGCGAGAGCCAATTCGGTTCTCGCGTTGTCCTTCACCTGAAACGCCATGAGAGCGATGTTCGCGGCCTCGATCCGAACAGCATCGAGCAAAGTCGCGCGCAGAGGCTTATCGGCACTGGCTTGTGCCCATTTCACGCCGCCATCATCGCCGGTCCAGTGCTTTGTCAGCTCTGCAAGCTTTTCCCGAGGACCGCCAGGGGCGTTTTCGGCAGCAATCGAAGACAAGACGTTCACGACCACTGATCGACGGACATCGTTGCGGTTCTTTTCAAAGGTTTGAAGATCAGCCGCCATTCCGTTGCCAGCTTGTTTCGCAACTGGCGGACCCGCTACGAAATTGATGTAGTCGGCAGCGGCCGATGAATTACCGCTGAAAATGGCTTCAGCGTCGAAATTCGATCCGTTCTGAGCAAGCGATGCCCACTGTTGAGGCGTGCCGTATTCCCCTGGCTTAAAAAACGTGCCGTTTCTGTATGATGCAGCCCTGTTTTCCATAGCCTTGTTCGCCGCATAGAAAGACGCGCTCTTGGTCTGGACGCCGCAGCTATCATAGCCAGTGACGCCATATCGCTCCTTAGCGTCGGCTATCGCATAGGCCTGCCTTTGTGCAACGTTCGCACTCGCAGCGGCCTCCGCAGATTTCTTGACGACAGTCGCTGTCTGTTGCCCGGAACCGGATTCCTGCTTAGTCAGCACCTTCAGCGCCGCGAGCAAAAGTTGGCGCTGCCTCAGCTCTTCCGTGATGAGAAGACCTTTTGACTTCAGGATTTGGGCGGTCACAGCACCATCGAGCTGCAACGTCCGCTCGATAACATGAGCCTCTACCGCGCACGTTACAGCAAGAGCCGGCGATCCGGCGCAAACCGTCGCAGCCGCCGTTAGATAAAGAGCAAGACGTTTCTTAGAAAAAACACTCATTGCATATCGCCTCCCATGCCAGAGACAGCCACACCCATCATTGTTGAACGTGATGCGGAGAGCGCGGCCCCGCGCATACGTGCGCCCATCAGCTCCAACTGATCCCCAACCACTTCAGCGCCAGGTTTAATCGTCGGAAGAGGAGCCAGGACATCGATATAGTCCGCAGCGGTCACAACCTCTGCACCACCGTAGTTCCGGTTCACCAAGAACGGCGCTGCGTTGGAATCACCCGCATTCCGTTCACTCCTCACGGTCGATTGGCAGTATGTTGGGCCAAGCTCTGCCCGCTCCTCATCGGTGCAATAATGACCAATCCGTTTCAGGAGAGAGTTCTTGATCGTCGCAGCCGCGTTTCCGCCTCCTGACAGGTATTTCTGATCGGACGCACGAAACGCCGTCAGCATCTTCTTCTCGGAATTGTCCACGCCCGAGAGGCCGGAGCGAGCATCAACAACAGCACAAGACGTTTCGCCCTGCCCGGTTTCGTAGGAGTACCGATTTTTGATGTCCGCCATGCGGAGGGCCTGCTCTTGGGCAAGCTCAGCGTTGACCGCCGCCTCTTCAGATTTCTTGATGACCTGTTGCGTTTGAGATGCCGAACCGGATACCTGCCTATCGACGGTCTTGAGACCGGCCATGAAGCGTTCGAAGCTGGTAGCCCACTCCACCATTGTCGCGTTAGCCGTACCGGGCAAATACCCGGCTACGCAGACGCTGATCGTCAATGCTGCTGCTGTCTTTCGCATTCGAACGGCCCTTTACTGCTGGAAGAGATTTCCGAATGCGTTGTTCGAACCGTTCGTCGCACCCGATCCAGTGCCGTTACCAACCGGTGTACCGACCTGATTTCCGCCTGCCTGCGATGCAGGAGGCGTCATGATCGGCTGGTCGATTCCGTTGCCGGTGCTGACGGACGCCAGCGTAAAGTCATATTTTCCGATGCCGGGAATGTTGGGCATCTTCAATTCAGTCACGCTGTTGCCCGAACCGCCAAGCAGCTCGTTCATCTGACCGCCCATGACGGAATCGAACTGGAACATGTTCGTGTTGATCTTGCCGACAACTTTTTGAAGCTGATCATTGAGAACCTGGCAGACTTGCTGTTGTGCTTTCTGCATTAGCCCGTTGATCAAGGAGTCAGCAGCGCCGCCGAGGAAATCGAAACTGGTTGGAATGAGGTTTGAAAGATCCAAGGAGTCGAGGAGGTTTGAGCCGAGGCAACTGTTGGCACCGTTGAAAAACTCAGAGCTATCTACCTTGGCGGCATCGAGCAAAGCGATCTGACGCTGAACCGCAGCATCAGCCGCCTGCGTGATCCCGCAGCCGCCTCCTGCTCCCTGCGCTGCCGCAGGCGACGCCATCGCAACAGCCGCCCAAACTGCTAGTCCTGCAAACGTTGCCTTCGTTGTGACACGCATGTCCGTCTCTCTCCTGTTAGCCTTCTTCCCACACGGCAACCGCCGCCAATGCTATCTTCAAATTCGGCAGTGCAAGAACCGCCGCGAGGTTATCAGCGCCGTAAGCGGCAGACTCTTTGTATCCTCGCTCCGGATTTTCGATAGCGAGGGGCTTGTACAGCTCTTCAAGGTCCGACGACTTAACCGGATTTACTAGCGGTTGCGCTTCAGTGTCGGTCTTTGCGTTGTCTGCTTTGTCTGGCAAATCGCTCGGCCTTTGCATTTCACTGTGAAATCAAAATCAGATTTACTGCATAATCGTCAATTATCCAAGCCCCTTACGAGCTTGCGATACATGCAATCCCGTAGAGTTGAGAGCCAAGAGAAACACGGCAAAACCGCCTAGATGCGGAACTTCTGGACGATTTTGATAAAGCGATCTTCGATCTTTGGTGCATCAAGGGCGATATTTTTCTCTTTGCAGAACTTTCGGAACGCGTTTGCCACAATGTCGGCGTCTGGTGTGACACCTGTCGAATGCGTTCTCACGAGATCCCGCCAACGGGTAAAATAGATAGAACCTGTGGCAGGGAAGACGACTGCTTCAGTCGCATCTTCAGGCTGGTCTCTCCCCTCTTTCTGCCCAAATCTTTTATTTAAAAAATAAGAATCTGATTTCTTCCCATTAATTTGTGTACCCCCTGCGACGGACGCCGATCTGTCGGCCTCACGCATTTTTTTCTGTGTTTTTTCCAAACGCGCGCGGCACCAGGCTACGACCTTCGTGAGGTATTGTTGTGCGGGTCGGATGATCGACGTGACGCCCGCAGCCTTGCCACTTTCGATTTCGATGAAGCCACCAGCCTTCAGATGATGCAGAGCCTGTTCAACAGCCGAGCGGCTGCATCCTGCGCGGTCTGCTATTGTCGCAATGGAGGCGTCGCATCGGCCACGCGCTAGGGCGCAAAGCTCGCATATCGTATGGAGAACTGCCCTGACGCTCGCTCGCGGAAGTTTCTCATAGATCTCGGCAACGTTGGCCCCGGCCTTTTCCAGCTTTGCCGAGAACCAGCCCGCGCAGTTATGGCGCGTCTTTGCCCGGCTCCGCTTCTCGTCCAGGGATAGTTTCGGTCCTGCCGCTAGTGGCAATCCCCACTTAGCAGGCCGACGCGCAGCCGATCTCTGTTGAGTGATCAATGCTGCCCGTCGATCCGTGACTGCAGAATAGACGGACTCGACAACACCGTCGCCAATCAGGCCACGAGCATGGGCACCGAGGACGGTTTTGATGCAGTCGTCCAGTGCGCCTTGCGACCACGTATTGCTGACTATGGATAGGATATTTCTCTCGTTGTGTTGGCTCATCGCCAACGCGGAAACGCTCATCTTTCTCTCTTTCCGGTTAGCCGGAAACGCCGAGAAAAAAGACAAAAAGACTTGCATTTCGCCTCAAAGGATTTTACCTTCTGAGGAGAACGACGCCCGACCAAAAGCGTTCTTTTCTATCTTTATTTTCGACCCCGGACGGGAGACCGTCTGGGGTTCGGCATTTCTGGGGTTAGCTTTCTAGTCCTTGATGATTCCCTTTCCCAAAATTTTTCACAATGAAACCCGAACAAAAAAGTATGTCAAACTTTTTAATATCGGGTAATTCATTCTAGACTGCTGCAACTGCTGGTGCCGACGCTCGATCAGAGCGCACCGACGCTGTTATCTCAGTACCTACCTGCAACTGTTGCGCAATCAGCTCGCGCGACAGATTCGTCATCACCTCATTGTACACGACAAGCGCGCCTTTAAGCCCGATCATTCCATCGAGGGATTTGTCGTGAGCGGCAGCACACAAAACCTCTGCCGTATCCATGGCCGACGCGATTTCCTTTGCGACCGTCGAGTTACGGACGACGCTTGTTCCAAGCTTGTTGCTCCAGTCGGCGCACAGCGCGTTCTTTGCCTTGTCGCAGACATCGTTTTTCGCTTTCACGATAACGCCGAACGTCTTCCCGCCAAACGCTGCCAGCGCCCCCTTATCGCTCAAAGCGGCTGAGGACCTGGCTATCTCCTTGGGGTCCCAATGGACCCTGAAGCCGCTACTTTCGTCCGAAGCCCCCTCACGTACCCTGATCGACGCTCCGGGCGTGAACAAGCGTTGTGTCGAGTCCCCGAATGGATCTGTTCCGACGAATAGACCGGTATTGATAGATCCTTGCTGGCGCACCGCTTTGATTATCTGCGTGTGCAGTTCCGCCAGTCGCGGCCTGATAAGGTCACGAGCTTGATCGATCGATGTTTTACAGCCGCCTTGTGACATCCGGGTCAGAAGGTCAAAGGCTACGTAAGAGGCGCGCGCCTCATCATCAGCGCCGCTGATAATCCCGGTCATCCCCGTCAAGAGACCTGATACGGAGCCAACGTCAGCCTTCATGAAGCCGACACGGCTCGCAACGCTTGCCGTTAGCTGATCAAGCACCTTCTTGTGGCCGTCGCGCTTCAGCAGGAAGCAGTGGCGGATTGCGCCACTATCGTCCGTGTACATGGCCTTCTCCCCCATACGCTTGCCTGCGAGGGCCGATACAGCGGCGAAAAGGTTTCCTTCAACGGCATACCGTGACCGGCTGACGCTGCCTCCATGAACGTTCTGGAACAGTGCCACCAAAACGCTGTTTTCCGGGCTACCGTCGCCCAGGAATGGTTTCCAGTGAAGCCTCTCGTACCCTGTGGCGAAATCAGGTGCTTTGCCCATGGCTTCAGCATCATCGAGCGCCTTTGCCAGAGGTTGGGACCATAGCGGCGCAATAGCTCGTGCCAGCCCCAAGCCGTCATCATCAAGACGCGCGCTTTTGAAAGCCCATATCTTCGTAATGCCCTTGGCAGCGACTGTCGCCTCGTGCTCCTCCCGAAGGATCGCGTAGACCGATGCCATCGGCATATCGATCAAGTGCTCCTCACCGGGAACCGCAATTCGAATGTTCCACTCACCGAGATTGAGCGGCTTTTCCTCATTGAACCGCACATCTACGATGACAGCAGGCACACCAACTTCTCTGTCGGTGTGATCCGTCCCGTCGATGTAATCGACCGCAGCGTTAAACAGGGTGGAATCACGCAGTCGGGATACCAGTTTGGGATAGACCGTCACGATAGCGCCGGGCGAAATCACAGGAGCGATATCGAGGAGGAAGTTGAGCTTGTGCCCCGCATCAAGCACCATCTTCTCAAGGCCTTTGATTTCCCTTTCGGCATCCTTTGTATACTGGCTGTCCCAAAAAGCCTGAGCTATTTCGACAGGGTGTTCCGTCGCGCCGAGGCTTCGCAGCTCGTCAGAGCGGTTCATAACCCGATCAAAGATCGGATCAGTAAAACGGATGTCCTGGCCGCTTGGTGCAAGCTCTTCCAGGCGCTCATTGACTGACAATGCTCGGCCGAGTGTCGGATCGATCATCCAATCCTTGCCACGGGCGACCGCATCCTCAACGGAGGAGATGTCTATCGGCTTGATGGTCTCTTTGTAGGTGAGCTTGTTGAGCACCAACGGGCGCTCAGACATTCGAGCGGCAGACGCATTACCACTGATCAGAGCTGCAACCTCTTTGACCTCCGCCTTCCAGTCGTACTCCCGTAGCCGCAGCGGGTTCTCACCGAGCGCATCGAGAAGAGCTACGCGCATCTGGAAAGCGGTGTCCAGTTCGCCCATGATCGTTCGCTGCATTCCAGACGGAAGCGCGATCATCCGGCCCATCAGTTTTTCGGAATACTTGGTTTCGATTTCCGATTCCGGGTCGATATCGAGCGTGACCGCGATGTCGGGATTGTTTTTCAGGTACTCACGGCTGACGAACTGGCCCACCTCGTTGAGAAGGTCGAGCGTATCCTTGATGTTCGATTCATTCTCACGAGTGGCTGTGGAAGCTGCCGTGAGCGAGCGGTTCTTTCGGTTGAACAATTGCGCCAAGCGGTCAGAGCTTGCCAGGCCTTGAAGCGGAACCGTGTAGAGCGGCGGATGAATTTGGCCCACTCGATTGATACGCCCGTCCATTTGGCGTTCTTGCGTCACGTCCCCTTGCATCTGTGCTTTGATCATCTCGCGCTGCCGCACGTCGAAGCCATTGGCTGGCGATGCCTGCGCAGAGAGCCCAACCGCAGCAGACTGGTTGAGGATCAGAACATCAACACGGCCATTGTTGAAATCAGACACGACATCGTGCTTCAGGGGCTTTGTCCGCGCGCTGATGACAAATCCGCTGCCGTCTTCGGCCGGGCGAGACATGAACGTTCGCCCTGTGATCTCTCCGAGTGACAGGCCATGCTTTTCGAGCGCTACAGCCAGGTCATCAATGACCGTCATGGACAGCATTGAGAAATCCGCGGCGTCCACGCCCGCGTTGAATTCAACCAGCCAGTCCTCATATTCATGAAGCCGGATCTCGGTGACAGCGCCAAACCCATTGCTCTCTTTGACCGTCAACAGCCGGTCGGCAACGCGCTTGATCACATGCCCCAGGTGCGGCTTTTCCGGCAGGACATATGCCGATCCCTTCATGACGCTTGCGCTTTCGTCCTCTTCAGCGTCGTCATTGTCCCAATGGCTGGCGATCAGATCCCGCATAAGGGTATCGCCTGTGTTAGCGACCGCTACGAGAGGTTTGCGGCCCTCCGCGACGGACTTCAAAACGAGATCTTCCAAGAATACGCCGTTGATAGCCAGCGTCAGATAGTTCGAAAGGTGATGAAAACGGGAAGCGGGCGATTGATAATGCACGCCGACGGACCCAAGGGCGCGGTCACGCTCTGCACCTTCCGGCAAGCTTTCAATGTCCTTTTTCAGCTCTTTCTGCCGATGCTGAGACCAGTCTTTGACCTCGCGGCCAAGGGATAGCAGCTCAGACATCTTGTGAGCAAAGATATCGACCTTCTCCAGCACTTGCGCGAAACGAACAGGGTCAACGTCTTGAAGAGAAACCGTCTCGCGAGCAACTTCTGTGTTGTCCAGCTCACGAGCGATTAGACCCCCGGATCGCGCCATCTCGTAAGAAAGTGCCTCTTGGAGGGCAAGCGGTTCCTTCTCGATCAGCTCCACCAGACGATCAGGGGGAATCCCGACATCTGGCAAAGCGGACCCGTAAACACGCAGGTTTCTCGCGCCCTTGAGCGCGGTCCCTGAAGCGTAGGCGACAGAACCGCCCGCAGCTTTGACGGTTTCAACCAAGGCTGTCATCGAGAGGCCTACATTCGACCCCTCTCCGGCAGCTCGGTGTGATTCATCCATGATCAAAAGCGGCGGCTTATCCTGTTTGTTGAGCCAATCCGATATCGCCGCCAGCTTTGCCTCACGGCCTTGCGCTCCAAGCTGTGAGTAAGACGACAGGATCATATTCATCGACGGATCGATGGATTTTTCGCGCTTGGCCGAGCTGGCAGAAGCGCGGAACACGAACCCCTGTCCGCGCCGACGCTCGCCCTGATAATCTGGATCGAGGATGGAAGCATCTTTGCTGCTGTTGACGATGTATGGCCGGATAACTTGCGGTAGGTCACTCGCAGGCCTCCGCATAACCGTCGCGAGATCGCGGGCCACGAAATCGGTGAAGAGCGAGGCATTGTCGGTGAAGAACAGCACAGGACGGTCGTCCTTCAGTGCTGCCCGCGCCAACGCAGCGAGCTGGCGACCCTTGCCGACACCCATCAGGTCTCCAACAATAATTGACTCTGCACGCAACGCTTTATGCAGAGCTAGTCCGACGCCATCCACCTGACCGGCGTGAAGTAGGCTTCCTAGCTGGTCAACCTCTACACCGATGCTGTCTGCAACGAACTGATCGACCGGCCCGCGTATGCGTTCAAGCTCGGTCAGAGCGAGCGCAACAGGCTCCGCGAGAGCCTTCTGGATTTTCAAAACGGGTCCGCCAACAAGCGAGGCAGACTCGTAGGTCACTTGGAAGGGATCGTTCTCAATCACCAGGTCGTCGAGGAGAACATCAGGCGAAACGGCAAAATCGGCTTCGTCCTCCGACATCGCAACATCATCACCGCTCGAAATCTCAGGGCTCTGATCTTCGACGGTCATTACCTCGTCATCGTCATCGAAATCAGGTGCCACGAAGGTTCGCGCCACCTGTATCGTCTCAGGAGCTGCGCGACGGGCCAAGATCTCGTCCATCGCCAGCCGTGCTGCCTCACCCCAACCAAAAAGCTGATCAGTCGTATGGAGGTATGGTAACTGGTCGGGGATCTTCTTGGCTGCGTCAGCAGATAGCGGGTTTTCCAGCCGTGGCCCGAGCGCATAGACAATCACGGGAAACTCAGCACCAGACTTCCGGTAAAGTCGGCCGTCCAGCATTGCCGCCCCTGCGACTTCGAACGTGGCATGGAGATAGTTGTTGAAGAAGCGCGTTGCGCCTTCAAGCTTCCCCTCGCCCATCATCTCACCGGGCAACACCAGAAAAGCTCGCCCATTGTCTGCGCGCACTTGGTTTAGCGCATCATAGACAATCCGATGATCAAGGCGCGATATCGAGAGTGTTCTGCCTTCACGATCAATGACCTTCTCAGCCTTTATCGCTTCGAACGGCGGATTTGCCAGCACGGCATCGAACGACATTGAGGCAGAACCGCCTTCGGCTTTCACTTCGAAAGCTCGCGGCCTGATATTTACAAACTGCGCACCAGCCTCTTTCAGAACCCGAGCGCCGCGCTCTGCACGCACTTTGTCTAACTCAAAGCCCTCGATCCTGGCGCCTGCCGCTGCCGCGCCTAGTGCCAGTGTTCCATTGCCTGCCGTAGGCTCCAAGACAAGTTCGCCCTCGCGGATACGCAGAATGTCCTGTGCTACGGCCGAGATGGTCAGAGGCGTTGAATATTGCTGCAGCCGGAGCCGCTGTGCATTCCGGTCCCCGTGGGCTGCTGAACGATCAGTCAGCTCTCGCGCCACTTCCCGGTAGTCGCCACCATTGCGCACGAGGTTCGCCGCTTGCACCGCAAGTGCGGCCTCGATCTCTTCCTGAAATGCGAAAACGCTGACCATAGCAGGCGCGTCAGGGATGACGATATCCTTGTGCAGCCGCGCTATCGATCCACGGTCAAAGCTCTCCCCTTGGACAATAGCCAGCGCCACACCGGCCGCACATCCAACGAGATCAGACGTGCGCAGCGCTCTCAGGAACCTGTCACGATGCTCCCCTTTTTCCCGACCGTTGCTGAAACGGTCGAACTCATAGTGGGCTTCGTTCGCTTTGTTGACGGCTACGCGGCCCCCAATCGTGTCAAAGACCGTAGAGCCTGCCACATTGAGCCCAATCCGGCGAGGCGTGACTAGATCACTCATGCCCGTCGCTGTCATGCAGTCGTGGAACCGCTTGGAGAGCGCTGCGCGATCTGCGGTATCAACGTTGAAGTCACTTTCCCAAAGCCGCTTAAGCGGCAGTCCGCAGGCAACCCATAGATCGGAAGGATCGAGATCCGCAGGCGGGCGCACGACGAAAATCGTTGCCTCCCCCTTCGTCACGGTGTTGAGGACTGGCACATTGCAGTGCTTCAGGCCTCCGCGAACCGCAAACGCCATCAAATCGGTAGGAGCGGAAATCAGCAGATCACCCGCGTTCGCGTGCATCCGGGATGCCCGAGGGATGTACGCGGCTCCGATGCCGTCGATGCCGATAATGGGGAGTGGGACAGAAGCCATCAGTTTGCCACCGCCTAGAAGTCACGGCCGGGCGAAGCAAACCGCGTTGGTGGCCGAGTGGCCGGAGCTGCTTCCGCACTTCCTCCTGTAGATGACACCAGCCGATCATGAGCCTTGATCGCCTCTTTTGCTGGTGTAGGTGCGTTCTCAGGCTCCGATTTCGGCAGTGTAGAATAGCTTGTGACCGCATACGCTGCGGGCCGTTCAAGCGCGCCGCCGCCAGCACCGCGAACAGCAATTGCGACCGCACCGCTAAATGCTCCCGAATGGAAAAGCTCCGGCCGTTTGCTCAAATGCTCTACAGACTTCAGGACAATTGGGATCGTGTAGCCTGGAGTGAGAGCGGCTGATGTTGCCCCCGAAGCGACAGCATCGTAAATCTTCTTGAGGGAGTCCCGGTCTTCCTCTGTGGCGTCCGCCCCCAAACGATCCAATACCATCTGCACCGAGACACCAGTCGCCGCCGCAATCGCTGCCGCCCCTGCTCCCGAATTGCTGTCAAGGTTGGTGCGCTTCAGCGTATCACCAAAACCGTTGGACAATTGAAACTGCACGCCATTGCCTGAATCGGCCTCGAAACTAGCGCTGCGCATGTAGAACGCTTTGCTTTGTCCCTCGCTACCGGCTTCCTTGAGCGTGACGATGACCGCGCGTGCCATCACGCCCGATCCGACCGGGGAACGCGCTTCAAAAGCGGCCTTCACGGACCGCTGAGCGTCATCCTTATCGGATGCCGACAGCAACGAAGCGTTTTCCGGTTGGAAAACTTGGAGCCTGATCGATCCATCATTGAATTTTGACAATGAGATCATGCCAGAGATCGCGGCCTGTGCTTCGGGATCGCTTACGAACCCGTATGCCGCTTGCGCATAGTAGCGCCGATCACTGAAATCGAGACGTGTATTGTTCAGGAGCAGGACTCCGCCAGGCTTCACACTGTGCTCGTTGCTCTGATCAGAAAAAACCGTCAGATCGCGGCGATTGGCAAAGCGCTCTTCCCAAATTCTGACGCGCTCGCGATCATCAACGTCATTACGCCCCTTCATCATGTTCGCGGCACGAACAGGTGACATGAGTTGGACCGATAGCTCGTCGCCAGTCTGGAGATGATTACCCTTAACAGTCGTCACGCCATCTTTTGTGGCGTACTCGCTCACTTTCAGAGCGACGTTCCCAAGGGTAGCAGGGAGTTTTGGACCCGCATATTTGCGCTCGGCCATGTTCTTCTCCAACCAACTAAAATCACCGGCTGACAGACTCGCCAGCACTCACAACCAAATAAAAGGCCAGAAAGAGTTTGATTGTCAAGTCAGTCTAAAAAACACTGTCGAATTGCTGGCTCGCAGGACAGCCAAGCCGTTCACCCTGCGGCCAGCTTCCAAGCATTATCGAGACCGATGGAAAGCGCATCACCGTCGCGGAAAATTTCTCGTGTTGAATGAGCGACAACCTGTCCATAAGCGACCGCTGTTGCCTTTTTCATTTCCGGCGTCGAATAGATCTCAGCCCGAGAAAAACGCACATCGAACCAGCCGCCTCTCGCAAAACTCACCGAGAATGTAGGCCGATCAACGGGCAGCATCCCTATGATCCTGCCCACATGCTCTGTGTATCCCATGACTATCGGCATGACGAAGCCGTCTTCGAGCCACAGCCCTGAAGCAAAGTCTGGAAAATCAGGAGTTGCCATAGCGGGGCGAAGAGCGGCGGCTTCCGGCCCCATCTTTTTCAGCGCTCTTTCGATAACCTTCTCATACAGCTCGCGCTGCGCATCGGCTGGGTCTGGCCTTCCTGATAGGCGACTGCTGAGCACATTTGCATAAGCGCCTTCGACAACGAAACGCGTTAGCTGATACACTGTGTGTTCTGATCGTTGGCTCGGCGCTTTCAAACTTTGTACCTGCCTTGAAACAGCTTCATAATCACTTGCCGCTCGATCATGTCGCGCGGCGTGTAACCCTTGCGAGCTGCGTAAGCCGCAAGGCCTATATATACGACCCAAAATATGACGAACGGCCAGAACAGCGGAAGCTTTGTGAACTGCCATACCATCCCGGTAGCTATCGCTGAGGGAATGAAAAGCATGACCGATCCATGCAGGCCTAATGCACCGTTGATCGGCTCACCGGTCCAGCGCCATCCATCTCCTGAAAAGCTAACGCGCCTGTCTTCAGCCATTTCGGCCTCCCATGATCTGATTGCAGGAATACGGCCAGCACCTGATTTGCCCCACATCCAGATGGGTAAAGCGCGAGTACACCCCTACGCCGCCGCCTTTGAAAGTCATGGCCGCAATGGCAAGAGATCGAGGCGGATAGCCAGGTACTTTCAGATCGCCAGCCAGGCCGTCAATATGGAGCGAGTTACGAGCTGCTGTCTCAATCGAGGCGTTGTGTCTACGTGTGCGATACCCACTCGTCAGGATGAAGGGCAACATAGATCCGTGGATCATCGACATCGTTGATTGAACAGACGACACGAAATCGAACAGCGTCGGATCAATCCAGAGCGCCTTGTCGTCATCCTTCACATCTCGCCAGAACCACGACAGTTCCGCGATAGAGCGACGGTCAACACCACCCTCGTAACGGTAGCGCGCAGCTATGCTCTCCCCCGTTGCTTCCCTGTAAAGCTGCAACGATCCATAACCGGTCGTTCGGGGATCAGAATTCGGCGCGGCCTTCTCGACCTCCTTGGTGAACGCCCTGTCGTCGGCATCGTCAGGAGAGGGTGCGAAAGGCACTTTCGCAGATTTCTCCCCCTTCGCGTCCTCGTTCTGAGCATAAGCAGACGCCCCAACTGCAAGGGCACTCGAAAAGGCACCGACCATCAAAGAGCGTCGGCTAATCATCTCACAAAACCTTCTCAGACGAGCTGTAGCCGTATCGCTTCAAGGCCAGCTCGGCCGCCTCCCGCGTGATATTCCCACTGTTGAATTGCTCTGATACCGTCGCCTTCATCGGCTTACCATGCCTGAAACCACGGTTCATCAAATCCGAAAGAAACGCACGCGATCCGAGGAAGCCAGCCTTAGTCAACTCCTGACGATCGTCATCATTCAGAATGACCCATTCCCGCAAGCAGACGCGACCGCCGCTTGTGTTTCGAACGAGCACCTGGCTGACGATCATGTGCGTGGTGGCAACAGCCATCTCAAACGCCTGGCTTTGCATCTCGCGCGGAAACTTGCCTACGATACGCTGGATCGCCAGCGAAGACGTGTTCGAATGGACGGTCGTATAAACAGCGTGGCCGGTGTTCGCGGCTTCCTGCGCAGCAGCCATTGTCTGATAGTCGCGTTGTTCGCCCACGACAATCAAGCGTGGAACCCTTCGCATTGCCTCCTCGATCCCCATTTCGAAGCTGCTAAAGTGGGTAGGGATTTCTGATTGAGCGATGACGCAGCGATGAGACTGGATCGAGTCAAACGAGAACTCGATTGGCTGTTCGAGAGTGACGACATTACCCTCGATTGGCGTATCCTCTTCCATAACACGTCGAAGAAGGCCTGCAAAAGTCGTGGTTTTGCCGGAGCCCGTAGGCCCGGAAAGGATCACCGAGCCCATTTCTGGCGTCGATGCTCCAATGATATCTTCCTCAAGAGAGATCTGTTTTACTGTTGGAGGATGCTCTGGAATATAACGAAGGACCATCTGTCCACCGAGCGCAGCTCCATAGGCACACGCCGTGACGTTCGCCCGGAACCGGTACACCCTTGGCTCGCCGTATTCGTCACGGTCATTGAAATCGCGAGCATCAATGCGCTTATTGAACGCCCGGCCCCCTGCAAGACGGGTTTCCACGTCACCGCCAGAGCCGCTAATATGTTTCGCCGCCCGCATGAAGTCCGTGGTGTCGTAGGTCCACGCTGTTAGCGCAATCAACGAACCAAGCTTATTCATTAAGATCGGAGCGCCGGTTTGGAAAATAACGTCCTGGCACCCGCTGCGAGCCGCGTAGCAGAGGATCTTCATCACGTCCTCGCCCGATTCCGTCATGCGAAAGTCTTGGGTAAGGTCGCGCTCACCGGTCCAGAGACCGATATTATCTTCAACTACGCGGGCGTCCATCACTGGCCCTTTGCGATTGGCACCGGAACGTTGCGCATGGTTACGTCAGCGGACCCGACCGGGAAAGCGGACGCACCCGCCTTGCCGTTAAAAGTCGGTGACACAACGATCTTGATCGTCTGAGATCCGCGCAACGCCACGCGTCCATCCTTGCTGATTTGAAGTGCTTTGCTCTTCTGAGACGCAACAGGCATCGACACTGCGCCACGTGACGCAAGATCATGATATCGCGCCATACCTTCATAGTCGCGCCGCATACGCCGCTCAGCTTCTTCGAAATAAGATCTGGCCTCAGCGATCCCGACCTTCTGTCCCTCGCTGTAACCACTCTGCCAAGCGCTGCCATCCTCTTTCGAGTGCGGTCGCAAATCGACACCGCTGTCGGGATCAGACTGCATGAACAAATAGCTGCGCCACGAAGGCGCTTGTGCCGTCACCTTAGCTGGTGTGATGATTTGAAATCGCCCAAGCGTCAGCTCAAGAATCTGTGGTCCGTTCTTTTCTACACGACTATTCGTCAGGATAACGACAGGGGGAACAATATGGTTATTGATCATCAACGAAGGGAATGGATATTTCCGATCCAACCAGTTCGCCATCTTGTTTAGAGAGTCGTTGATCCGCTCAGCTTCCTGCGCGTATCCATCTCTGATACCTGCTGTTCGTGCAGTTTTGCGAACCAATTCTTTTCTTGCTGGCCCTTGCCCACCAAGTCCCGATCCAGGCGGAACCTGCGGTCCACGCTTGTCTGGCGTCTGACCGCGCATGTAGACTGACGGATCAACAACGACATTGGAACCAGCTCCGGTAGGCGCTTGAAGCATCTGACCTGAAACAGGATCACGAATGACGCTTTGGCCTGCCATACCTTGAGCATTCAACGGGACGCCCTGCTGTTGTTGGCCGGGAAAACCGCCGGGATAGCCAACAGGCGGATACCCCGGATAAACGCCGGGATAAGCGCCCGGATACACGCCGGGATAAGCACCGGGATACACGCCGGGATATCCTGTCGGAGGGTAGTAGCCGCCCTGGACTTGGTTTGGGTAAACGTTTTGCCGAACTGACAACGTGTCCTCTTGCGCTTGCGCGACCGACACCCCCGTCAACAATAGTGCCGCCGCAAAAGCGCTGTTCATGCGAACCATCTGATAGTGCCTCCTAGAAAATCGACCAAGGCCACATTCCCCGGTGGATCGCCCAAGCCTCGCTTGGCAGTTGCATTTGTCTTTTTCTCAAATCCGATTCGAGCAAACCGCGCTATTGCTGCGGCGCGCTTCTCGGCAGGAAGTCCCAAGAGGTGTGACGAAAGATCCCCACTCAGCAACGCTAAAGGAAGCATTATCGAAACGTCATCCGCTTTCTCTTCGCCTATTCCCACTTTCAAGCTTGCTCTCCCCAACGCCTCGCGCTTTTGAGTAGCCCTCGTACTATACTAATTTCACATTGCTTCGCAATCTTGAAATCAATGTCCTTTAAGGACGGCTGCACTTCTTTTAGAAGCGTTGCATTCCCGCCAGCCGCATACATTGTGGTTGCACCGAATTGAGAAATCTCGTCAACAATCCGGGGGCCAAAGTTAGCCCACGTTTCACGCCATGCGTTGGAGATAAGCATGGTAACGTCGAGCTTCTTTCGCTTGGAATAAACAACCTGGCTATTAAACGTCTCGGCTATGCCGGAGACAGGAACACCAAGGCGTTCCTCGATCAGGTCGCATGCGCGGCGTTCAACAGCCATTTTTACCGGAATATCAACGGTCCTAAACAGGACTTCATTTGATGTTTCACCGTCAGCTACAAGACTGAGACGCCACGACGACGACCCCAAATCAAGAACGCCAAAGCGTCCCCTTTCTTCCTTACCGCTGCGCAGCGATATTGCGCCACTCGTTGTCAGTGAGAAATCAGCCAGAATGGCCTCCGTCGCTCCCATTGAGCCAAGACGACCAACCTTGAATGAGCGCCCATCACTTGCACGGCATCGACCGATCAAATTAGCAAGATAGGCAGCATCGGATTGATCGCGTATCAATCCAGATCCTAGCATCAATGTAGATGCTCCGCTTATGCCAAGTCGGTCAAATGCCGCCGCTATTATCACAGCATGACCGTGAGCATCCATAAGTGCTCTTGGCATCTCGCTTTCCACAAATCCTACGCGGGAGGAGCGGTCCCCTACCCTCACTGGTGCGTCATCAAACTGAATGACTTGAGGAGGACGCTCGCGCCCGGAAACAACCCTTGAGCCCATCGCCAGTCTCGTAGGGAAGACGACTTCACGGGGAACCCCAGGTAAGGTTGCAACAGCTTTCACGAAGACAGTGCCGAGATCAATGGCGCATGTTTGTGCCTGCATAGCCATTGCCGATGATTATGCACCAGGCGCGGTCGGAAAATCGCCCTCAGTCGCAGGCGACACACGCGGCGTCATTGTCGTCGCGTTCCCCTCCAACGTCTTCTTCACAAATGCGTCGGTCGGCTGATTGGAGGCGGTCTGGCATCCCGTTACGGAACCAGCGATAACGAGCAGCACGATCATCTTCCGCAGCATGTTCACAACCTTCTAAAAATGGAAATCACTGTGCTTTTATGCCAGCAAGAGACTCAAATGAAAAGCCAGAAATCAAAGGAAACAAGAAGATGCACCACCCTATCGGCTGATAGCACGTGATATCACTTGATGGCGCACATACGTTGCCATACATCTGTTGATATCAGTGACGCGTAAACGTAGGGGATGGGATTGTGATATCGGCAAGAACCGAGCGAGCGTATAGGCGGACAGCTGCGCGTTTTGACGAAGAACTGAAGCTCCGTTCAATGTCTCCATCAGCCGCGACGTATCTTGCTGTGGCCACGGCGGAACGACCCGATCTAACGGATGCAAGCTGGCGGTTTATTCGCGCGGCTCTGAAGTGGTGGATTAGTCAGACGATTTCTGACGACGAAGCAGAACGTTTTACCACATCTTTTCGGTCAGAAAGGCCCGATGTTAAACCCAAGAAGCGTCTCCCTAAAGGTCTGAATGAACAACTCGAAACTGATCTGATAACCGTTCTCCGACGAGGTACACCCGGAAGAAATCAGAAACTCGCCGCAGATATGATTGAAGCCGGAATTGCTACGGGTCTAAGACCAATCGAATGGAAGGATGCTTGGATTGAGGACAATGTTCTTCACGTGCCGAATGCAAAGTTCCGACCGGGGATTTCTGGAAATGGTGAAATGCGTGAGCTTCTACTAGATGATGAGGCGATATCAGAAAGTCATTTAAATGCAGTGTTCAGAGTTCTTGAGGCGCTTCACGGCGTAGAATGGGATGATGTTGGACAGAATGTAAGGCGAGCCTTGGCGGGTGCAAAGAAGAAGTTGCAGCGCATGGGACTTGTTACGAAAAAACAGATGAAAACGCGACTGTATGATGCAAGGCATCAATTTGCAGCAAATGCTAAATTGTCACTCAATTATGCTGGTGGTGAAGTTGCCGCAGCCATGGGCCACCGTAGCGCGGTAACGGCGCATGTAGCGTACGGTAATCGAAAAAAAGGCAGAGCAGGAATAGCTGTAAAGCCATCTATTCAGAGTGTTAACAATGTTGATGAGAAATCGTTAGAGAAGCTGGCGAAGTCGGTTTCGAAAGCATCGTCTACCAGCGCGAACAAACCTTCGTTTAAGTCAGTCCAGAAGGTAGGTTCCAGTCAGGAAAATCAACCGAGGGGTGAGCGTCCTCGATCCGTCAGGATCAAGCCGGATGGCCCGACATTTGGCTAGATTGCAACGCGGGCATCACTTGCTTTTTTTCCTGCGTTTGGTAACGTATTCTCTCTATATTGAGTGAGGCATGAATGAGTAACAAGCGGGCAAAGAGCGAGCGTGATGATACGCTCGGTTACGACAGACAAAAGGCGAAGGATATCTTTGCCAAAAAGCTTGCCGATGATGCTGGCGGTAGGCGTGCCAATTCACAGATGCGCCGTGACGCAGAATTAATCGTTACCCTTTTGGAAGAGGGCGATGTTGCAGGGGCAAGGATGAGCGTGTTTTCATCGACGTTCGAAGAGTTGTTCGATATCGACCGATCTAAGGCTGGTGCAAGGTGTAGGGCCGCTCTCAAATATTTGCGTGAAGACGGACGCGTTCATCCCAATGAGGACAAACATCCGGTATATTCTCTCAAGCGGTAACAAAGAGGTTTCTGGTGCGCGATTTAGCAGAAGTTACAACCATTGATCATTTTCAGCCGGGCGGTCTTGATCGCCGGGTCGGTTCGTCTGCGAGCGCTGCCGCACTGCCGCACCTTTCCAAGCAGCGTGGGAGTTTTCCAGTGGATCGCTTGACTGTGCCTGCGAAAGGCGTGCTGATCCGCATTCCGGTTGCAGTCGAAATGTTCGACGACTGTGCTATCCGCGCCAAGCATTTGCCTCAGCCCGATCTTGAGATCGATGTTGCTGTTGAAAATAGGGATTCGTTCCTGAAGGCGCGCCTAAATGGAACTACGTTCCGTCGAACAATGAGACGCGTTCGCGAGGATCAAGCTGGTGGTAAGCCGGTTGGAAGATTGTTCATCGTTGGGCGTATTGTTACACCTGGGGTGATCACTGATCCGGGTCTACAGTATGAGTTTGCTTGATCGAAGCGTTTAGCTTTTACCCGGCTCTTAATCGGCCTTTTCTTGGTTTAGTCGTTCGCACTTACGTGTTTATTCTGCGGGCAATCTTGGATGGGTTGCCTGCTACTTTTCCGCCAAAGTTAGAGTTTCGTAGTCGATTAGCAGCCGGGTGTTCCCGTCTGTTGCAACACCGGCATTGTCCATCATGAAGATGAGCATTTCGCCAACTGAAAGCCTGTGGTTTTTCTTGAAGTTCTTCATCCGATCGGATTGATCGCGCGGCAGGCGCATTGACGAGTTGTCGATTGTCGGCCGCACATCGTCCTCGGCATCAAAGCGTGCGTAATCCACGAGCACGCGGTTCGAACCATCTTCATTAACGCCGGTGACGTTCATCAGAAACACATAGAGATCGCCAGTCGGGAGCCGATTGAGTTTCTTGAACATCTCGACACGTGCGGCTTCTTCACGTGGTAGGCGAAGCGTGTGCATGTCTATGATTGGACGCTCGGCTACTGCTTCGCTCCCAGAGGCTTTTGCTCGACGCGGAGCCATAGTCTCCCCTTCCTGGCGCTTACGGTGTCCCGGCAAACATTAGCGGACAATCGTTTCTGATTTACTACATTTCACACGTTGCGGGATCAATTGCAACGGTTTGATTTGTCGTGATGTCTTGTGTGTTGCATGAGTATCAAGGGATACGTTTCGCGGTGTTTCGACATATTCAGGTGGAACAGCAATTATTGCGATATGCATCGCATGCGCTTGGAATGTTGCGGTGTAATGCGATGTAATGTGATATGTGGTGATGTCACGTGATATCATGCGATAGCAGGGACGAGCATTCGCAATATTTTAGCGCCCTTGATATCAGATCACGATTCGATTACTCTGTCGTTGATCTGAATACGGAGCCTAAACCCATGCAGCGAGCCGTGCACGAAGTGAGCCGATCTGAGCCGCCAGTTGCCATCTGGATGGCCCTGCCCGCTCTTTATTCAATGAATATTGCAGGTTCGTTGGCGCATCCAGCGATTAAAAAGCTCTTTGAGCTTTGGGGAAGCAGTGACGGCGAAGTGGCTTGGCGTGGATACACCTTCACTGTGGATTCTGGCGACCTTTCTGTATCGACTGAATTCTCTAATGGTGACAGGGATTGGTGTTCCCTGTCTTTAACCGGAGATGGCCTTGCGCTTTCCATCACCAGCAACGGCGAGCAGTCCTTGCTCACGGTTCCCGCTGATCGCCTCGATCAGGCCGAGTTGTTTGAGGATTGGTTTCCGCACATCCAGCTCCATTGAGTCATTTTCCAAAGGGGCTGCTTAGCTATGGGGTTCTTTCGTCGGCGTCGCAAAGCGGAGCCTGAGCAGGATACTACGCCGAAGGTCGATAGACGCGGCTTTCTTCGCTGGCCCGGTAAGATAATCCCCCGGCCCATCAAGGCGTCGCATCGCAAGACGCTTCAGCTTACAACTGAGTTTTTTTCGGCGGATCGGCCGCAGTGCCCTGACTGCCGGGCTGAGGGTCGGGACGGCGTACTCCTTCCCGTTCCAAACAGGCCGAATATCCGCAAGTGTTCAGATCCCGATTGTGCCCTGACCATCACGCTTCGCGAACTTGCCGACATCAATGGTGAGCAGGTTCACTATGTCCCTGAAGCGCGGAAGGCCTACTTCGAACGATGGGCAACTATTTTGTTTGTGGTGGGTTGTGCAGTGCTGTCGGGCGCGGTGCTCTATAGCGGCTGGCGCGGTTCGGGCAGTATGATGTTTGCCGCTTTCTTGCTTTCGATGCCAGTTTTCATGGGGGCTTTCGCTATGCGGTATCGAGCATGGCAAGTTTCCGAAAATCGGTTCTATGAGGAAAAGGCCCCCCTTGGGGAGTTTGTTCAAGCTGAGCTTGCAAACTTGTTCAAATCTGGCAACCGCAGTTAGAAACAAAGCCGAGCGATTTACTCAACTAGCTACTATTCGAAAGGATTAAGTTTATCAAAGCGTTGTGACGCATTTTAATGAATTGTGGCGGGCCGATTAAAGGACTATGATTTGCCGCCATCGCATACCACAGGAGCTTATCCCAATAATGACAAAAAGTGTTCTGCCGCGTGGGGAGGTTTACCAATGACGCGGAAGACGGTTAAACGCGGCAGTCATCGACCGGCGGAACGTCGTTTGCGCACGCGTCTTCGGGCCGTTATCGAGAAGCAACGTGAATACATCGGTGAACTTTCGGAGTTGTTGCGCCAGGAGCAAGCCCTGATCGCTGAGTTGGACCACACCTCGCCGCGTGCTGAAGAACTTGAGAAGTTCTCTACCCCGGCTCGTAGGAAGGCCCAGGACACGCTGACGCAGTACATCGTGAAACTCACTCAGCTCGGAAACTACACCAAAGACTTCGCGACCGTAATCGATGAGCTGGATGCTCTCGATAGTTCGCCTCGTCTGCTCCCCGTGAGAGACGTGGATACCGCGACGACAACGGAACACATCACGAGCCTGCTCGATGGCGCACAGTTCCAAATTTTAACGCGGAGCCTCGTCGGCTATAACATCACGGCTGATGACTACCGCCGTCTTTTTGGCCTTGAGGATGACTATCTCCTTTGGACCAAGAAGGTGCAGGACACCCGTCGAGGTGTCGTCCTGAAGCATCGGGTTTGGGATAAAAGGCGTGTTAGCAAGGGGCATGAGGACGAAGACGAGTCCTAATCGGCTAAAAGGGCGTACAGAGGCGTTTCGCCGCTCTCCCCTCCCCTACTGTCATTTGGTACCTCCAATCGCTTCAGGGAGCGTTTCTGGAGGTCTTTTTTTGTGACTGGTTGACATTCGACAGGCTCGATTGATCGCTCCCGTCACCTACGGCGCAATTTGGGAGCGCGGTTCCCGGCCGCGATCCTCCTGCCGAGTTGCATTGACGCATGCTGCGTCATGCACGCGTTAACACTGTAAAGCTTGTTCACGGGCGCTGAGCTGCGGATGTACTTCTCAGTTCTCTGTTTGGCGTGATCGGTTTGCAGGCTCGAAGATCGCTCCCGTCACCTACGGCGCAATTGGGTAGCGCGGTTCCCGCTCGCGATCCGCCTGCCGCTGGCCGTGAATACCGTTCTATCTCGCATCAGAAGTCATCAGACGCTTCATGCGTCAATCATTGACGCATTAACAGCAAAACATAACGCGTTAATGACGCTACAACGTTGCATGTTAACGCGTTATAAAGTAAACACGACGCATTATTGATGCTACATTGTTGATAGCTAAGGACGAGACCATGCCAGTGATTACCGTTGCGAACCCCAAAGGCGGGGCAGGGAAGACCACCACGTTGATGGTTTTGGCCACGACGCTAGCCGCCCAAGGAGCCAGCGTCATCGTGATCGACTGCGACCCACGCAAGTGGAGCGTAAAATGGAGATCGGGAAAGTCGAAGAATCCCGTCATCGTCGATGGTGATGTCGATCAGAACAACATTGTCAAAAAGATCGATGCCTATCGCAAAGAGTACCAGTTCGTCTTCGTTGACATGGAAGGTGTAGCAAGCGTGCTTGTTTCGCGCGCAATGTCTCGTGCAAACCTCGTCCTAATCCCGCTGCAAGCCAGCCCGATGGACGCCGGAGCTGCCGCAGAATCCATCGCGCTGATCGGTGCGGAGGAAGAAGCTATTGAGAGACCAATTCCGCACCGCGTCATCTTCACACGAACCTCGGAGGCTATTCCTACCCGCCTTCAAAAGGAAATCATTGCGCAGATGGACTTGGGTGAGGTGGCAAGGTTCAATACGCAGTTGAATGACCGCGCTGCCTACAAGTCCATGTTCATGTATAATCTGGATCTGACTGAAATGGACCCGGCACTTGTCAATGGCATTCCGCAGGCAATAGCCAACGCAACTCGATTGGCTGAGGAAGTCGTAGAGTTTTTTGTTAGCGAGGAGAATAAAGCATGAGCGATCTAGGCTTCGGAAAAAACAAAAAGCTTTCGCTGATCAAACCAGAGACCGGACCATCTGAGCCAGTCGATCTGGAACGCCTGGATGCAGTAGCCAAGGAACATGGTTTTGTCTCCCGCGAGCCAACACAGAAGCTCGTGCGGCGAAAGGAAGCTGAACCGTCAGCAAACCTCAACATTCGCCCGCCGCTGAAGACCTACAATCGATTTCTGAGGTTCGCTATCGACAACGATCTGAGCTATCCGGCCGCGTTGAAGGAACTTATGGATAGGGCCAAGATCGATTGACGCATCATGCGTTAACGCATGAGGAGCGCTGCTCGGGGGACCGGGCAGCGGGCTTAGATGCTCTACGCCCCGGCCATTCCGAACGCCTTGCACAAATTGTCCAGACCAACTTCGAGTCCGATGGTATTCGCAATCATCGCTGTGATGCCGTTGACGAAATAGCACATGATCCCGCCGATCAGGTACGCAACCGGCGTACTCCATGGGACCATCTCGCCGTTCGACTTTTTGTAAGCGGACCTGGCTGCATTGAAGATTGCGACCGTACCTATCACCATCCAGATCAGCGTCACCGAATACTGAAACTGCTGGCAGTACGTCCCCGAGATGGAGCCATTCTGAGCGAAGTCCAAGACATTACCCGTTGTGGTGTCTTCAGCTAACGAGAAAGTCCCGGCCAGCCGATAGAAGATCACTGCGCCCATAGCTGCCGCGCTCCCAAGCGCGAGCTTCATGATTGCCCCGGTGAAAGTCGGCTGCCGAGTTGAAAACCGCGAGTTTCCGCTCGTGTATTGGTATCCCTCGAGCAGTCCCATTCCGCCAACGATCACACCGAAAATCGTGATCGACAGGATCATGATCGAGAGCAGGATCGAGTTAAATTTGAAGAGGTTGATGATGATTTCGGTGAGATCGGTCATCTGTTACTCCGTCTTTCCTGTTTCCTTCAGGAGCGTCTCGTTGTGCGCCTTCAAGCGCCTGTTCTCTGCGCGGACCTCCATCAGAGCGTTCTCAAGATCGCGAACCTGATCCCGCAGAATGTCTACCTCAGTGCCGAATAGGTCTGAGTCTGCCCCCGATGGCGGTGCTTTGTATTCAAGCGCTGGCTGGTTCTCCGGTGCGTACTCATACCGAGACACATTACCCTCACCGCCTGGCTTGGTGATCACGGCATCAGGCGCGCGGGTGTCTTGCGCTACCGATAGGGTAGGGGAGATCGCACAGAGAATTGATAGCGTGGTAGTGATCATAATCCGTGAAAACATGCCGTTATCCTGTGCCGTCGCGATTTCATTCGACATCATATCGCAATGCAGAAACATTGTCATATCGCCTTTCTTCTGGCAAAAGAGTTTCTAGTCAAGGGCGCAGGAATCTACTTCCGTGCCTTCGGTGGTTGGATAAACGTACGCTTGAGCAAGGAGACGCAAAACCCATGCAGTTGAAGCTACAGGCCATATATCGCGCAGTGTCAGTGGCGACAGCCTTGTGGGCGACATCAGCCACGGCGGCACCATTGACCTTCACGGAACTGTTCAACCCTGCCGAGATCAGCGATCCTAAGAACGTGGTCGCCGGGATCATGAACAGGGTCTGGCGGAAAGAACTCCAGGAAATTACGGGTGCAAGCTACGAGTACATGTATTCGACGTTTGACGCAGGCGGAAACAAGTACCTCGTCTCGATGATGTCATCGCCGCTGTGTGGCGCGAACTCGTGCACGTGGTCCGTCCAGAAGGTGACGCCAGACTTCAAGGTGATTGACTCCACCGATAAGATCAACGCTTGCGCGGATCGCAATCAGGTTGATGTTACCGATGGAAAGCTATCGATCTGCGGCAAACCGGTGCAACTCCCATGATCAGATCCTCGCGCATCCTTTTCACGGCCGCGACAGTTTTTCTCGCAAGCACGGTGCTCGCCACTGATGCCATGGCGCGCAATGCTCAGCCTACCGCGACCGACTGCGGCTCGATGCTGAACAACATTCGCCAGAGTGAAGGCAGCGGGAATTACAGCACCAACACCGGCAACGGCTATTACGGCGCATATCAAATGGGCAAATCAGCCCTGATCGACGTTGGCTACATGCGCGGAGATGGCACATGGACGGGCAAAAACGGTATCAACTCGCTAAACGACTATCTGAACACGCCAACCGCGCAGGATGCGGCCTTCCTTGAGTACGGCAATCGCAACCTCACCTATCTCGGCAACTATCAGCAGTACATTGGGCAGACGATCAACGGCGTCACCATCACACGTGGTGGCCTTATCGCTGGCAGTCATCTAACCGGCGCTGGCGGTCTTAAAGACTGGCTGACCAGCGGCGGCTCATGTACCGGCAGAGCTGTTGATGGCAACGGCACTTGCGCGGGCACTTACGTTGCTGAAAATCAGGTCAACGAGGCGTGCAGCGGCGACGAGGTTGCTGCCGGTGGTGGCGGCTCCTGCCTTACTGCGCATCCGGTCCAGAGCCCGGTCGTCTTCAGCGAGTATGGGGCGTGGAACCGTCCTGGCGCTGGCTCGGGCAATGGTTGGCACAGAGGCTCGGATATTTATCCGCAGGGCGCACAGGGCCAAGCCTCGACCAACCAGCCACTATTCGCTGCGCACGAAGGCAAGCTTGGTGTCGGCTCAATGGGCGTCAAAGTTACGGGCAGTCAATTTCGCACGCTCTATCTTCACTCGTACTCCCGGCCCGATCCCAAGGACGTGAAGGCAGGCGAAGAGATCGCCAAGGTGGGCGACAACCAGTCGGCAGGCAAACCGCATCTGCACTTTGAGGTGCAGGTTCCTGCCAGCGCCGTTAAGGCCAGCAAATGCGTGCCGGGCTCAAGCACAGACGATTGCGTCTTTCCTGTTGGTGGCGGTAAGCGCGATCCGAACGGCTTCGCAACGTCCGATGCTCTTTCTTCCGCATCTCCCAACACGTGGTACTACGTCAATCCAGAGCGCTATCTGAAAGAGCGTGTCCCGGTCGTCGGTATGGCCGCAGCTCGCGCCGGTCGCAATCAGTCGCTGCCCAACACCTGCACACCAGGGCAGGATGTCGCAGAGACGCCGACCAGCTCCGGCGACAGCGACAATTCCGGCGCTATGGCAGGCGGAGAGGGCACGTACATGACGAGCGGTGGGAGTGCTGCCGCCAATGCCGAAAGCGATTTGCGGTCCCTCGCTATCAACATGACCCGTCAGAACGCATTGGAGCTGCGCGCCGCATCAGCGCTTTCGCAGAATCTGGAAGGTCGTACCGATAGCGCGATTGCGCATATGCTCCTGCTGATGTCGCGGACGGAAATGGGCCAGCAATGATTGGCCGCGGATTTATCACGGCTATCGTTTTGAGCGTCTCGATCCCGTATTCCTCTTTTGCCGGTGACGGCAAAGACGTTTACGGGCGATACGCCTATTTCCAAGCTGATACGATTGCCAAGCAGGATCGAGGCCCGGCAGGCGATGAAGATTGCCGGATGTTCCTGTCTTCTGATTTGTATGATCCGTCACTCGCAGAGCACCTAACGATAGCGCCTGGTCGTTGGGACGATAATCAGGATGTGTCGGCTGTGACTGGTGATGTCGAGCTTGGGAAGCGAGCCGGAAACGTTACCCCTTTCACGATACGCGTCGAGAGTGAGGCCGCTGACGGCAGCGGAGACGGCGTTGAACCAGCTCACGGTACTCTCACGCAGCATGGCAAACTTGCACTGTCTATCGCCATCGAGAGCGCGAATGGAAAGCGGACACTTCACTATTGCCGGGTGGAGTAGCGTGCGCCTGGCTATCCAGCTCCGAGCCAGAAGGCCGTCAGGCTGATCCGCTCCGAGCAGTGGTCCACTCCACGGATCAGCCCGACTAGCGTCGAGGTTAACTTCGCTCGTAGATCGGTCTCAGCATAAGATAAACCGGATGGGCAACTATCGCGATCCGACCGACCAACTCATAGTCAGAGGTGCTGTCAGCCAGTCTTTCCATTTGTGCTGAAGTGCCCAATAGGCCCGCGAGGGCCAGCAAAATTCCGCCTATCAGAAACGCTGTGAGGATGGCTGTGACAAGCCCCGGCAGCGCAAGCGAGTCAGCGTAGTGAGCAAGGAGGAACACGCCAGAGCCGCCGCCCAAGAGGCCCCCGAGGGTGACAAGATAGCTCCTGCAATATGTACCCCATGAGGACTGCGATTTATCCGATCTCGTCATGCTGCTGCTCCCTTATCTCACTGGCCCGAGTTCAGGCGTTGCATTGGTCTCGCTGTTCCAATCATCGGACTGCTTGATGATCATCTGATCGACCGCGTTGGTCTGGTCTCTGACCTTCGCAACCAGCTCATCGAAGTCCCTCATCGTCAGCGCGTCAGGAGACTGCTTACGAGCCTCTTGGACGATGGCTGTGATCGTGCTGTCCGCAATCTCCGGCTTCGTGCGACCAGCCTTCAGGACCAGCTCAGTTTGCCAGTGATCGTACATCCCTGCGGCTTCAGGGCAGGGTGTCTGCATCCCCACATAGTTCAGGAACCGCCACATGCTTCTGTCAGTGAAACGCAGCCACAAAAAGGTGTTGGGCGCGAAGACACCGGCAGATCGAGCCGCTTTCAGTGTGCCGTCCTTACCATCCGTCAGGGATGACGCCAGAACGCCGAATACATATCCGTGCCGCAGCAAGATCCGGTCAATGACATCGACGGGACGCTTGGGGTCTATCCCAGGCGAAGGCTTGACGATGATCTTTACCAGTTCCTCCTTGGCCCGCTTTGTCGTTTTGAAGTCAGGACCAACTTTTGCCAGATGATCTGCAAGGATCACGATGTTAGCCGGTTGCTCGACACCATTCTCGACCGCTGTATTCTTCCCTTTCTTTTTGGGCTTGCCGGTCTTTTTGGCCGTGTCGGGGTAATCGTAGGGGCCGATGACAAGCTTGTCACCGAGCTTGCTCTTCTCTCTATTGATGTCCCGCCAAACGTCGCGCAGGAAATCCTCACTCGCTTCGAGAACATTGGAAAGCTTGGTGTCGCTACTGTGGAGCGCGTTTACCCGCACGAGCGAAGAATACAGGATGATACAGGCGTACCAGGGCAACTCCTCGATAGCGGCCTTGACGGCGCTATCGTTTCGCAGGTTCACGTTCAGGAAAGGATTGTGAGGGCCGAACGGCTTCTCAAGCGCTTTGCGCAGCGCGTTCCTGTTGATCGCCCGTTCGCCAGCCTTCTGCTCGTCGTCAGCTTCTTCCGGGTTCTGCGACGATTCGAAGTTGACCGGCTTGAACTTGTCGGCGGCTATCGCGCCGCTGTCGATCAGAAGCTCAAGGGCTGACATCGGCTGTGATGCCGGACCTGTGCTCGATGAATACCGGTGCATCGGAAATTTCAGGAAGAACTCGCAGTGCGGATAGAACGGCGCAAATCGCTGCATCAGCTCCGTGTGGCTCATCGCATACTCAGCATCCTTGTTTGGCCGCAGGTACGTGATGATGTGCTTCCCCTCGACCTTGGCTTTCATGTAGAGGCCAACGAGGAAGATAATGCCCGCACAAACCACGCCGAATGGCAGGGATGACAGAAAGATGGACTGAATGCTCAGTTCCTTCCCCGGCGTGTAGGCAAAATAATCGCCCCAAGCTGTCATCTTCCAAAGCGTGCCGGTCTCAGCGGTTCGCGCAGCGCGGTAGAGCAGTCCAACCGGCGCGCGGAAAATCACCCAGACAACGGTCAGGATCGCTAAGCAGAAGAATAGAGCTGTGCAGATTTCAAGCCATCCGACGCTCTTCTGTTCCCGTGGAGCCATTTCCTCTTTCCCCAATCGGTTATTGACAGTAATTTCATATGCGGAAACGTTATCAAATGTTTTTGCGATTTGCTATCAGGAGGGTGCTTTGAAACTGATGATTGTCGAAAGCCCGACCAAAGCCAAGAAGATCGGATCGCTACTTGGTGCGGGTTGGCGCGTTGAGGCGAGCATGGGCCACATCGTTGACCTGCCTGCGGATCAGATGGCTATCGAGCCGCAGACCTACCAGCTCACCTACGTTCCATCAGAGCGCGGCAGTTCCGTGATCAGCAAGCTAAAGCCTCTCGCTGCCGAAGCCAGCGCAATCTATCTGGCGACCGACCCGGATCGTGAGGGCGAGGCCATATCGGCGCACCTGAAGCGCTATCTGCGCATCGAGCGGTATCAACGTGTCACGTTCAACGAGATCACCGAGGCAGGCCTGAAGGCAGCGCTGGCAGCGCCTAGACCGATCGATCGACGTTTGGTCGCAGCGCAGGAAGCGCGCCGAGCTGCTGATCGCCTTATCGGCTATCGAGTGTCCTTTCCGATATCGACAGCCGCTGGCCAGTCGCTGACGGCGGGGCGTTGCCAGTCGCCAGCCGTTCGTCTCGTTGTCGAGCGACAGAACGAGATCGACAGCTTCAAAGTCACAGACCATTTCTCCGCACTGGCGGAATTTGACGGCGGCGCATGGACGGCTGATTGGCAGACGAAACCCTTTCTGCAGGGTGACGATGAATACATCCTCGATCAGCGCCTGGCTGAACGCGCAGCGGCCTGCCGCGCCTTTGTCGTTAAAGCGTCGGCAGAAAAGCCAGTCGCCAAGGGACCGCCCGCGCCGTTTACGACATCGGCCCTGTTGCAAGCCGCAGGGGCAACGCTTGGATACCCACCGGCGCTCACACAGAAGCTCGCACAGAGCCTATTCGAGGCAGGCCTGATCACCTATCACCGGACAGACAATCCCAATCTCTCTGATGACGGCATGGCCGCGATTGCCAGCTTTGCCGAGGGGCAGGGCTGGCAGGTATCGGAGAAGAAACGCCGCTGGCCTCTTCCTGAAGGTGCGCAGGAGGCGCACGAGGCTATCAGGCCCACGCATGTCGAGGACCGCGACGGCGGCGAGGACGACAAGCAGAAGGCGCTTTACCGGTTGATCTGGCAGCGCGCCGTTGCCTCACAGCTCGCGGATGCGGTCTACAAGACGGTGACGCTCGATCTCGCGGCTGACGCTAACGGCGAAAGCTTCCTCTTCCGGGCTCGCAGCGCCGAGCTTGTGCGGCCGGGCTGGAAGGTTGTCGCGGCCGACGAGAAGTCCGATGACGACGATGATGAGGAGGCGTCGAACGGGCGCGTGCCGCTGCTACAGCCAGGTACGTCCGTGACGGCGACGAACGGTAAGATCCTGCGCAAGGCAACAAAGCCGCCGCGCCGCTACACTGAAACGAGTCTCATTCGTAAGCTTGAGCAGATGGGGATCGGCAGGCCATCAACATTCGCGGCCATCGTCTCGAACATCTGCAACAAAAAATATGTCGTTGTGGAGAAGCGCTATCTGGTTCCGACATCGAGTGGCCGAGCTATCGTCGGCAATCTCGTTGGCAGGTTTGATTTCGCGGAATACGACTTCACCAAGGATCTTGAAAAACGCCTCGATCTCATTGCCGATGGCAAGGAGAATTATCTTGCCGTGATCGCGGATCTCGATCAACGCCTCGATGTCGAGCTTGGCAAGCTCGCCGCGATCAAACCAGCTCACCCATGCCCTGCCTGCGGAAAAGCCCTCCGGCTCGTCACAGCAAAGTCGAGGAGCTTCTTTGGATGCTCCGGCTATCGCGATGGCTGCATGGTCATCTGTGAGAATGACAAGGGCAAGCCAGGTGCAGTTGTCGAGCGGACGGACACGCCGTCTGAGAAGCAGATCGCGTATGCGCAGACACTCGCTAAGGAAACCGGCCTCTCGCTCACTGAGGACGTTCTAGGCTCGTCCAAGGCCCTATCCGCATGGATTGACACCTCCCGAGCCGCTGTGCCGCCGCGACCGGCCAGCGAGGCGCAGTGCGCGTACATCGCGAAATTGATCGAGCAGAAAGGATTGAAGCCGCCAGCAGGATGGCCCGATGGCGTCACCAGCGATGTTGCGGGGGCATTCCTTACGAAGCACGGCGAAAAGCCCAAGGTCAAAGCTACTCGGAAACGGAAAGCATCCTAGACAGGATCATTTTAAGGGGATCACAATGGTAGAGAAGAAGAAACCGAATGACATCGATGTCAATGTTGGCCAGCGCATTCGCTTGCGACGGCAGATATTGGGTATGAGCCAGACGACACTAGGCGATGCGCTTGGCATCACGTTTCAGCAAGTGCAGAAATACGAGAAGGGGACAAACCGCGTAGGCGCCAGCCGCCTATCGCACATTGCCAGCATACTGAGCGTTCCAGTGTCACATTTTTTCGAAGGGATGCCCACCGCTGAGGGAAGTGATCGACCGGATAGTGTTCAACATGCCCCTGAGAATTTGGTGACATCATTCCTTTCGACTTCTGAGGGGTTAGCGCTGAACCGGGCATTCACGAAAATCGTGGACCCTGGCATCAGGAAGAAAATTGTGGGGCTCGTTAAGGCTCTTGCTGCTGAAGACGGCTCCGAGCCCGAGGCGGCTTAGGCTCTGCCGTTCTTCAGCGCCATGATCGTGCTCGATGCCTGCGGCGCACCGCTGATCAGGTTGGCCACAATCTGGTCGTCGCCGCGCGTGTTGATCGTGATTGAGCCGAATCCCAGGATTCGGCCGATCACCGACTGCGTGAATTGAACGCCGATGATCTCGCGGACAGAAGCCGTGAACACATCACGGCTGATAAAGCCGGTGCGCCAGAGCACGCGATTGCTGAATACGCGAAGTTCCGTTGTCATGTATCTGATCAGGCACGCGACAAGATGAAGTGCCAGTCCCATCGCGATGAGCGCGGTAAGGATACGGCACGCCAGGAAGAGCGTGGGGTAGAGGCTCTCGTATCGCTCTAAGCCCATCAGCATAGGCCCGATGTTGTGCATCAGATAAAGATTTGAGGTCCAGAGATACCAGAGCGCCGCGATCCCGATTGCCGCGATTAGCGCCGGGCTGATGAAAATGACCTTCGACAGCCGGTATATCGACAGCGGTTCTTGTTCATCGTCTTCCATGCGCCGATCCGTTGTAAGTTTCACAACGGATCAATATCATTTTCTGTTGTCGTTGATAAAGCGGTTTTGTCCGCTAGACGCGGCAAGCTTTGCTTCAGCATCCTTCAGCCGTTCGAGCAGTTGAGGGAAGGGGTCATCCTTGCTCTCGACAGGATCGAACCGATGACGGGCGTCTCGCAACGCTTTCCTATGTGGATCTTCAGTGCGACACGCGTTCATTGGTGGTTCCCCGTTTGTGTGGCCAACCCTCACTGTGAAAATTCGTTCCGGGGAAAGGGAAAGAATGGCGAGCTTCAGGGTGAAAGGGGCGCGAACGCCCCTCCCAAGTTTTACGGAAGCCAACGCTGCCTTCGGCAAAAATCGTCCATCCATTCAGCGAACAGAAGGTATCCGGCGATTGCACCGGGGATAAGGATGGCTAAGAAGACGGTTTCGAATGTGCTCATGGAAATCTCCGTTGTTGTGAGCCGCAGGCTAATTTTGCCTGCACAAAGATTCTCGCCTGCTTCCTTGCAAGGGACAAACCGGCCAATTCGCCGTTAGAAATTTTCTTTTGGATCAGGATGTCTTGTTCTGGCTTTTCACCAGTCGATAGTCCTTCGTCACGGTTCCCGTCTCGCTCGCCGCACCGATCATGGCGGCTCTCACCCAAACGGTTTTCTCTGGCAGGCGACGGAGGTGCCCCCTGCGAAGGTGAAGGCGTGGGCTGGCGTGCGAACCGCCAGCGGTTCCTTCGCCGCGCATGGCCGGGCGATCTGCGGCCAGCGCCAGAACCTTGTACGAGAAAAAGGGCTCTTTGCCTTTCGCAACACGAGCCTTGTTGAGCTTCGCGGACGGTTCGACTTCCGATGTCGCGACATTCTCACAGTTGAGGACTGCGCACGCTTGAATGACGGCAAGACCTTCATCGCGGCTGTCGTTCATAATGTTTGCGAAACCTGTCTCGCGGCCATGGCTGGCAGTGACGGATTCGAAATGCTCCAGTTGCAGGACGAAAGGTTCGGCCGCGAATTGCCGGGCCTTTTTTGGGAGGAGGCCAGCGCTGTTAAGCGCCTCCATTGCTTTGGCGCTGAGCGGGCTGACTTTTGCCTTGTCGATTTCTGCCATGGTATTTTCGTAGGGGATGAATGCGCCGCCGATGCCGACGTTCCAGAATCCCACATTGTCGATCCACGAGATTGGGAGGACAAAGACGCCACTTTGCGGAAAACGTTCCAGAACAATGTTGAGGTGCGCCAGTTGCGGCGGTGTCGCTTCAGGCTCCCAACACAGCGCAATGCGTCTGGTTGACTTGTAGTGATCGAGGTATCCCGCGTCTACCGCATCGACCTTTTGCCATGGAGCTTCGAATGCCGTGATTGGGTAAGGGAGCTTCAGAAGATCGATGTGCGCTTGGGAAACGTGCATGGGATCGAGCAGCTCTGCACAGTTCGGAAGTAGAAACTTGACCGACTTTCGCAGCATGTCGCTAACAGCTTGGATTGCCTCCCTAGACTGCGCGAAGTGCGGCGGCAGACGCTTCAGGGTCTCTTTTATGCTTTCGATGGCATGAGCGCTGTAGTTCAGCGCCGTGATATTTTCGTCAGTTTCCATCTTACTCCCCTTGCCCGTACACGGCTTCTAGGAGGCCACGAGTGTCTGCATCCTGAATAGCCTGCAAAGCCGCTGAATGTCCTGCGGTGTTGCCACGCTCGCGCCCGTAGCGTGTCTCGACTTCTTGCCTGAGATGTTTGATCAGCTCGCCCTTGTCGCTTTGAGGATGGACGGCATAGTGCTCCGCTGCTGCGAAGGCGACGTGTGGGATCGTAAACTCGTCGAGAGTGGGTTCACCTGGCTCCGCAGGCTTATTCTGCTTCATGATTGGCACCACTGATTTCGATCACGGTATCCGCCCTGATAGGCATGGCCAAGGCCAAGCTCGATCATCTGTTCGGCGATATCACCCTGTTGCGTCACTACCCGCGTCAGGACGCGCCCGTACCGATCCTTGCCTTGTGCTTCGTACTGGATGCCGGGGCCGGTCATAAGGCTTTGGAGTTGCCGCGTTGCGCGATCTGCCAGTGCCCTTTCTGAAGCGCATCGAGCGCCATCTCCGGACTCCGGCGCATCATACCCTAAGATCCGGTACTTGATGCCTTCTCGCCAGAATGTGTCGCCATCAACAATGCAGGTTGTGCGCTTGCCGCTGGCACATATCGGCCACTGATCCTGCGCGGCGGGGGCCGACGACGCGATGAGTGCTGCAAGGGCAGCAATGGTTCCGGTTCTGATGATCAATGCGTGGTCCTCTTTTACTCCCCTGCGAAATAGGCAGGGCGACGTGCTATTTCTTCCTCTGCGAGCATGTCAGCGAACAAAGGCATTTTCTTTTCCAAGCGCCGTCGCAGATTGCGCTTCCGGGCAGCGCCTTTGGCTTCGGCACTCCATCGACGGATTGGTTTGACTGTAAGCGAGTTCCAGCACACGGCATAACCCGCACCTGGCTTCCAGAGCGCCATCACTTCAGCCGGCACTGGTGAACCGGCAGGCACGTCTACGGCAATCAAGACGCTCTCGCCGGGGCAAGGAACATGAGGCAGACGCCATTCCAGCGAATACCGGCACATTTCCACAGACATGGCCGCTTCCTTAGATCGAGCAACTACCGGTGCGGCACGCGATCATGCGATCGATCGCTGCTTGAGCTTCAGCTTCACGAACGAGGTTCATGGCCGCTTCCATACTGTCCAAGGGGTCGCCGTAGGGTGCTTTTGTCCGAATGTTGAGGACGGCCCACTTCCGGTCTTGGGTTTGTTCGACGGTGAAGAGCATGGGGTGTCTCCCTGCTGTTACAGTTAAATCGTGTATATGATTGAATTGATAACGTGTATATGATAGATAGTCAATAACATATACACGAAATGGGGTGTTTTAGGTGCCGAAAGATATACACGAAACCCCCTTTAGAGGCGGGCGCAAAAAGCAGTTTACGGAGCGATTGCAGCTCCCTTTGGCTGACGGCACAACAGCCAGAATCGATACCGCTCTTGATGAGGGGGAGGTCCGACTTGATTTCATTCGCGCAGCTATCGAGCGTGAATTGAGGCGGCGCAGCAAGGCAAAGCCGCCGACTGGCGATGAGGGATGAACGGCTGACGCATATGGTCAGCCGTTCGTTTAGCTAGGTCGATCTTAGGTTTTAGGCGTAGCGGTTTCGGGTCAAAAAACTCACCAGCTCGCCGCGTGATCCTTCTCGATATTTTCCGCCTTGTGGCCAGGCATAGAAGACCGTTCGGCCTTCCCGGCAGAGTTCTCCAATCATGGCTTCGGCGGCCAGCTCGCGACGCTCCATGCGTTCCAAAAATCTGCGTTCTGACTTCATGCGGCGGGTTTGTCGTGCATCTAGCTGTTGATCGATTTGCATGTCTGCCTCCTACTCCGAAGCGCCTTCGCGCTCTTCAGCCGCTGTCTCGATCTTCTTAGCCAACTGCTTCTTGATGCGGCGCGTTGCCCCGGCGTCCTTTTTATCGGGGAGGTAGTATTTCATGTACGAGGAAGCGGTTTCGATGTCCTTTTCGGTATGGCCGAGGGCTTCCGCGAAGAATGCAGCCTTCGTCCGCGATTTTGGCCGGAAGAACTGATCGGCAATTTCGGCATAGAGAGCCCGGACGTTGTGCGCCTTGATCTTCTTCGCCTCGATCACGTTCGGGGTATCTTCCGGTTCGATAGCGGGCCAGAACTTCGTCAGGATCTCGTCGCGGATCGCAGGCAGGATGCACTTGGGATTTGGAGCGCGTAGCAAGTCCGCTTTAAACTCGTCGCTAGACATTTCTCGCCAGATTTGGCCGCTTTCACTGTAGCGCAGGACCATCCATGCAAAGATCACGTCCCGCGCCTTGGTCAGGACAGGGATCGGGAATGACTGATCGAATTGGGTGCCATCGTTGCCTCGCGTCTTGGCTTGTCCCGAGAAGAGCACGCGCCAGGTCTCGTAGCCGCGCCCGCGTGTGGTTTCGGTGGTGGTGGGATCGGCCATGAGGGGCAGTGGTGCAAAGACACCTTGGCAGAAAATCTCAACCGGGCGACGACCGGTCAGAATGCCGAGAGCTATTCCGATCTCGACGGCTTTTGCTCTCGATAATCCCGACGCTGCTTTGCGAGCTTCCTGTTCGAGTGTGCTCCATGAGGCATCCGTTGCAGGGATAAGCTCTTTCGCGTGATCGAGGATTTCCCGCCAGTAGGGCATGGGCACCAGATCGCGATGCTGTTCCACGATAGCGTCTCGATACTGGATAGACCGCGCTCTTTGAGCGTCCTCCGGTGGTCGAACAATGGAAAGCGTAAGATCGTCATCGAGCCCTCGCCTGCGCAGCTCGTTGCGGTAGGCGGCGGTTGTCGTCAGAACCGTGTTGCTCTTGAGGGTCTGAAGCATTTCGTCCAGCTCAGACTTCCAGATCTTTGACAGGCCGCGCTTGTAAATGGATTCGGCCTGCTTCTCGGTCCTTCCCTCTGCCAGCGCCTGCGTTTGAGCATCCTTGAGCGTTTGGGCGGCTGTGCCGAAGATCTCAATGCTGTCGGCGCGCGTAGCCTTTCGGCCACCAGCGCCGCGCGTTTCTGCTGTCCGCAACGGATCGTCTGATCGGTCAAGCACTTTTACGAAATGCAAAGCCGGGTGGTTGTCACCATAGGCTTCTCGGATCGCGTTGCGATACCGTGAGGCGTAGATATTGCGGGTCGATACCGACTTGTCCGCGAACGTCTGCCATTCCTTTTCCCACAGGTCAGCATAGTCGTCTGCATCGGCCGTAAGGTTCGCAACGAACGTGGCAATAGCGTCTTTTACGACCGGGCGACGGCCGGTCTTTGCGCGCTGATGTTCGGCTGTGTCGGTCTTCTTCGCGTTCATCTGGTCAATCTCGTTCGGTTGATGGTTTGGAGGGCGTGGAGAAGCTGAAGCCGCTTATTGCGGCTCCGCGTCCTCATTGACCGTGAAAACGACTGTCTCGCCGTCTACTGAGTATGGCACGCTTTTGCTGAGGAGCTGATCGGCAGCGGTTTCAGGCAGGCTGTAGGTGTCCACGATGACCTTGCGCAGTTGCGGGCGGTCTTCCTCAAAATGATATCCGTTGATCGCCCATGCGATGATGCCGGGAGTGTGCACAGCAGGGCTAGAACCGAGACGGTATGTGGTCATTCGCCTTCTCCTTCTTAAACATAGGAACACGATAAAATAAAAATATGTCTTCGGCAATAGAAAAGTAAAAATAACCAAAAAATATTTTACGAAACGGATGGTCGTTCGGGAGAAAATATTTGTTTTTATGAGATTGGAAATGGCGTCTCAAACGTCAACAGGATCTAACCATGTTGGAGAGAATGAGATGAACAGTTTTGCGATGATGTTGGCAGTTTCCCTGCTTGTGGTGGACGAGGCAGCGGCGGATGTAGGTCATAGAGTGGATCAGCCTTGCGCCGCAGTCACGGACGGACAGGTAGGGGCTGTATGCGCTCAACAAGCTACGAGCCCTCCGAGGGGCTATCAGGAGAGCAGTGAGAGCGACAAACGCGAGCTGGCTCCCCAATTGGAGAGCCAGGACTAACCTTTCAAATCGTTGATTAGAATTCGTAGGTGCGGCTTCCATCTGGCAAGTCGCACGCGATTTCGACGTGTAGGCTTTCGATTTCGCCGGGTTCGTAGTACCGGTCCCGCCACTCGATAGCTTTATCGTGGCTTTCGGCGGTATGTACGTCGCACTCGCGCTCGTAGCCTGCGTTTTCAACGACTGTGTAACCTTTTTTCATTGTCGCGTTCCCTGCTTATGTGCGTGCTGTGATGATCAGCGCGTTGATGAGATCGATTGCCTGTTCAGCGGGTGTCAGGTAGACGCCCGGTTCAGTTTCCTTGTCGGTGCCTTCTTCGAGGAGGTCTTTGATCGCTGTCAGGGAGGCGATGAATGATGGGATTGGTGCGTGGGTGTCTGTTGTTCTGCCTCTTTCTCTGATGAGATCGGCAGCTTTGTAGACGGTGCGCTTGCGCTCGCCACGAGGGTCTTTGCGCGCTGAGACTTGAGGGTCGGCCAGCCACCACTCTGCTTCAAGGACGGCGGTTTCAAGCGCCTTCAGGTACTTCTTGTCCGCAGGAGAGGGGATATCGCCGTAGGTATAGCTATCGAGCTTGTCGCTCTCGTGCTCTCGCTTGGCCTTTTGAATTTCCCGGCCATAGGCGAGCGGATCGGAGTAGAACGCCACGTCTAGGCCCATTCCTCCATATGTCGCGATGTAAAATTTCGTCTCTGGAGCGTTTGCCATATCAGTGTTTCCTTTCATTAGGGAATGAGTGCTCGATGGTGATCTTGAGGAAGAGGGGGACGGAGATTTCGAGAGCGATCTTTGTTGATCCATTGGGCTTGCTGGCTTTGAGGATTCGTTGGAACGACGCCATGAGGCGACGACCGGTAGAGCGGCAGAACTGCAACGTCTGGAACATTCGCGGACCTTCGGCAGGCGTTAGCGCCATGAGAAGACTATAAGCGAGGGGCGAAATGCGGTCAATCAAAAAGTAAAAATAATGACAGATAATTTTACAATAATATGCGCGATGGGGCTTGCGATTAGTAAAAATATCTGGCATATTGACACCATGGAACGAAGAAAAGGAGAGATCGCGGTGACGACGACGAAGAAAGCGAAAAAATGGGAGAAAAGTAAAAATAACTGTTGATTTATGCGCCGGGAAATGCCATATTAGGATTGGAAAAGGCTCCGACATTGGCCAGGTGCGCTAGTTTAGTAAAAAAAGCGACATGCAAGCGATAAAAAGTAAAAATAATGCTTGCGATTAGTAAAAATAGCTGGTAATATAGTAAAATTATGTGACAAAAGGGACACAGGCCGCGCCGTTTAGTATCTGTCTCTTATACACATCT
>NZ_LXKO01000015.1:65059-65256 GCF_001692185.1 Rhizobium sp. AC44/96
GAAAAAAAAAAATACTAAAACGATTTTACACGCCACTCGCACAACACTTAAACTCGTAAACGATCACTTCCTCTCGCTTATATTTCAAACAACATCCACGAGACGGACTTTATACGTATATAATTGTCTCTACATGACATAACTAGACACACTACTATTCTGCTCTCTACGCACGCACACACTCATTATGCTCACCC
>NZ_LXKO01000016.1:0-50179 GCF_001692185.1 Rhizobium sp. AC44/96
GGCCCCCACCCTTTCTAAGTCAACAGCACTTTGCGAAAAAAACAAGCTTTCTTCCATGTCATTGAATTCTAACAGAGATTTCCAGACAGCCAACCAAACCACCCAAAAACGCCACCGCACAGGACACCAACTCACCAATTAGAGCGCCAAATGCACCCGGCGAGGTCCACCGCCCTCACATTTTCACAATCGCATGGTCTCAAGAGTGGATGACCGGGCTGGTGCTGCGCCGCCCATTTGACTTCCATTGTTAAACTATGCACTTCTCGGCCAGCCGGAAACGGCCCCGACGAAGCCTAACGAAAGGACGCGGATCTCACTGCCATGATGACGGAGAAGATGATGATCCGCTCGTTCGGCAACGAGCCACCGCTTCTCGCCGATGGCAGGCGTGCGCCCGACCGCCGCGAAGTATCCTTGCGTTGGCTTTCGGGCACGTTCCTCACGGGCATTACCTCAAGCGTGCTGATGGGCGTGGCGCTCTTTGCAGCACTCGACGGACGCCAGCAGCTGGCAATCCCGGCTGAAGCCTATGCGAACATCAATTCCGAAGCGCATACCGACACCGATGTGACGCGCGGGAGCCGCCTCATCGCTCCCGCAATCGCCGCCAAGCCTTCCGATCGCAAGATCATGGAGGTTTCGACTGTGGTTCACGAAGGAGACAAGGAAGTCGTCCGCCGCCAGCCTTTCGCGCGTGTAAAGATGACGCTGGCCGCCAACCATGTCGCGCCCGAGGATTATCCGAGCTTCAATCCGCTGACGATCTTTTCCGCCGACGAGCCGGACGCGCCGGCGCCGGCGCGCACGGGACAGATCTACGGCTCCGACGTTGAATCGGAAGTCAGCCTGAAGACGGTGGCTTATCCCACCACCCGATCCGACCTGAAGGTCGCACCGGGGATGACGCTGGACGAAATCGAAGAGAACGTCCGCTCCAACGGCTCGGTGCTGACGGACGGCGCCGCCCAGGTTGCGGCTCTCTACTATGTCGACCCGCGCCGCTTCTCCAACGACGACAATGACGTCGATCTCACGGCCGGCCTGACGGCCCGCGTTCTCGAACAGAACATGACGGTGTCGGCGCCGGAATCGATCACGCCGCAGACCGAAGAGTTTGCCGACGATATCATTCCCGTGCGCCAGAGCGTCCCCATCGCCAAGGCGATGATGGATTCCGGCTATCCGGAGCCGCAGGCCAAGGGTCTGGCCGGATACCTGGCGCCGATGATCGGATCGGACAGCCTGTCCAAGGGAGACGTGTTGCGCGTCGGCATCCTGCAGAAGGGCGAACAGGCAAAGATCATCCGCGCCAGCGTCTATCGCGGCACCCGGCATCTCGTGACCGTCGCCCTTGACGACCACGACCGTTTTGTCGCCGGCCGCGAGCCGCCACAGCTTGATGCTGTTGCAACCGCCTTCGACGACAGCGCGATGACCGCGCCATCCAACCAGAACCTGCCCCGCGTCTATGACGGGATTTATCGCGCCGCGCTCTCCTATGGCATGACCAAGGACATGACGGCGCTGATCATCAAGCTTCTGGCGAGCAGCGTCGATTTCCAGGCGGAACTTCGGCCGACAGATAGCCTCGAGGCCTTCTTCTCGGTGTCCGACGCCACCACCGGCCAGGCAACCGAAGATTCCGAACTGCTCTACGTCAATGCACGCTTCGGCGATACGCAGACGCGTTTCTACCGTTTCCAGGATCCGGATGACGGCTCCGTCGACTACTTCGACCAGGACGGCAAGAGCATTCGCCAGTTCCTCCTGCGCAATCCTGTGCCGAACGGCATCTTCAAATCCGGCTTCGGCATGCGCCGCCACCCGATCCTCGGTTTTGCCCGCATGCACACCGGCGTTGACTGGGCGGCTCCGCGCGGTACCGCGATCATCGCCGTCGGCAACGGCACGGTGGAAAAGGCCGGCTGGGATTCCGGCGGCTACGGCAACCAGACGATCGTGCGCCACGCCAACGGCTACGAATCCTCCTACAATCACCAGAGCGCCATCGCCAAGGGCGTTGTTCCCGGTTCCAAGGTCCGCCAGGGCCAGGTGATCGGCTGGGTCGGCACCACTGGTGAATCGACCGGCCCGCACCTGCACTACGAGATGATCGTCAACGGCACGAAGGTCGACCCGCTGCGGGTACGACTGCCGGGCGGAAAGTCGCTGACCGGCGCGCCGCTTGCCAAGTTCGAGGACGAGCGCAAGCGCATCGACGCCCTGCTCGGCAACGAGCCGGCCGCACAGGTTGCTAGCAAGTAGCACTCAACAAAAATGGCGGCCGAAGCCGCCATTTTCTTTTCCAGGGCCGAAACCTATGCGGCTTCGTTGACGGTAGCATTTCGCGTCCGGAACAGCAGCCTGTCGGTCCCAGTGGTGATCTTCACCGTCGAACCATCCGGCACCTTGCCGCCGAGAATATCTTCGGCCAACGGATCCTGGACGTACTTCTGGATCACCCGCTTCAGCGGCCGCGCGCCATAGACCGGATCGTAGCCCTTGTTGGCGAGCCAGTGCGTGGCCTCGTCGTCGAGCTCGATGGTAATCTTGCGCTCGGCCAAGAGCTTCACCAGACGCTGCAGCTGGATCTCGACGATCGCACCCATCTCGTCCCGCTTCAGGCGGTGGAAGAGGATGATCTCGTCGATGCGGTTCAGGAACTCCGGCCGGAAGTGGCCGCGCACCATCTCCATCACCTGCTCGCGCACCAGATCGCTGTCGTCGCCGTCCTTCAACTGCGTCAGATATTCGGCGCCAAGGTTCGACGTCATGATGATCATCGTGTTGCGGAAGTCGACGGTGCGGCCCTGACCATCGGTCAGGCGGCCATCATCGAGCACCTGCAGCAGCACGTTGAAGACATCGGGATGCGCCTTTTCGATCTCGTCGAACAGCACGACTTGGTAGGGCCGGCGACGCACAGCTTCCGTCAGCGAACCGCCTTCCTCATAGCCGACATAGCCGGGAGGGGCGCCGATCAGCCGGGCCACGGAGTGCTTCTCCATGTACTCGGACATATCCATGCGCACCATCGCGGTCTCGTCGTCGAAGAGGAAACGAGCCAATGCCTTGGTCAGCTCCGTCTTGCCGACGCCGGTCGGGCCGAGGAAGATGAACGAGCCGAGCGGCCGGTTCGGATCCTGTAGGCCAGCGCGCGCCCGGCGCACCGCCCGCGACACGGCCTGAACTGCATCGCCCTGGCCGATCACCGATTTCGCCAGCTCGTCTTCCATCCGCAGCAGCTTCTCGCGGTCGCCTTCCAGCATCTTTTCGACCGGAATGCCGGTCCAGCGGTTAACGACATGCGCGATGTTATCAGGAGTCACGACCTCCTGCACCATGGCGCTGCGATCACTGTCCTGCGCTTCGGCTTCCGCCAGCTTCTTCTCGAGTTCCGGAATGACGCCGTAGGTCAGCTCGCCGGCGCGCTGGAACTCGCCCTTGCGCTGGGCGATCGCCAGATCGTTGCGGGCGTCGTCGAGCTGCTTCTTCAGGTCGGCGGCAAGGCCGAGCTTCTGCTTTTCCGACTGCCAGCGGGCCGTCAGCGCATCGGCGCTCTCTTCCAGACCGGTGAGCTCGGTCTCCAGCCGGACAAGCCGGTCGGCAGAAGCAACGTCGGTTTCCTTCTTCAGCGCTTCGCGCTCGATCTTCAGCTGCATGATGCGGCGATCGAGTTCATCGAGCTCTTCGGGCTTGGAATCGACCTGCATGCGCAGGCGCGCAGCCGCCTCGTCCATCAGATCGATCGCCTTGTCGGGGAGAAAGCGGTCGGTGATGTAGCGGTTCGACAGCGTCGCGGCCGCCACCAGGGCCGAATCCGAGATCCTGACCTTGTGGTGCTGCTCGTATTTCTCTTTCAGGCCGCGCAGGATCGAGATGGTGTCCTCGACCGTCGGCTCTTCGACGACGACGGGCTGGAAACGACGGGCGAGCGCCGGGTCCTTTTCGACGTGCTTGCGGTATTCGTCGAGCGTGGTCGCGCCGACGCAATGCAGCTCGCCGCGGGCAAGAGCCGGCTTCAGGAGGTTGGACGCGTCCATCGCGCCATCGCCCTTGCCGGCACCGACAAGCGTATGCATCTCATCGATGAACAGGATGATCTCGCCGTTTTCGGACTGGACCTCGTTGAGCACGCTCTTCAGCCGCTCTTCGAACTCGCCGCGATATTTCGCGCCGGCGATCAGTGCGCCCATGTCGAGCGCCATCAGCTTCTTGTCCTTGAGAGACTCAGGCACGTCGCCATTGACGATGCGCAGCGCGAGGCCTTCGACGATCGCGGTCTTGCCGACGCCGGGTTCACCGATCAGAACCGGATTGTTCTTCGTGCGGCGCGACAGCACCTGGATGGTACGGCGGATTTCGTCGTCGCGGCCGATGACAGGATCAAGCCGGCCATCGCGGGCTTCCGCCGTCAGGTCGCGGGCGAACTTCTTCAGCGCGTCAAAGCCCTGTTCGGCATTGGCGCTGTCGGCGGTGCGGCCCTTGCGGATCTCGTTGATAACCTGGTTGAGCGCAACGGCGGTGACACCGGCGTTCTTCAAAGTGATCGCGGTCGACGACTCCATCGCGAGCGCCTGCAGAAGACGTTCGACGGTGACGAAGCTGTCGTTTGATTTCTTCGCCGCTTCTTCAGCGGTCGAGAGAACCTTGGCAAGCGGAGCCGAGAGATAGATCTGGCCATTGCCGCCAGAGACTTTCGGCAGCTTGGCAAGTGCCGCATCATTGGCAAGACGAGCCGCCTTGGCGTCGCCGCCGGCGCGTTCGATCAGCGACGAGGCCATGCCTTCATCGTCGTCGAGCAGCACTTTCAAAACATGCTCAGGCGCGAACTGCTGGTGACCTTGCGCCAGCGCATAGGTCTGCGCCGACTGGATGAAACCGCGCACCCGCTCGGAGTATTTTTCAATATTCATAATGTACCTCCTTAAATCGCCCTGCCCTTATAAGGCACAGACCGATGACTGAGATTGAGCTCCCTCAAGAGGCGAGCCTTTTTCTTGACCGCATTTGCGATTTGCGGCCAAGGAACTTGGTCAGGATATGGTGGAGAATCCCGGGAGTTTAAAGAGGCCGAAAATGGAAAAACGCTGGCCTCGTGTTTGGACCGGAAGCGTGGCGGTTCGGCCGAACAGGAAGTGAAGAGTTCGCGGAGAATAGCCGCGCGATCGCCGCTAGTTGAAATCCACCACCTGGTTGTTCAACGGCAATTCATTCACATGCGTGCCGTCAAGTCGCTTTTCGATTTTGGCGGGCTCTCCCTGTTCGACCGCATCATCTCCGCCAGGCGCGAGCACGCCGGGGCTGGAGAAGTGGGAGAAGACATAAGGAAGGCCATTGGCATCAAGCGGCGATGGCCCGTCCATGACGTGGAAATGCAGGTGCGGCGCGGTCGAATTGCCCGTGTTGCCCAGCAGTCCAATCACCTGCCCCACTTTCACCCGGTCGCCGAGCTTCACCTTGAGGCTACCCCTCTGCATGTGGGCGTAAAATGCAAACGCGCCGCCGCCGATATCGATGACCAGCATGTTGCCGCCGACGTTCTCCGTGGTGATGCCCTTGGCATCCGCGCCAGGCACCTGTTCGTCGGCATCATCGTAAAGATTGACCACGACACCGTCCGCTGCGGCATGCACTGGCGTTCCATAGTAGGCGTAGCTCGCCAGCTTCGATCCATCGCCGGTGAAGATCCGACCTGTATCGTCCAGCTTGACCCAATCGATGGCAAAGCGTTCCGGAACCCGCAACTGACCATTGATCGCCAGGACCGCGCCGCGATGCGAGGTGATGCTATCGCAGCAGCCGTTGACCGCGATCCACCCTTTTCCAGCAAGCGGTGGCTCCAGCACGACGGCCGATTCGCCGATCGTGGTGTTTGCCGCAGCGAACGTATAGGTACTCTCGAACGGGCTATCCTTCGCCATCGGCACCGGTTTCCCGTCAGGTCCCGCAGCCTGTCGGGTGGCCGTCACACGCGCGGTCACATCGGGTGGAAGTTGCTCGCTAGCCGCAAAACTGACGTCCATGAGCACGACCGCCGAACCGCCCGGCGAAAGGGTGCGACCCGTGCCGGCGTATGTTTGTGTGATCGTTCCAAGACCATCGCCTTCCCTTGCCCAGAGGCTGCGTCCGCCGTTATCGACCGCCTCGACCTTGTCGAGCGTCACGAACAGCTTGCTCGGATTGACGACGAAAAGCTCATAGGCAAGGTGAACGCGATCATCCGCTCCCAAAACCGGATTGGGCGTGCTGACCGGTCGAACAACGATGGAACTGACGATTTCATCGGACTTCAGCGATTGCCCAAGCGCGCCAGGCACAAAAAGGAGCGTTGAGACGGCAAGCAGTGGCATAAGGCGCATGTCACCCACCTCGACTTCTTTGGCCCGTGACAGCGGCCGAGCGGCAATCCGTCAGGTATTCCCGACCATCAGCATGCAGCCAATCCTTCCCCGGCACAAGTTCGCCCAAAGCAGGCGGCGGCCAAAAGAAAAGAGGCCGCTCCAGGGAGCGACCTCTCATCAATATCCAGACCAACTCTCCATTCAGGAGATGTCAGATTTTACTCCGAATCGGCATCCGCGAGAGCCGGTGCCTTATCGGAACCTGCGTCTTCGCCTTCGGCAGGCGCTTCACCTTCCGCACCACGACGGGGACGGCGTGGGCGGCTTGCTGTGGCCCGACGACGCGGCTGGCGCTCACGCGGCTGACCGGCGGCGCTCTCCTCGTCCATCGAGACTTCGGCAGGAATGCCTTCGATCTCAGGCTGCGGGCCGCTGCCGTCGATTACCTCAGCCGGAGGTGCAACCGCAGCAACCGGTGCAGGTTGTTCTTCCTGCGGACGCGGTGCGGGTTGACCCTCATTGCGTTCACGGCGGCGCGGCTGCTCGTCGTTACGGCGCTGCTGATGCTCGTGCTGCTGCTGACGCGGCGGCTGAACGACAACGACATCATCGTTATCGACGCCATCGGTTTCGTCGCCATCGACGCCTTCGGCAAATTCGTTGCGATCGTCGCGCTGGAAGCGTTCCTGCATCTGCGCCTGGGCGGCAGCAATGATGCGGTTGTAGTGTTCAGCGTGCTGCAGGTAGTTCTCCGCGATGACGCGGTCACCCGAGCTCTGCGCGTCGCGAGCGAGTTGCGCATATTTCTCGGCGATGTGCTGGGCAGTGCCACGGATCTTAACGTCTGGGCCGGAGCTGTCGTAGGTCCGCGTCAGCGGATTGCCGCCTTTACGGTTGAAGTTGTTATTGTTGTTGTTACTTCCGCCGCCGCCGCCGCCGTTATTATTGCCACGCCCGCGACCGCGCTTGTTCTGCTGTCCTGGCCTCATCGATCGTTCACCTGAATTCTCTGTTTGTGTGGAGTGATGGCACCAACCGCCATGACCGGACAATCCGTCTCAGGCTCTCGTGCCGCAAGCATACCGCGCCTTCGCGCCAACCTGCCGCTTGTTCTCAAGTCAGTTTGACTGATTCACGCATTGGGTTGCGTTCAACCTTTGAAACTCTCGTTTAAAAGAGCGGACCCCCGAGGCCGAGCTAGTATCGAACGAATCGTCGTTCTTTGCTATCTGCCCAACGCGTGGAGGCAACCTATAATGCTTCCCGTGGAAATCCAAGCCTTTTCTTCGCAATAGAATTAATGTCCTGCTCAATGTTGTTTGTCGCTCAGTCAGCCAGCGAAAATACCAGCACGCGATCATTGTGGCCGTAATCCTTCACGCATTCCAGCAACTTGAAGCCGCAAGCCTCGAATACTGCCGTAACATGGCGACGCTGATCGTAGCCTATTTCAAGTCCGATTAGACCGTTGGGCCGCATGAAACCTTTCGCATCCTTGGCGATGGCTCTGTAGGCGTCAAGCCCATCTTCACCCCCATCCAGTGCGGCAACTGGATCAAATTTCGTCACCTCGGGAGCGAGATCGTGAACGATACTGGACGCAATATAGGGCGGATTTGAGACAATCACGTGAAATGCGCCATCTATATTCTCAAACCAGCTGGATTGAATGGCTTCAAAGCGATCCTGGAGGCCATTTCGTTGGGCGTTTGCGCGGGCCGTTCTCAAGGCATCGTCTGATATATCGATGCCGACACCCGATGCCTGCGGACACTCGTACAACAGGGCAAGGCATATCGCCCCCGTGCCGGTTCCCATGTCGAGAATATGGATATTCCCCTCAGTAGCTGCAAGCTTCCGCAGGTAAGGAAGCATCGTATCGACGAGAATTTCCGTATCGGGTCGAGGCTCCAGCGTTTCAGCCGAAAGCGATAGTGGGAGGCCGTAGAACTCGCGTTCGCCAAGAATACGGTGCACCGGCTCATGCGCTAGTCGGCGTCCGATCGCCGCCTCGATGATACCGGCGGTATCGGCCGCGATCGGCTCGGCACCGTGCGTCAGCATTTCGGTCGTCGACAGACCCAGAAGGCCGGCAAGCAGAACGCGGGCATCGGTGGCGGGATCGGAGACGCCGCCCTCCGCAAAGCGGCGACGAGCCTCGGCAAGCATCTGGGAAACCGTGGGACCGACCTGTTTCCCGCCTGCGCTCATTGCTGCTCGCCGAGTTGGGCCAGCTGGCTTGCCTGGTAATCAGCCATCAGCGCATCGACGATCTCGTCGATTTCCCCCACCATCATCCGATCAAGCTTGTAGAGCGTCAGGTTGATGCGGTGGTCGGTGACGCGTCCCTGCGGAAAATTGTAGGTCCGAATTCGCTCCGAGCGGTCGCCGGAACCAACCTGGCTCTTGCGATCTGCGGAGCGCTCGCTGTCGGCACGCTGCCGCTCGGCATCATAGAGGCGCGAGCGCAGAACCTGCATCGCCTTGGCGCGGTTCTGGTGCTGCGACTTCTCGGAGCTGGTGACGACGATCCCCGTCGGCAAGTGGGTGATACGCACCGCCGAGTCCGTCGTGTTGACGTGCTGACCACCGGCACCGGAGGAACGCATCGTATCGATGCGGATGTCTTCGGGCCGGATCTCGATATCGATCTCCTCCGCCTCGGGCAAAACAGCAACGGTGGCCGCCGAGGTATGAATGCGCCCGCCGGCTTCCGTCTCGGGCACGCGCTGAACGCGATGCACGCCGGATTCGAACTTCAGCTTGGCGAACACGCCGCGGCCGGTGATCGTGGCGATGATTTCCTTGAAGCCGCCGGCTTCGCCCTCGCTCGACGACAGAACTTCGACCTTCCAGCCATGGGCCGCCGCATAGCGCTCATACATCCGGAACAGATCGCCGGCAAAAAGCGCGGCTTCCGATCCGCCGGTGCCGGCGCGAATTTCGAGGATCGCGCTCTTCTCGTCGGCCGCGTCCTTCGGCAGCAGCAGGATCTGGATTTCCTGCTCCAGCGCCTCGATACGCTCTTTCACGTCGGGAAGTTCCATCTCGGCCATATCACGCATCTCGCGATCGACCGACTTGTCTTCCAGCAGCGTTTCCAGATCGGCAAGCTCCGCAAGCGCCTTCTCGTAGGCGCGGATCTTCGTCACAACCGGCTGCAGCTCGGAGTATTCGGACGCGAGCTTGACGTAGACGTCAGCCGAGGGTCCGGCCGACATGCGCGCCTCGATCTCGCCGAAGCGGCGTTCCAGCTCGCGCATCTTTTCAACGGGAAGCTTCGCCACCCTTCACTCCGATTCTGCTTGTCTTGAACTAAAGAGGAATATTGTGAGCGTCGGCGAAGTGGGCAAGCACATCGCGTATCGAGGTCGCGGTCTTCGTATCGTCCAGCGCCTCGTTCATGACCTTCGCCAGCGCCCCGACGTCGAGGCCGAGCAGCATCGCCTTGACCGGACCGATGGAGGCCGGCGACATCGAAACCGAGCGGAACCCGATACCCAGCAGCGCCATGGCCGAAATCGGCTTGCCCGCCAGTTCGCCACACAGCGTCACCGGCGTGTTGTTGCGTTCGCCGGCGCGCACGATGTCGCGCAGGATCCGGAGAAAAGGCTTGCCCAGCGTGTCGAAGCGATCCGAAACCCGCGCATTGCCACGGTCGACTGCCATCGAGAACTGGAAGAGATCGTTGGAACCGACCGAGACGAAATCCACCGCCGCCATCAGCTCGTCGAGCTGCCAGAGCAGGGCTGGAACCTCCAGCATCGCTCCAAATTGCAGCTTGCGTGGCAGGCCGTGGCCGAAGCGCGACAGATGCAGCACTTCCTTCTGCAGCAGGTCCCGTACGGCCGCGATCTCGGAAACCTCGGTCACCATCGGCACCATCAGTTTCAGTTCCACGCCGGCCGCAGCCTTCAGCATGGCGCGAAGCTGCGTGCGCAGCAGGCCTGGCCGATCCAGCGACAGACGGATCGCCCGCCAGCCCAGCGCCGGGTTTTCCTCTTCATGCCCGCGGAAGTAAGGAACGACCTTGTCGCCGCCGATATCGAGCGTGCGGAAGGTCACGACGCGGCCCGCCGCCTGCTTCAGGACATTGCGGTAGAAGATCTCCTGCTCATCCGCCTTCGGCATGGTCGAGGCGATCATGAACTGCAGCTCGGTACGGAAAAGCCCGATGCCTTCGGCACCGGATTCCGAGAGCTGCGGCAAGTCGACGAGCAGTCCGGCATTCATCATCAGCGATACGCGTTGCCCGTCCTTGGTCAGCGGCTCGACCGAACGCAAGGCCCGGAACTGCTCCTGCCGGCGGGCGCGGAAGCGCACCTTCTCCTCGTAGGAGCGCTGATGTTCAGGCAACGGCCGCAGATGCACGTGGCCGCCATCGCCGTCGATGATCACGGCATCGCCGTTTTCGGCAAGCGCCACGATGCCCGCAGCCTGACCGATGACAGGAATGCCCATGGCACGCGCAACGATGACGACGTGGCTGGTCACCGCGCCTTCCTCAAGCACTAGGCCGCGCACATTGGCACGCGGATAATCGAGCAGTTCGGCCGCCCCCATGGCACGGGCCAGAATGATCGCGTCATTCGGGAAGCCATCTTCGGCCGTACGGCCAGTATAGCCCGTCAGCTGCCGGAGCAAGCGGTTCGCCAGATCCTCGAAATCGTGCATCCGCTCGCGCAGATAGGGATCCGTCATGCGGATCATGCGCGCCTTGGTATCGCTCTGAACTTTTTCCACCGCCGCTTCAGCTGTCAGGCCGTTGCGGATCGCTTCTTCCAGTTTGCGCACCCAGCCTTGGTCGTGGGCAAACATGCGGTAGGTCTCGAGAACCTCGCGGTGCTCACCTTCCGTCGACATGTCGCGCTGCGACAGAAGATCGTCGATCGAGATGCGCAGCGAGCCGAGCGCTTCGGACAGGCGTCGAATTTCCTTCTCCGCATCATCGTTCAGCAGATTGGTGACAACGATGCGTGGCTCGTGAAGCACCACATAGCCGAGGCCGATACCTTCGTTGTAGGTGTCGCCATCGATCGTCACCGAACGCGTCAGATCGAGCTCAAGGCCAGGCTTGGTGATTTTCTTGAGCTCGCCGGTGGCGATCATCTCGGCCAGCACCATCGCGGTGGTCTCGAGCGCCTCGAGCTCTTCATCGCGATAGTTTCGGCTGGCCTTGTTCTGCACGACGAGAACGCCGAGCGAACGGCCGGTGCGCAGGATCGGAACACCGAGGAAGGAATGATAGATCTCTTCGCCCGTTTCCGGGAGGTACCGGAAAGCAGGGTGCGATTGCGCATCGGAAAGATTGAGCGGCTGCGCCGACGCGGCGATCGTGCCGACGAGGCCCTGGCCCATCTTCAGTTGGGCCAAGTGGACGGCTTCGCGGTTCAGACCTTCGGTTGCATAGAGCTCAAGAACGCCGTCGGCACGCAACACGTAAACGGAGCAGACCTCCGCCACCATGTTGCCGGCGATCTGGCGCACGATCCGGTCGAGACGCTCTTGTGGCTCCAGCGGCTCCGCCATTAACTCGCGCAGCCGCTTGAGCAGCACGCGCGGACCGCCGGAAAGGTCTCTCATTGCGTCTCAAGCTCCAAAAACAATAGCAAAGCAACTCGGCAAACAGGCCGCGTGACTTCTCAACTTGTACGCGCGGCAAGCCTGCTGGGAATCAATTCTTATCCAGACCGTAGCAGGAATGCAAAGTCCTGACAGCGAGTTCCGCATAAGGACCGTCAATCAGGATGGAAATCTTGATTTCAGAGGTCGTGATGGCCTTGATATTGATGCCCTTGTCGGCCAGCGCCTTGAACGCAGTCGCCGCGACGCCGGCGTGACTACGCATACCGATGCCGATAACCGAGACCTTCACGAGGCCCGACTCGTTCTGCACGACGTCGTAGCCGATCTTTTCCTTGTTCTCGCCGAGAACCTTGATGGCCTTCTCCACGTCGCCGGAAGGCACGGTGAAGGTCATGTCGGTCTTGGAGCCATCTTCGGAGATGTTCTGAACGATCATGTCGACGTTGATGTGGCTTTCAGCCAGCGGGCCGAAGATCGCGGCGGAAACGCCCGGCCGGTCGGCAAGACGGCGAAGCGAGATCTGAGCTTCATCCTTGGCATAAGCGATGCCGGTGACTACTTCCTGTTCCACGATTTCTTCCTCGTCACAAATCAGCGTTCCGGGCGGATTCAAGAAATCACCCATGCCCGGAGCATCGGGATCTTCGAAAGAGGAGCGCACGAAGGTGCGAACCTTATGCACCATGGCAAGCTCGACGGAACGAACCTGCAGAACCTTTGCGCCGAGCGATGCCATTTCGAGCATTTCCTCAAAGGCGATCTTCTTCAGTCGGCGCGCCTGCGGTACGATGCGCGGATCGGTCGTGTAGACGCCGTCGACGTCGGTATAGATATCGCAGCGATCGGCCTTGACCGCAGCCGCAATCGCAACCGCCGAGGTGTCCGAGCCGCCGCGGCCGAGCGTCGCGATGCGATTGTCGGGGCCGAGCCCCTGGAAGCCGGCGATAACGGCTACCTGCCCCTCGCCCATGCGCCGGATCATTTCCGAGCCGTCGATCTCGAGAATACGGGCCGCGCCGTGCGCGTTGTCTGTGCGGATCGGGATCTGCCAGCCCTGCCAGGAGCGGGCGTTGACGTCCATGGCCTGCAGTGCGATCGCCAAGAGGCCAGATGTCACCTGCTCGCCGGAGGCGACGATGGCGTCATATTCGCGGGCATCATAGAAGGGCGAGCTTGCGCCGACGACCTTCGGCGTGTTCTGCACCCAGCCGACCAGCTCGTTAGTCTTACCCGACATGGCGGAAACGACGACTGCCACTTCATGGCCGGCATCGACCTCGCGTTTGACGTGGCGCGCAACATTCTTGATGCGATCCAGATCAGCGACGGACGTTCCGCCGAATTTCATTACGATGCGTGCCATATGCCTCTACCACAGCAAGACGCCGGGAGAGACAAAGCCAGACCCGGCACGACGAAGCCTTGGAAAGCCGCGGGCCGAAGAGCCGGAATTGGGAGTCTGGAACCCTTCTAAAGCCTGCGCCCAAAGGCCCAAGTTGGGGCGTCTCTTAACGAGTTTGTCATGGGGTGGCAAGGTGCGCGGAAGAGAATGAGGACCTGTGCGAAAGATCTGCCGCCTCGAGGCGAAAAAGCGAGCACGGTCTAGCGGCTCGGCTATGGTCCATCGCCACCGGCGACGGTATGGCCCGCGGCAGCGCCGCAGGCCACTCAGCGGCTATTCGTGAATTGTGTAGCTGCCCAGTTCGCAGAGATCCTGGGTATCGGTCGTCGTATCGAGATCGGAGTTTTCCTCGAATTCGAACTTCATGTCGTACTTGCAGACACTACGGCCGTCGGCGATCGTGATCTCGATCGACTCGCCCGGATCCAGCACCTGCTTGCCGAACACGTCGTCTTCCCACTCATTGACGCCCACCGGGGAAGTATAGAAGTTGGTGAGGACGGAGTTCGTTCCGTTCTTCAGAGTGAAAACCAGGTCCTCGGCATAGGAAGCGCCGGCAAACAGCAGAAACGCGGCCGAAGTCATTGCGAACAGTTTTGAATTTTTCATATTTTTCATCCAGCTAGCTCACGATCGAGCGTGCGGTAGACTTAACGTGCGCTCGTGAATCGCGAATTAATTCGAGCGCTTGCAATAACGAATTGCCAAACCATTTTTGGGAGCTTCCCGGCCACATGACGGCGCCGCTGCTTTGAAAGAATTGGCTCTGCAAGGTTCGTCTTGAGCCGTCTTAGTATTGAAAAGAACAATACTCATTTGATCAAAATCGTACCGCCCGCCTCAAAACAGAAAAATCCTGTTTTCAACCGTTTCCAAGTGTGATTCTTCTTGCGCAGTAAAAGCGTGGCGCACCGTGATTCGCGAATATCTTTGATGCTAAATGATTTGGCGGAGATTCCGAATGATACAACTCGATATTGAAAGCTGGGCACTGAATCGCGCGCACCATATTGTCCTCAACGAGGGACTGAACCTCGCCAAGGCGGCGCAGGACCTCGACAGGCAGCGGTCGCGATCCCTGGTATACGAACTGCGCAAGGTCATCGCTGCGGCAATTCTCGAAGCACATGCCGCGTCTTTCGCCGGTGGCGCGCCGCAGTCGCTTCAGTCGGACAGCTAGCCGGACGCGGCCACGGTCGAAAGGCGCAGTTGCATCGCGCCACCGAAACAGGCAGCCTGACTTTGCTTGGCTCCCGAAACCCGGATCTACATCACCGTTCGGCCGGCCTCGCTCGACGCTCCAGTGCAAGGGCCTTGCTTGATGACGCGTGCGCAGCAAATCGGCATTGTGATCGGCCTCATAATCGTCGCCGCCTTTGCCTTTCTGCGGATAAGCGACCCGCCGCTGCTGCGCCAGATCCGCGACATCACGTTCGACGAATACCAGCGAATTTCCCCGCGGGCGTTCGAGAACGTTCCGGTGCGCGTTATCGACATCGACGAAGCTTCCCTGAAGGAATTCGGGCAGTGGCCATGGCCGCGCGACCGTTTGGCGCTGCTCGTGCAACGGCTTTCGGACATGGGGGCGGCGGCCATCGCCTTCGATGTACTCTTCGCCGAGTCCGATCGCCTGTCGCCACGCTCCATCATGCGCGATGTGGCGGGAGTCGATCCCTCGCTTCTCAGGCAACTGCCCGATAACGACGAGCTTTTTGCCGATGCGATCGCCAACCGGCCGGTGGTTCTCGGTTTTGGCCTGTCCAACGACGGCGACTATCACCCGCCGGTCAAGGCGGGCTTCGCCTTCACGGGCGAAAGCGTGATCAATGCCCCGCCGCGCCTCGACGCGGCAACTCCGATACGACCGCAATTGCAGATCAATGCCGCGGGGCTCGGGCATATCAGCCTCAACCCCGGCAACTCTTCGACGGTCGTCCGCCGGGTACCACTGTTCCTGACCGACGGCACGCATTTCTACCCCAATCTGGCCATGGAGGCGCTGCGGGTGGCGCAGGGGGCCTCGACCTATGTGGTTGCGGGCGCTCCCGATGTCGCCGACACACTGACCTCGGTGAAGGTCGGTGATTTTGTCGTACCGGTGACGGCAACCGGCGAACTCTGGATCTACACGAGCCCCGACGTCGCCGAGCGGTATATCTCTGCCGGAAAGGTGCTGGCGGCCGATGGCGTTTCGCCGGAGGTCGCGGCCGCGATCCAGGGCAATATCGTTTTCGTCGGCACATCATCCGCAGGGCTTCAGGACATCCGCACCACAGCGCTCGGCCAGAATGTTCCTGGCGTCTCGATGCACGCGCAGACCGTCGAGCAGATCCTTTCGGGGCGTTTCCTGTCACGACCGGATTGGGCGGACGGCATGGAAATCCTGTCGATCGCCGTCGTCGGCACGAGCATCGTCATCCTGACAACCTTCGTCAGCCCGGCAGCGGCGCTGACCTGTGGTCTCGTCGTCACCGTCCTGGCGCTCGCCGTTTCCTGGCTGGCCTTTTCACATTGGGGATTGTTGTTCGATCCGCTTGCCCCGATCGTTGCCTGCACCATCACCCATTTCGCGGCCACCTCTTTTCGCTTTCTGGTGATCGACCGCGAGCGGCGCGAGGTTCGGCGCGCCTTCGGCCAATATCTCTCGCCTTCGCTCCTCTACCGCATCGAGCACAACCGCGACGCACTGCGTCTGGGCGGGGACGACCGGGAACTAACTGTTATGTTCGTGGACGTGCGCGGCTTTACCGCACTCAGCGAAAATCTGCAGCCGGCGGAAGTCGTGCGGTTTCTCAACACGCTGCTGGATGCGCTGAGCAGCCACGTCGTCGCGAACGAAGGCACGCTCGACAAGTTCATCGGCGATTCGATCATGGCTTTCTGGAACGCACCGGTCGATGTCGCGGACCACACGGCCAAGGCAATGCGGGCGGCGCTCGGCATGCGTGAGACATTAGCGAAGCTCAATGCCGCCGACGCCTTCGGCTTTGGCCGCGACTATCAGGTCGGCATCGGCATCGGCATCCACACAGGGCTCGCCTGCGTCGGCAACATGGGCGCCCAAAGCCGCTTCAACTATTCCGCGGTCGGCGACGCCGTCAACGTGGCGGCTCGAATCGAAAGCTGCTGCAAGGAAGTCGGCTTCGACATTCTCGTCTCGGAAACCATGGCCGCAGCGCTACCCGACTTCGCACTGCTCGATGCGGGCGCTCTAGGCTTGAAGGGAAAGAGCAGCAGGGCAAGACTTTACGCGGCTGTCGGCGACCGCACCGTAGGGCAATCGCCCGAGTTCCTGGCGCTCCGTGAGGCCCATATAGACCTGATCGAAGCGCTTCGCGATCGCACGATCGATAGCCGCAAACCGCTGGCCAGAGTAAGGCAGCGAGCACAGGCATTCACCGCAGCACTGCCGGAGTTCTATCGCCGCATCGTACGCAGGGCCGATCACTTTCGGGAAGCACCAACCGAAAGCAGGGTGAAACCGCAAATGGGTCTCACCAGTGATCAGGGCTCCGCACCAGTCTGATCACTTGCAGTCTGATCGTCTTGGGAGCCGGCGGGGCGCCCATCTCCGGAACGACCGCGATCATGGTTGCCATCACGGTCCCCGCCGCGATCAGGTCCACCTCGGTCGGGTCCGCCCTTGTCGGGTCCGCCGTGGTTCGGTCCACCGTGGTTAGGTCCGCCGCGGTCAGGTCCGCGCCTCGGACCGTCGCGGTCTCCCCGCTTGCCAGGGCGGCCGTCGCCATAGTGGTCACGATCATGATGACCCCAATGATGGTGATCATCCCTATCATGGTGGTGATGATGATGGTGCGGCTTGTCAGGCTTCTCCGGCGGCGGAGGCGGCGGTGGAGGTTTAGGCGGCTTGGGCTTCGGAGGAGTCGGAGCCGGTGCCTTCTCCCGAACCGGGTCGCGGCGCTCCTGCCTTACACTTGCCAGGCCGCAACTGGTGCGAATTCCACCCAGCGGCCCGGTAAGCTGCTGGTCGCCGGAAAGAAACGGCAAGGCTCGTTGACTGCCGAGAGCGGCCAGTGTGCGCCTGTCGACCGCGCGCGGATCGGATACACCGCCGCCACGGGTCGCAATCACGCAATCGCACTGCTGCTTCAACTGCTTGCAGCCGCCGGCGCCGCAGAACTGGGCCGAACCGTTCAGAAGCACCATTGCGGTCGTTCCGTTCGGGCCGACATAAAAGTCGAAGGCCGTTCCTCTGACGCCGATTGTTCCGGCCGGCGTCACGATCGAGTAGGCTGAGGACTTGGAATTGCCGCTGATCCAGCGAAATGTTCCCTTGGCGGCCTTGATCGTCAGCTTCTTCACCGAATTCGCATCGTCGTAAACGTAGTTGTCGATGACGACCGAGGATCCCTCGCCGACAGCGAGCTTGGTCCCATCGCGAAACACGAACTGTCCAAGCCCGCTGATCGAGGTTCGAATCCGTTCGTCCTTGTGAACGGGCGCCTTTACGACGAGTGGCCCATTCTCGCCGGTCACCTCTGTCCTGATCGCCGTCGCCTCGCCGACAGCCTCGGCCGAGAAAGCCGAGACAGGGCTACACATCACAAGGCTGACCATCATGGCCGACGCGGCACCAAGACGAGGCATGTCCTTTACCCCCAAAACATAAAAATATTAGCATAAATTAATACTAAAGGTCGCCTTATCCTCTTGGTGGAGTTCGGAGGCGGCGGAGATATCTATCGGCGGTGCCGGCCCTTGACTTCGCCACCAGTTCGTCCGACTTCAATCGGGACGAACCAAGGAGCATGACGATGACGGAAGCGGCAAAAACCACGATCGACCAGAGCGAAGTGGACCGCTTTTCAGCCATGGCGGCGGAGTGGTGGAGCCCGACGGGCAAGTTCAAGCCACTGCACAAATTCAATCCCGTGCGGCTCGGTTACATTCGCGACAAGGTCGCCGAAAATTTCGGCCGCGACGTGCGCAGCGCGCGCCCTCTGGAGGGGCTTCGGGTTCTTGATATCGGCTGCGGCGGCGGACTGCTGTCAGAGCCCGTTGCTCGCATGGGCGCAACGGTCGTGGGCGCCGATCCGTCCGAAAAGAATATCGGCATCGCATCGACCCATGCGAAGGCATCAGGCGTCCCGGTGGACTATCGCGCTGTCACGGCCGAACAACTCGCCGACGCCGGCGAGACGTTCGATATCGTCTTGAACATGGAGGTGGTCGAGCATGTCGCGGATGTCGACTTCTTCCTCACGACCTGCTCGAGGATGGTCCGCCCGGGCGGTCTGATGTTCGTTGCCACCATCAACCGCACCATGAAGGCGGCAGCGCTGGCAATCTTTGCCGCGGAAAACATCCTCCGCTGGCTGCCGCGTGGCACCCACCAGTATGAAAAGCTGGTTCGCCCCGAAGAGATCGAGAAGCCGGTCACCGAAAACGGCCTGCGGATCATCGATCGCACAGGCGTCTTCTTCAATCCGCTATCGGATCGCTGGAATCTGTCCAAAGATATGGATGTGAACTACATGATGCTGGCAAAGCGCGAGGCTTGAGGAAAGCACGCGCGATAGCTTCGCGGTTGGCTAGTTCACGTCTTCCGGCAGAACCGGAAGCGCAGCGATCTCGATGCCCTCTTCCAGCAGTTCCTGCGCCTCGTCGAGCGTCGTCTGGCCGATAATGCCGCGAGCGTCGGCTTCGCCGTAGTGAATCTTGCGCGCTTCCTCGGGGAACCGCGTGCCGACATCCTCGGAATTGGCCTTGATCGTTGCCACCGCTTCCTTGAGCTTGTCGAAGGCCGCGCGCCGCATGGCGTCCATCGCGACCGTCTGCATCTCATCCTTCTTGCGTGCCGTGGAAACGGACGGCGCCATCAAAATCTTGGAAACAGAAGCGGAATTGCAGACCGGACAGGTGAGAAAACCGGATGCGATCTGGCGATCGAAATCTGCGCTTTCGGAAAACCAGCCTTCGAACTCGTGGGCATTCTCACAACGAAGCGAATAACGGATCAAGCGGCAACGCCTCCTGCGACTTCCCCCGCAACCCTCTCGATAGAAAACTCCCGAGCGTTCTTGAGGTTCGGAATCTTGTCGTGCGCGGCTTTGACGGCCGTTGGATCGATATCCGCAACAATCACCGCTTCCCCGGTCGGTCCGCAAGAGGCCAGCACCTTGCCCCAGGGATCGACGATCATGGAATGGCCGAAGGTTTCGCGCCCGTCTTCGTGGACGCCGGCCTGCGCTGCCGCGATGACGAACACGCCGTTCTCGATCGCGCGGGCCCGAAGCAGGATTTCCCAATGCGCCTCCCCCGTCTGTTTGGTGAAGGCAGCAGGCACCGTCATGACCTGTGCGCCGGCAACCGCCTGCGCGCGGAACAATGCGGGAAACCGGACGTCGTAGCAGATCGCAAAGCCCATCTCGGCAAACGGCAGCGACAGGACCCGGGCTTCCGATCCCGGTCGATAGGCCGCGCTTTCCCGCCAGCTCTCGCCGTTGTCCAGGTCGACATCGAACATGTGGATCTTGTCGTAGCGGTTGAGAATCTTGCCGTCGGGACCGAAGAGATAGCCGCGATTGGCAAGCTTGCCGTCGTCAAGCGCAATGGCCGTCGAGCCGACATGCATGTAGATGCCGAGATCCTTGGCAAGCTCCGAACCCGTGCGCACGATCAGATCGTCACCCTCGCCCCGCAGCAGAGCCTTTGCAGCCGCACGGTCACGCTGCAGCATACCGGTCATCTCCGGCGTCTGAACGTAGATCGCGCCTTGACCGGCAGCCTCGCGAACGAGGCTCGCCATGGCCGCAGCATTCTTTTGCGGATCGACGCCGGAGCACATTTGGATGGCGGCAGCCTTGAACGACATGGGTCTTCCTCAGGCAGCAAGCATGGGATCGAGCTTGCCGGCACGATCGAGTGCGTGGAGATCGTCACAACCACCGACATGGTCCTGACCGATGAATATCTGCGGAAACGTCGAGCGGCCGTTCGACTTGTTGATCATTTCCTGACGGATCTCGGGCGCATACGTCGCATCGTGCTCCACGAAATCCACGCCCTTTTCCGAGAGCAGGGACTTGGCGCGGACACAATAGCCGCAGCCTTGGCGCGTATAGATCGTGACGGGTACCATAGGAACTCCAAAAATACCGGTTATCTTTCCGTCATATAGTTTCTGCGATGGCCCTTGCAAAGGTCAAAACAGTAATGTCGGCGGCGCCAGCCTTGCGCAAAGCCCTGGTGGCGGCAGCGACGGTGGCGCCTGTCGTGTAGACGTCGTCCACCAGCACGAGCCGCTTGCCGAAGACATCGTTCTCATGGCCGGATGCGACCGCAAACGCACCGCGAACGTTGTCTTCCCGGGCCTTGGCACCCAGGCCGACCTGCTGGCGGGTGCGACGGATACGCAGCAATGTCGCCGGCAGGAACGGCTTGCCCGATTGTTGCGCGAGATGGCGCCCGAGCTCGGCCGCCTGGTTGAATTTGCGCGACAGCATCCGGCCGCGATGCAGCGGCACGGGCAGGATGGCATCGCAGCGCTCGACCGTCCCGTCGGACGCTCGCAACATCCAGCCTGCCATCATCGGCGCCAGATCGGTACGATCTCGGTACTTGAGTCCGTGGACCAGATTGCGCGCCGGTTCATCGTGAAACGCCGCTGACCGAAGCCGGTCAAAAGGCGGTGGATTGGCGATCGCGGCAGCACTCAACAGTCCGGGTCCCAGATCATGCGCGAACGGAACGCCGAGAACCTCGCAATATGGCCGTTCGATGAAGCGCAAGACAGACCAGCATTTCGGACAAAGGCCGCGATGCCGGCCGGTGGCGACGCCGCAGACGGCGCATCCGGGCGGATAAACGAGATCGACGACAAAGGACAGCGAGCGTAGCAGCGCGCTTCCCAGCTCCCATCGTCGACCCCACCCGTTCAACCCCATGGCGAAAGTCTAACCTGTTTCGCGTCGGAGGAAAATCGCCTTGCCGCCCCAACTTCGGGGGATTAAGGACTTCGCTCATGGATATCATTTTCGACACGGCCAGGATCGCCGCAAACAGGCATCGCGCGCTACGCAACAACGATACGAAGGCGGCATTCCTGCTGGACATCGCGGCCGAAGAGCTTGGCGAACGCCTCGCGGTCGTCGAGCGGACGTTCGAGCAAGCGGTGGAACTGCATGGTGCAACAGGCGCTGCAGCACGTGCGGCGAAGGCGACGGGCAAAATCGCCCACCTGACACGGGTCGAAAGCGAGAAAGGTTACGTCACGGCGGACGACACCTTCATCGAAGCGCCGCTCGAGGATATTCCGCTCGAGCCACAATCGGCCAATCTCATTCTGGCGCCGTTGAGTCTGCATCTCACCAACGATACGCCCGGCGTTTTCATCCAGATCCGCCGCGCCTTGAAGCCGGATGGCCTGTTCCTGGCCGCCATACCCGGATCGGGCACCCTGCAGGAGCTTCGCGAGGTGTTGCTTGCCGCGGAAGTCGAGATGACCGGCGGCGCCAGTCCCCGTGTCATTCCGTTTGCCGATGTGCGTGACGTTGGAGGCCTGATGCAGCGCGCAGGCTTTGCCCTGCCCGTGATCGACGCCGAGACGTATACCGTGCGTTACGACTCGATCTTCCCGCTGATGCGCGACCTCAGGGCCATGGGCATGACCAACCCGCTGGCCGAACGCAGCCGCAAGCCGCTGACCCGTGCATTCTTTCTAAGAGCTGCTGAAATCTACGCCGAGCGCTATTCGGATCCGGACGGACGCATTCGTGCGACGTTCTCGATGATCTACGTCTCGGGATGGGCGCCACACGAGAGCCAGCAGAAACCGCTTCGCCCGGGATCGGCAAAGGTAAGGCTCGCCGACGCACTCAAGGTCGAGGAACACAAGCTCAAACAGTGAGCTGTCGCCTTTTCGTCAGTTAGGCGGCGTTATCTGGTTCGCAACGCCGTTGAACAGGTTGCCGAGGTTACCGCCAACCGCGCCGACGGCTGCAACGATTGCTGTTGAAATCAGCGCAGCGAGTAGCCCGTATTCAATCGCGGTCGCGCCATTGATATCGGTAAGGAATGCCTTCAGAAGCCGCATAGTCAATCCTTTGCGCCATGCCCCAAGTGTCGTCTTACTCGCACAGCTAGGCGCCGTTGCAATCAGCAACCGACTCCGCTGCCATATCCCTGAACGACACAGACCGACCCAGGCGTTTCCTGAAGGACGCTGCGGCGTATCGTATAGCGCTTGCCGTTTTCCGTCTTCGGAATCGATCCGGTGGTGATCGAGTCGATTTCGGAGGGTGCACTGGCAAACACGCTGGATCTCGACTTGTCCGCAAGCATCGGCGTCAGGATCAGCGTCAGCGCAACGACAGCCGTTCCAAACAGCAACGCAATATTCAGCGCCCCCGTCTTGCCCGAGGCAGCCGAAGCCTGTTCCTTTTCCCTAACTGCTTTCCAGAAATCGTCGTCCATGCGTCAAGCCTTCTACACACACGCCAGTTGCTTGATTGAGGCCGATCTTTGGCAGAAGGTGTTAAACGATCGATTAATATCCACATGCAAAATCGACGCAGAGCGGATAATAATGAGAAGTTACTAAAGTAGGTCCTGCAAAACCGGGATCAGCGGCTCATCGGCAGGCGGCATGGGATAATCGCGCAGCGCCTGCGGCTTCACCCACTTCAGAGCCTGGCCTTCTTTTCCGTGCGGAATTCCTTCATATCGCCGGCAGACATAGAGCGGCATCAGAAGGTGAAATTTTTCATAGGTATGGCTGGCAAAACTCAAAGGAGCAAGGCAGGCGACCTTGGTCGTGATCCCGAGCTCTTCATGCAGTTCGCGCACCAGAGATTCTTCAGGCGTCTCGCCCGGCTCGACCTTGCCGCCGGGAAACTCCCATAGACCCGCCAACGACTTGCCTTCCGGTCGCTGCGCGAGAAGGATCCGGCCATCGGAATCGATCAGCGCGCAGGCTGCAACAAGAAGGATGCTCCGGCTCACGTCGCTCACGAGGTGTGATCCTGTCGCCAGTAAGAGTAACGATAGGCTTCCTGAAAACCGAGGCGTTCGTAAAGCGACAGCGCCGGGGCATTGGTCGCCTTGACCTGAAGCCAGGCGGAACGCGCCGTCCGCATCCTCGCCCAGCGCAACGCCGAGGTCAGAATTTCAAGACCAAGCCCTTCGCGGCGACGTTCCTTCGCGACCGACAGCGACATGATGCCGGCCAGATCGTTGTCCTGAACACACAGCACCGTCGCCAATGGCCCGGTCTGCGGATCTTCGATCATGAACAGGCCCGATGGGGGCTTGATCGCGTTGATGATCTCCGCGAGCGCCGGCTTCAGCTTGGCCGAGACCTGATCCGTTGCCAGATTGGCGTCCACGAAGCGGCCGATATCGTGCGTTGGAAGGTGATCCAGCGTATCGGGCAAGTCTGCATGCGACAGGTCGCAAGTCATCACGATCGTCTCGTCGAAGGACGTCCAGCCCTCCGCCTTGACCAGATCGATCAGCACCGGCGACGCGAGCGGCGTCTGGCGCAGCACTGCCGGCCGGCCATAGGCTTCGAACTTGCGACTTGCCTTGGCCAGGCGAATTTCGACGTCGCGATGATCCGATGGATCGAGCGGCACGATCGAATTCAGGCGGTTGGAGGGATGCCCCGCCGTCAGGCGGACCTGCCAGCTTCCGTCATACTGTACGGACGACGCGGGCCAGGCCCGGAAGCCGACAGCTTCGAGCCTGCGCACGAGTGGCAGATTTGCCTTCTTGGGTAATGCTTCAGTCAATGAACAATTAGCTCCGGTAGTCACCGTTGATGGCGACATACTCCTTTGTGAGGTCGCACGTCCAGACCGTTGCCTGGCCATTGCCGAGACCGATGTCGACCTTGACGGGAATGTCCTGCTTTTTCATCACGTCCGAGGCGGCCTGTTCGGAATAGCCTGCGTCGCGCTCGCCATTGACGGCAACCCGAACGTCGCCAAACCAGATGGCAAGGCGATCGCGATCGGCCATTTCGCCGGACTTGCCGACGGCCATGACGATGCGACCCCAATTGGCGTCCTCGCCGGCAGCCGCGGTCTTCACCAGCGGCGAATTGGCGATCGACAGCGCGATTTTCTTGGCAGCGGCATCGCTCTCAGCGCCAGTTACCGTGATCTCGAGCATCTTGGTGGCGCCCTCGCCGTCACGCACGACCTGCAGGGCGAGATCCTTGAGCAGATCGTTCAGCGCTGCGCGGAACGAGGCAAGGCGCGGATCGGCCGCATTGTCCACGCGCGTCTGGCCGTCTGCGGCGGCTGCACCTGTCGCAAACAGCATCAGCGTATCGGATGTGGAGGTATCACTGTCCACCGTCATCGAGTTGAACGTCGGATCGACACCTGCGGACAGCAGGGACTGAAGGGCGGCCGGGGCGATATCGGCATCGGTGACGACGAAGGACAGCATCGTCGCCATGTCGGGCGCGATCATGCCGGCACCCTTGGCGATCCCGTTGATGGTGACCTTGACGCCGCCGATATCGGCGCTGCGGGTGGCGACCTTCGGATAGGTGTCCGTGGTCATGATCGCCTTGGCGGCCTCGAACCAGAAGTCGCCGGTCGCATCGGCGTACAGTGTGTCCAGAACGCCGGCAAACTTGGTCGCGTCGAGTGGCTCGCCGATGACGCCGGTGGACGCAAGATAAACCTCGTTCTCACCGCAACCGACGGCCGCAGCAGCCGACTTCGCCGTCAGCGCCGTCGCCTCGCGACCCTTCACGCCGGTAAAGGCGTTGGCATTGCCGGAGTTGACGACGACGGCGCGCGCGACGCCGTTAGACAGGTTGGCACGGCAAAAATCGACCGGCGCGGAAGGGCACTTCGAGCGGGTGAAGACACCGGCGACGGCGGCCGGCTTGTCGAACACCATCATCAGAACGTCGGTTCGGTTCTTGTACTTGATCCCGGCGGACGCGGTCGCCATGCGCACACCGCGCACTGCGGGCATCGAGGCGAAGGATTTGGGAGCGAGCGGAGAGACGGAACCGGACATGACAAGACCTGATGATAGGCAATTCCAGGCAAACGTCGATAACGCCGGGAATTGCGACAAACGATAAGGAAGAGCCCGGAAAAACCGGGCTCTTGATGGATGTTACTGCTGCGGCTGCTCAGCGGGCGCATCGCCCGGCTGCGGCTGCTTGTTGGCATCCTCGTAGCCCTTGCGGAGCGTATCGTCGCTGATGTCGACCTTCGACTTTTCCTTGGCGGCAGCGAGAAGCGCAAGATACTTGTCGCGCATGACGAGCTGACGAACCTGATCCTTGACCTGGTCGTATGCCGGCGGAGCGGCGTCGCGCTTGTCCTCGACCAGAATGACGTGGTAGCCGAAATCGGTCTTCACAGGGGTCTTGGAGTAGGTGCCCTTGTCGAGCGCGAAAGCAGCGTCTTCGAATTCCTTGACCATGCGGCCCTTGGTGAAATAGCCGAGATCGCCGCCGTCAGCCTTGTTCGGGTCGGTGGACTTTTCCTTGGCCAGTTCAGCAAAATTCTTGCCGGCGTCGAGCTGCTTGATGACGTCCTGGGCTTCAGCCTCGGTCTTCACCAGGATGTGGCGTGCATGCACTTCTTCCTGCTTCGGAAGGGCTGCGACTTCCTTCTCGTAGCGCGCCTTGACTTCGTCGTCGGTGACGGTGTCGACGACATGCTTCTTGAAGTAGGCGTTGTGCAGCTCGCGATCGGCGAGGTACTGCATGCGCTTCTTGAACTCAGGCGTCTGGTCGAGCTGCTCGGCAGCGGCATCCTTGGCAAGCAGCTTCACGTCGATTGCAGCCGAGAGCGCGGCGACCTTCTTCTGGTCGTCGGGCAGCTGTGCAAGCTGCGGATCGAGATTGGCAACGGCCAGATCCAGCTCCGACTGATGGATTTCGACATCACCAACCTTGGCAACCACCGCATCCGGCTTGTCTTCCGCACGGACCGGCGCCTGGAACGCAACGAATGTCGCGAATGCCATGACGGCGATTTTGTTGTAGTTCAACATCAAATAACCCTTCACAGTTAAACCACCGGCTTCAACTTCGTGAATCCAGCCTGAAACAGCCATCAACACTGGAATGTGGCCTTTCTATATCAGCCAAATCCGTTGACATCATTCGACCCCCCTCTTATCTGTCACGCAACCTCGCGTCCAGAACAGTTTCCTGGCGTTTCGAGACGTGCGCCTGAATTTCGGCCGGGCCACGGATAAGAAAAGCCGGGGAAGTATTTGAGAAAGGACCAGTCATATGGTCAGCTTTGGCGGTATAGCCCGCAAAATATTTGGCTCTGCCAATGATCGCCGCGTGCGGTCCTTCCAGCCGAACGTCGCCGCAATCAATGCGATTGAGGAAAAAACCCGCGCATTGTCGGACGAACAGCTCGCCGCGCAGACCGTGGAGTTCCGCAAGCTGCTCGCGGAAGGCAAGACGCTGGACGACATTCTGGTTCCGGCCTTCGCCGTCGTTCGCGAAGCATCGCGCCGCGTCCTCGGCATGCGACCTTTTGACGTACAGCTCGTCGGCGGCATGATCCTGCATTCGAACGCGATTGCGGAAATGAAGACCGGTGAAGGTAAGACGCTGGTGGCCACACTGCCGGTCTATCTCAATGCACTGTCCGGCAAGGGCGTGCACGTCGTCACCGTCAACGACTACCTGGCACAGCGAGATGCGGGCACGATGGGGCGGGTCTACAGCTTCCTCGGCCTGACCACCGGCGTCATCATTCACGGTCTCTCCGATGAAGAACGCGCCGCCGCTTATGCCTGCGACATCACCTACGCGACCAACAACGAGCTCGGCTTCGATTATCTGCGCGATAACATGAAGTACGAAAAGAACCAGATGGTTCAGCGCGGCCACAACTTCGCTATCGTCGACGAAGTTGACTCGATCCTGGTCGACGAAGCCCGCACGCCGCTGATCATCTCCGGCCCGCTGGACGATCGCTCCGACCTCTACAACACCATCGACGCCTTCATTCCGCTCCTGTCGGCGGACGACTATGAAATCGATGAAAAGCAGCGCTCCGCCAACTTCTCCGAAGAAGGTACCGAGAAGCTGGAAAACCTGCTGCGCCAGGCCGGCCTGCTCAAGGGCAATGCGCTCTACGACATCGAAAACGTCGCGATCGTCCACCACGTCAACAACGCGCTGAAGGCCCACAAGCTCTTCCAGCGCGACAAGGACTACATCGTCCGCAACGACGAGATCGTCATCATCGACGAGTTCACCGGCCGCATGATGCCGGGCCGCCGTTATTCGGAAGGCCAGCACCAGGCGCTGGAAGCCAAGGAACATGTGAAGATCCAGCCTGAGAACCAGACGCTGGCGCAGATCACCTTCCAGAACTACTTCCGCATGTACGGCAAGCTCGGCGGCATGACCGGTACCGCGCAGACGGAAGCGGAAGAATTCGGCAACATCTACGGTCTCGACGTCGTCGAAGTACCGACCAACCTGCCGATCCAGCGTATCGACGAGGACGACGAGGTCTACCGGACCTTCGAAGAGAAGTACAAGGCGATCATCGCCGAGATCGCGGATGCGCAGAAGCGCGGCCAGCCGGTTCTGGTCGGTACGACCTCGATCGAAAAGTCCGAACTGCTCGCCGACCTGATGCGCAAGCAGGGCTTCAACAACTTCCAGGTTCTGAACGCCCGCTACCACGAGCAGGAAGCCTATATCGTTGCCCAGGCCGGCGTGCCCGGCGCCGTCACCATCGCCACCAACATGGCGGGCCGCGGAACCGACATCCAGCTCGGCGGCAACCTCGACATGCGTGTCGAGCGCGAGCTTGGCGAAGTCGAGGAAGGTCCGGAGCGCGACGCCAAGATCGAGGCGATCCGCGAAGAGATCAAGCAGCTCAAGGAAAAGGCGCTGGCCGCCGGTGGCCTCTACGTTATCGCCACCGAACGCCACGAAAGCCGCCGCATCGACAACCAGCTGCGCGGCCGTTCCGGCCGTCAGGGCGACCCGGGCCGCTCGAAGTTCTACCTGTCGCTTCAGGACGACCTGATGCGCATCTTCGGCTCCGACCGCATGGATTCGATGCTGACCAAGCTCGGTCTCAAGGAAGGCGAGGCGATCGTCCATCCCTGGATCAACAAGGCTCTGGAGCGCGCGCAGAAGAAGGTCGAAGCCCGCAACTTCGACATCCGCAAGAATCTCCTGAAGTACGACGACGTTCTGAACGATCAGCGCAAGGTGATCTTCGAGCAGCGTCTCGAGCTGATGGAAGCTGCCAATATCTCGGAAACCGTTTCCGACATGCGTCGTGAGGTCATCGAAGACCTCGTCGACAAGCATATTCCGGAGCGCGCTTACGCCGAACAGTGGGATGCTGCCGGCTTGAAGGAGCAGACGACGGCCCTGCTCAACCTCGACCTTCCGGTTGAGGATTGGGTCAAGGAAGAAGGCATCGGCGAAGACGATATTCGCGAACGCCTGACGGAAGCGTCCAACGCCGCCTTTACCGAAAAGGCCGAGCGTTTTGGCGACGACATCATGCGCTATGTCGAGCGTTCGATCCTCATGCAGACGCTGGACGCCCTCTGGCGCGAGCACATCGTCAACCTCGATCATCTGCGCTCCGTCATCGGTTTCCGCGGCTACGCCCAGCGCGATCCGCTGCAGGAATACAAGTCCGAGGCATTCGAGCTCTTCACCTCGCTGCTCAACAACCTGCGCCAGGCGGTCACCGCCCAGCTGATGCGCGTCGAACTTGTGCAGCAGGCGCCGGCCGAGCCGGAACCGCCGCTCATGCAAGCGCATCACTTCGATCCTGATACCGGCGAAGACGATTTCGCCTCGGTCTACCAGGCCTCGGAAGTCATCGTCGCACCTGAGAACCGCAACCCGACCGATCCGGCAAGCTGGGGCCGCGTTGGCCGCAACGAAGCCTGCCCCTGCGGTTCGGGCAAGAAGTACAAGCACTGCCACGGCGCTTTCGAGCAAGCCTGACGCCGGCTAAACTTCACTGAGATACCGAAAGCTCCGCGACAGAGATGCCGCGGGGCTTTTTCCGTTGATGGGCTCGGGCATCTAGGCTCACCGATGAACTGGCCGCAAATCCGTCGTTTTGTTTGCGGAGCTTGCCGGCTCGTCTGATTCATCCCGAGGAACTTCGTGACTATTGCCGCCGCAACCTTCCCGTATTTCAGCCAGTGGGAAACACCCGCGATGACGCTCCCGGTGCTGAGTGAGGGATCGTCGGCGCTCCTGCGCGATCCGCTATGGCGCGCGTCCGGAGCCGAAAGCGTTGAGGAATACGCTCGCTGGGCGGTCAACATCTGCGGCATGGCATGTCTGAAGATGATCCTGGCCGCGCGCGGTGAGACACATCGAACCGTCGATCTCGCCCGAGCCTGCACCGCCTTCGGCGGATATGTCGCCAACGACGAGGATCAGTCGATCAAGGGCTTGATCTATGCGCTATTCGTGACCTTCGTCGCCGAAACATTCGGCCTGAAGGCAAAGACGATCACCAACATCCCGACCGCGGGAATTGCGCCGCTCCTTGAAGAGCGGGCCGTGTTCATCGCGTCGGTGAACAGTCAGATCCGTTGGCCCGATCGGCAGCCGCCGTCGAAGGGTGGCCATCTCGTGCTGGTAACGGCCGCAACGGCTGACGCCATCCGATTCCATAATCCGTCGGGGCATGACCAGGATAGCAAGGCAAATGTGACGCTTCCCGCGTCAACCTTCGACCGCTTCTTCGCCAATCGCGGTATCGCCGTGACGCTCTGATTTCTGTTCGAGATTATCCAAGGGGACTATTGATGGCAGCCACGACGCCTGGCGAAAGCAAGGGTAAAAACCAAGGCAACGAAAAACGCCTGCGGGTGGCAGTTCTGTTCGGCGGTCGCTCTCCCGAGCACGACGTCTCGATCCTGTCCGCCACCAACGTCGTGCGCGCTCTTGATTCTGATAGATACGATGTGGTCCCGATTTTCGTGACCAAGGACGGACAGTGGCGGATGGTACCGGCGAACATGGATCTGTCGGCTGCAGGAAACGCGCCCGGCCTGCCACAGCTGAGCCTGCTCCCGGGTGGACGAGGGCGTCTGTTTGCCATTCCCGATACCGGGGCAGCATCCGAGTTATCGGCGATCGACGTTCTCTTTCCCGTGCTGCACGGAATGCATGGCGAGGATGGTTCTGTTCAGGGACTGGCCGAGGTCGCCCGCGTCCCTCTCGCCGGCTGCGGCATACTGGGATCGGCCACCGCCATCGACAAGGACATTGCCAAGCGCCTGCTTCGAGAAGCGGGCATGCCAGTCGCAACATCCGTCTGCATCGAGGAGCCTGACAGCCCGTCGTTCGAGGAGGCTGTCGCGAAGCTGGGCCTGCCGCTCTTCGTCAAGCCCGCTCGCCAGGGTTCCTCCGTCGGCGTCAGCAAGGTGACGAACGAGGAGGAGTTCACCGCCGCTCTGGCAGAGGGCTTCAAGTATGATCGCAAGCTGCTGGCCGAGGAGTTTATTCGCGGACGCGAGGTCGAGTGCAGCGTGCTGGAACGTGCCAGCGGTGAACTGTTTGTCTCCCTGCCGGGCGAGATCGCGCCGTCCGCCCATCATGGCTTCTACAGCTATGACGCAAAGTATATCGATGAGGACGGCGCGTCATTGAGGGTGCCGGCCCAGCTCCCCAAGGATGTGGAGGATAAGATCCGCGAGACAGCCAACCTCGCCTTCAAGGCGCTCGGCTGCGACGGCATGGCCCGCGTTGACTTCTTCCTCACCGAGGACATGTCGTTCGTTGTCAATGAAATCAACACGATCCCCGGCTTCACCGACATCAGCATGTATTCCAAGGCGATGGCGGCGAGTGGCGTCAGCTACGCCGAAGTCATTGACCGCTTGATCGAACACGCACTGGCGCGCGCCAACCGATAGGCTCGCGAAACATGCCGCTGCTGCGATCGACCGGCGCTCCTTGGCACACCGTTTCTTAACCCTGATCTGGCAAGAGTTAAGCACGATTTGCCAGAGAGTTTTGCGTGTTCATGATGGCGGTCATAGAGACAGCGGAAAAGATGCTGCCTGCGGGGTTGAAGCCCACGGGCGGCCGGCTGTTGCGCGCCTTGGCCAGCCTCCTGACCCAGCGGGATGAAAAAGCCACCGCCCAGCGCATGGCGCTCACCGCATTCTCGATCCGCATTATCAGCGCTGCCCTTGCCTTTCTCTCGCAGATCGTTCTTGCCCGTCTGATGGGCGAGTATGAATACGGCATCTTCGTCTTTGTCTGGGTTCTAATCATTCTGTTCGGCGACCTCTCCTGCCTGGGGTTTCATACGACGATCATCCGCTTCCTGCCGCAATACAAGGCGGCCGGCGCCTTCGAGGAAATTCGCGGATTGACGGGAACCGCGCGCATATTCGGACTGCTCTCCGGCACGGTCGTGCTCGGCACCGGCATGGTCGCGCTCTATCTTTTCGGCAGCAGCATCCAAAGCTACTACGTCATCCCGATCTTCCTCGGGCTTCTTGCAATGCCGATGATCGCTCTCGGCGATATCCTGGAAGGCACGTCGCGCGCCAATCACTGGCCCGTCATGGCATTGAGCCCCGTCTATATCATCCGACCAATCCTGATTATCCTGTTCATGCTGGTCGCCATCGGCCTCGGTGCAGAACATACCGCCGTTACAGCCATGCAGGCCGCCTTGGTCGCAACCTACGTGACCGCCGTTGGGCAGTACGTCGCCACCCTGTTTCGGCTTCGGCGTCACTACCATGAAGGCCCGCGCAAGATCGATTTCATCGCCTGGCTTAGCGTCGCCTTTCCGATCTTCCTGATCGAGGGCGTCGGCTTCCTGTTGACCAATTCTGATGTCGTGGTCGTCGGCATCTTCCTGGAGCCGCACGACGTCGCGATCTACTTCGCCGCGGCAAAGACGATGGCGCTGGTTCATTTCATCAACTTTTCGGTCAAGGCGGCATCCGGGCCGCGCTTCTCCAGCATCATCGCGGAAGGCACGCGCCCCGAACTCGCGGCGGCCGCAATCGACGCTGCGAAATGGACCTTCTGGCCGGCGCTCGGCGTCGGGCTCTGCGTGCTTGCCGCCGGTCATCTGCTGCTTTCGCTGTTCGGCGGCGCATTTACAGCCGGCTATATTCTTATGGCGATCCTGCTCGCCGGCATCCTTGCCAAGGCGCTCGTCGGCCCGGCCGAGACTCTTCTGATGATGGCGGGCAAGCAGAACATGTGCGTCATCCTCTACGCCGGGGCGCTGACGGCAAACGTCCTTCTGAACGTGCTCCTGATTCCAAGGTTTGGCATCGAGGGCGCGGCTATCGCGACCGCCTCCGCCATGGGCGTGGAAGCCATACTTCTTCATATCGCCGTGCGCCGTGCGCTCGGCATTACTCTGTTCGCATTCGCTGACGCGGACGCGGCCTGCAAAAACATGAAAGCCTGATAGAATGGTGCGTACTCCTCCTGCTACCGAGACGACCGATGCGATGGCGAACCGGATGGTCCACGAACTCGCGGCGTTGGAGTTCGACGCACCGCAGGCTGATGCGCGCGTCAATGTCGGCCGGCCGGGACGAGAGCTGTGCCTCTACTCCGGCAAGCTTGGATACGAACTCCAGGACGAGCTCGACTTTCTCTCCAACCGCGCGCTGGAGCCGAACGTCTTTTTCACCGGCCGCTTCCTTGCGCCAGCAATGCCGCGCCTCGATGACCGGCAGGTGAACTTCGCGCTGATGCGCGACCAGAACGGCAGACGCAGTCGCATGCGCTTCTTGATGCCGTTCTCGGTGGAAAAGCCAGGCTTTGCCGTTGGTCCGTCGATCATCCGTGTTTGGTCGAACAGCTTCGCGCCACTGGGAACGCCGTTGATCGATGCGGAGGACGCGGCCGAAACGCTCGACAACCTGCTCGACGGATTGATCAGCGGCGATCTCCGCCTACCCAAAATCCTGGTCATCCCGGACCTGAGACTGGACAGCGTTTTCGCACGGATGATCCGGGCGGTTGCCATCAGCCGCAACCTGCCGATCACGATCGCCAACCCCTATCAGCGCCCGATGCTTCAAAGCGATGAAGACGCCACGGTCTACCTGGGCAAAGCCGTTTCCGCCTCACACATGCGCGAGATGCGCCGCCAGTGGCGCCTGCTGGAAGAACAGGGAACCGTCGTCTACAGCGTCGCCCGCCAGGCGCGCGAGGTCCACCGTCGCTTCGAGGAGTTTCTGGCGCTTGAGGCCGGCGGCTGGAAGGGCAAGCGACGCAGCGCCCTGGTCACCGACCGCTACCACACGGCCTTCGCCCGCGAGGCGATTTCCAATCTTGCCGCCGCCGACGCCGTGCGCATTCACAGCATCGACCTGAACGGCAAGGCGATTGCCGCAACCGTCGTGCTGATGATGGGCGGCGAGGCGTACACCTGGAAAACCGCCTATGACGAGGCCTATGGCCGGTATTCTCCGGGCAAGCTGCTGATGGCGGAATTGACGGAATGGCACCTCGACGATGCCAACATCGTCCGATCCGATTCCTGCGCGGTTCCCAACCACCCGATCATGAGCCGTTTCTGGCAGGAGCGGGAAGAAATGGGGACGCTGATCATCGGCCTCGATCAGAACGGCGACCGCGACGTCCGGCAAGTCGCCACCCAGCTGCACATGTATACGAGCACCCGCAACGTGGCAAAGATGCTGCGTCAGAAAATCATGTCGCTTGCGGGTCGGGGATAAGCGCTTCGGCCGCAGCTCTTTGCCTCAGAAGACGTCGGATAACCTTGCCCGTCGTCGTCAGCGGCAGCTCATCGACGAATTCGACTTCGCGTGGATATTCATGCATCGAAAGCCGCGTCTTCACCCACGCGCTGATCTCGCCGGCGAGCGTCTGGCTGGCTTTAAAGCCCGGCACGAGCACGATATAGGCTTTGACGATTTCGGTGCGAAGCGGATCCGGCTTGCCGATCGCCGCCGCGAGCTGCACCGCCGGGTGTCCCGTCAGGCAATCCTCGATCTCGGCAGGACCGATCCGATATCCCGATGACGTGATGACGTCGTCGTCGCGCCCGAGAAAGGTGACGAAACCCTCGGCGTCCTGTCGTCCGAGGTCGCCGGTCAGTAGCCAGTCATTGGCAAACTTGCGTTCGGTTGCCGCGGCGTCCCCCCAGTATCCCAGGAACATCACGGGATCCGGTCGTTTGACCGCGATCTGTCCTGCTTCGCCCACCGGCAACTCCTCGCCGAGTTCATTGACGATTGCAACGCGGTGCCCGGGAACAGCCTTTCCGATCGCGCCGGCTCTGCTCACGTCATGCGCGGCGCTTGATGACAGGACGAAGTTGCACTCCGTCTGGCCGTAGAATTCGTTGACACGGATGTCGAGTGTCTTCTTCACCCATTCGTAGGTTTCGGCGCCGAGAGATTCGCCCGCGGAACCGATCGTGCGAAGCACAAGATCGTATTTCGCCCTTGGATCTGGAACCGACTTCAAGAGCCGCAGCGCCGTTGGCGGGATAAAGCCGTTTCGAACCTTCATCTCGGCCATGATCCGATATGCCATATCGGCATCGAATTTCTGCGCTGGCGAGGAGACGACCGGGACGCCGAGCAGGAGGCTGGGCAGCAGCGCGTTCAGCAAGCCGCCCGCCCATGCCCAGTCAGACGGCGTCCAGACCTTGTCGCCGGCCTGCGGAAAGCCTTCATGGGCGAATTGCATTCCTGGAATGTGCCCTGCCAGAACCCTGTGTCCATGCAGCGCCCCTTTCGGCGCGCCGGTGGTGCCCGACGTGAAGATCATCAACGCCGGATCGTCCGGCCCTGTGTGAACGGTTTCGAATTCCTGGGGATGCTCGTCCACCAGCGAGGAAAACGACAATGTTCTCCCTGTCTCTCCATCGACCGTGATCACCGACTTCAGATCCGGAAGCCGAGCACGGATCTCGCTAAGTCGTTCCAGGCCAAAGGCGTTTGTGATGATCCCGGCTGCACCCGCCGTCTTCAGCCGATATTCGAGCGCCTCAACCCCGAACAGCAGAGCCAGCGGCAGCGCGATCGCGCCCATCTTGTAGATGGCGACATGCCCGATCACCGTCTCGAATGACTGCGGAAGGAGCAACGCGATACGGTCGCCTCGCCGTAAACCCAACGACACAAGCGCATTGGCCAGCGACGACGACCGCGCCGCCAACTCGCGATACGTCATCGACAGATGGTGGCCATCGGGGCTGAAATGCTCAAGGCAGACACGGTCTGGCGCGCGAGCCGCCCACTCGTCGCTGACGGCGCGGCCAATATTGAAATCGTCCGGGATGGACCACGCGAAATCGCGATAGAGGTCCTCATAGCGATCCCGCGGTGGCAGTTTCATCGACATGATCCAACAAATGCTGCACCAGCTAACACCCTGGATGCCGTTTGCGCAAGCCGACACCGGGGAGAGGGCGCCTGCTGTTCTCGCAGACGCGAAAACCTCGGCTTATCGCCTGCCATTTCCCTGTCAGTCGCCCTAGATACCATTGGCCAGCTTGGGAGCTTGCGGTTTCGGTAGGAGCGATTTCATGGATTACGTCAAATTTGGAAACACCGGCATGGAAGTGTCGAAGATCTGCCTCGGCTGCATGACCTTCGGCGATCCGAACCGCGGCACCCACAGCTGGACACTTGCAGAGGAAGACAGTCGGCTGCTGATCCGCCAGGCCATCGAACTCGGCATCAACTTCCTCGACACGGCGAACACCTATTCCGACGGCTCGTCGGAGGAAATCGTCGGCCGCGCGATCAGGGATTTCTCGAGGCGTGAGGACATCGTGCTCGCCACGAAGGTCTTCAACCGCATGCGACCGGGACCGAATGGCGCAGGGCTTTCCCGAAAGGCCATATTCGACGAGATCGACAACAGCCTGCGCCGGCTGGGAACGGACTATGTCGACCTCTACCAGATCCACCGCTTTGACTACACGACGCCGATCGAAGAAACGCTCGAAGCGCTTCATGACGTCGTGAAAGCCGGCAAGGCACGCTACATCGGCGCCTCCTCGATGTACGCTTGGCAGTTTGCCAAGATGCTCTACACATCAAGGGCAAATGGCTGGACAGAATTCGTGAGCATGCAGGACCACCTGAACCTGCTCTACCGCGAAGAGGAGCGCGAAATGCTGCCCTTCTGCGCCGACCAGAAGATCGCCGTCATCCCCTGGAGCCCGCTCGCGCGCGGTCGCCTGACGCGTGACTGGGATGAAAAGACGGAACGCAGCGAAAGCGACGAATTCGGCAAGACGCTGTACAAGCAGGCTCACGACGCCGATCGCGCGATCATTGAAGTCGTCGGGCGTCTCGCTGCCAAGTACGGCCTGCCGCGCGCCCAGGTCGCGGCAGCCTGGGTCCTACAGAAAAATGTGGTCACCGCGCCGATCATCGGCGCCTCTAAGCCGGGTCATTTGACCGATGCCGTTGCCGCCTTGGCGCTGAAGCTCAGCCCGGAGGATGTGGCCGCGCTTGAGGAGCCTTACGTCCCACATCGCGTCGAAGGCTTCAAATAAGGTCAGGACGTCCGTTATCGTCTACTTCGCCGCGGCGAGAGGGCAGCCTTTGCCGTGAACAGGAAGCTGTCGGAGAGTTCGCGGCTTTCAACCGCACGCGCCAGAATGACGGCGCCCATCATCGAAGACAGCGTCGTGAATCCTTTGTCGCGACGTTCTTCCGATGTCGATCCCGGCACGATATCGGACAGAATTTCGACAAGGTCGGAAAGGCCGTCATTGAAGGTCTCGCGCACCGCTCCATGGCTGCGGCTGACCTCCTGGACCAGCGAGGCGAAAACGCAGCTGCCGCCCGGATCATCGACGCTACAGCGTGAGAGATAATGATCGAGCAGCGCCTCAAGCGGTCGGTCCGGGGCTGCTGCAATGAGTTCACCCCACCGAATCTTGACCCTCTCAATCAGTTTGCGGCTCACCTCGAGCGCCAAGTCTTCCTTCGATTCGAAATGCCCATAGAAGCCGCCATGCGTCAGCCCCGCCGCCTTCATGATCTCGGCGACACCGGTGCCCTCGAAACCCCTTTCGCGAAAAAGCACGCCGGCAACAGCCAGGATCTTCTCGCGGTTTTCGGCAAATTTCTCTCGGCTCACCCGCATCTGGTTCTCCGCAAAATAGCTTCTTGACAATTTATATGACGTCCATCATCAATAATCAACAATGATGATGCTCATCATGTAAATATTGACCTCCCCGGCAACCCAAGACGGAACAGCACAATGGTCTCCACTGCCCTTGCCTCCTCGCTCGCGCGGCGCAACATTCATTACGGATGGGTTGTCGTCGCTGCGACCTTCGTCACCATGCTGGTCACGGCAGGTGCGATGGGGGCGCCTGGCGTTCTTATCAAGCCGCTGCAGGATGAATTCGGCTGGGAAACCTCGCAGATTTCCTCGGCATTGGCCGTCCGCCTGGTGCTCTTCGGCCTGATGGGCCCCTTCTCGGCCGCCTTCATGAACTATTTCGGCGTCCGCAAGGTCATCGTTTTTGCCATGATCCTGATTTCCAGCGGCTTCGTCGGTTCCCTGTTTATGACCGAGATCTGGCAGTTGCTGCTGCTTTGGGGCGTCGTAGTCGGGCTCGGCACCGGCTTGACGGCAATGGTGCTGGCCGCAACCGTCTCGGCACGCTGGTTCACCAAGCACCGGGGTCTGGTTGTCGGCATGCTGTCTGCCAGCTCCGCCACCGGCCAGCTCGTATTCCTGCCATTGATGGCGCAGCTGACAGAAACCTATGGCTGGCGCACCACGGTATTCTTCGTCTGCGGCATGATCCTGTTTGCGGCCCTTGTCGTCCTGGCCTTCATGCGCGATCGCCCGTCCGATCTCAACCTGCCGTCCTTCGGTGAGGAACAGGTTTCCCCGCCGCCTCCGGCGCAATCCGGCTTGTTGGCGATGCTGGCCACGCCGATCACCGTGCTCAAGGACGTCTCGAAGACCTCCACCTTCTGGATCCTGTTCGCCACCTTTTTCATTTGCGGGCTGAGCACCAACGGCCTCATCCAGACCCACTTCGTGACACTCTGCGGCGATTTCGGTATCCTGCCCGTGGCGGCAGCCAGCGTGCTCGCCGTCATGGGCATCTTCGATTTCTTCGGCACGATCGGTTCCGGCTGGCTTTCCGACCGTTTCGACAATCGCTGGCTACTCTTCTGGTACTACGGCCTGCGCGGTCTTTCGCTGCTCTTCCTGCCCTTCAGCGACTTCAGCTTCTATGGCCTGTCTATCTTCGCGGTCTTCTATGGGCTGGACTGGATTGCGACCGTGCCGCCCACCGTCAAGATCGCTGCCGACCGCTTCGGACGCGAACGCGCGGGCATCGTCTTTGGCTGGATCTTCACCGGCCATCAGCTAGGTGCGGCCACCGCCGCCTATGGTGCCGGCCTGTCGCGCACGGAATTGCAGAGCTACCTGCCTGCCTTCTTCATCGCCGGCGCATTCTGCCTGCTGGCTTCAATCCTGGCGATAACGCTGAAGAAACCGGGCCTGGCGACAACGGCACCAGCCGCCGCCCACTGAACGGTACTCTTCCGGCCGCATTCTTTCGGTCGGAAGCCCCGTTAAATCAGCCCGATAACGTCGCCCGTGGTCTTGCGTGCCCGGGCGAACGCATGCTAGACACCCGCCTCGTCGGTATCCGTTGCCCCATTGGCGGAATTGGTAGACGCGCTCGACTCAAAATCGAGTTTCGAAAGAAGTGCTGGTTCGACTCCGGCATGGGGCACCACCCACCTCCGACGCTTGATATCACCGGCTGATAAGAACATTGCTGCCTGCGAACAGAGGTGGTCTCGTCTCGCTCTATTGAGACATGTTCGGCTTTGCCGAAGCGCGGATGCGCTCAATCGCAGCCAGAAGGGCATCCTTTGTCCCGTAGCCATCCTGGAAGAGATCAAAGAGCGTCGAGGCTGCCTGGCAGCCTTCGAGGCTGTTCGGCGCCTTCTTGTGTAGGAAACACCATTCCGAAAGCGCCTCGAACACGACGTGGACGTCGTCTGTAAAGAAAATATGGTGAGATATTCTGGTCATGGTCACCGCTCCGCTCTCTAAGGCAGAAGCACGCAACTCCCAAGCGGTCATCGCCACTGAATGCCGACCGATGAAGCGACCATACGCCCTATGGCGGAGCGTCGCTATTAACTAAGACATGTCGCCGCGCGGCCGCTGGCTGGGCCTATTGCGCAACCAGCCGTGCTTGCCGCCGCTCCAGTCTCCTCCGACCGATTCTCTTCCCGAAGTCGATCATCGGATGCTCGAAATAGAATGTGGAGATGTGAGCGGCAAGGAAGGTGATCAGAATCAATAGTGGACGCTTTAGATAGCGCACCAGCGTGTCGCCGGTGCCAAGCCATGTCGAACCCAGGACCCCATGAATCACGTAGACGGCATAGGAAGTCTGTGCCACGTAGACCGCCGCCCGTGACGTAAAGAGATGGTACATGCATGTCGGAAACGCGAAGAAGGATGTGCCAACAACTGCGGCAGAGACATAGGGCCTGAAATAATTCAGCGCCCCCATTGCTGGATGGGACGACGCAAAAAGCAGCGCCAGCAGGATGATTGGCGTTACGCTGGGCAGTCTCCTCGGCCAACTCATCTCGCTCAGCCGGGGGTAGGCAAGCGCAAGCGTTGCGCCCGCCAGAATTTCGTCAACTCTGAACCATGTCACGATATCAAGATGCGTACCCGTCAAAACGCGCAGCGTCGTCACAGCCAGGCATACCAACGGCAGCAGATAGAGCCCGCGCCGGCCAAGCAAGGCGACAAGTAAAGCGACCGCCACGTAGAACTGCATCTCGACGCAGAGGCTCCACAAGTGCCCGCCGCCGTCCAGCAGATGCTGGGGTGGAAGATTGGCAACAAACAGAAAGTTGGCGAGGAAAGTCGTCAGATCCGCCCCACCGACCAGCGTCAGCACCGTGATCGTAAGCCACGCCAGGGGCAGGATGCGGAATGTGCGCCTGAGCAGGAAGTCGGGCACATCCGCCCGCGCCAGCAAGAACCTCGTGATAAGAAAACCCGAAAGTGTGAAAAATAGAACCATGCCGGCGGAAGCGGCCGACGCGTTGCCGTTCCAGGACTTCGGTCCCAAGGGGAGCAAATGACCGGCAAGCACAAGCAGGATGCTGAGCGCCCTCCAGCCGTCGAGAATGGCGATCCTGTGTTCCCCCGATTCCCCCGGATTGCCCTTGGACCACAAGCTGGACCACAATGCAGGCAGAAAATTGCCTTTCGGCTGTACGACTGTCTCGTTCAGAGTGTCTGGCATCGTGTTCTCCGGAAGAAGCCCATCTTGCATCCCCGGTCCGCACGCGACCTTTGCAGATCGTGAGTGAGCCTCATGAATTGAGCCTCAAGGGATCTATATTCTCAACCCCTCTATTAGGTGTACTTAATTGACACATCTAAACGTCTGCTGATTGCAAAATCAGCGGTTCAATTTCGCTCTCGCTTCGGTCAAAGTGAAACCGCCAAGAGGGAAAGGGCGGACGTGCATCAGGAAGTTACGCTTATCGCCACCGTGGCCGTCAGCTTTGTCTGCGCGGCAGTGTTCGGCTACATCGCGGATCGGGTGAGGCTGCCGCCACTGGTGGGCTATCTCATAGCTGGCATCGCCATGGGACCAATGACTCCCGGCTTTGTCGCGGATGCGGGCCTGGCCAGCCAGTTGGCGGAGATGGGCGTCATCCTGCTGATGTTTGGCGTCGGGCTGCATTTTTCGACCGCCGATTTGCTTGCGGTCCGCGGCGTTGCCGTTCCTGGAGCGATCGCTCAGATTGTTGTTGCGACGATCTTCGGCATCGGTCTCGCGGAATTGTGGGGCTGGAGCCTGGGCGCTGGCATCGTTTTCGGCCTCTGCCTTTCGGTTGCGAGCACCGTCGTGCTGCTCAAGGCACTCGAGGAACACAACCTGCTGGACTCGGCAAGCGGCCGCGTCGCCGTCGGCTGGCTGATTGTCGAGGACCTGGTGATGGTGCTTGCCCTGGTGCTCTTGCCGGCACTTGCGGAAGTCCTTGGCGGTCACGCGGCCGAAGGCGCCGCGCACGGCACCGGCATGCCGCTGGCGCTGACGGTCGCGCTGACCTTCCTCAAGGTCGGCGCATTCGCCGTCATGGCGATCTTCCTGGGACCGAAGGTTGTCCCCTGGCTGCTGACGTCGGTCGCAAGAACAGGATCACGCGAGCTCTTCACCTTGACCGTCCTGGCGATTGCGCTCGGCATCGCCTTCGGCTCCGCACAGATCTTCGGCGTCTCCTTCGCACTCGGCGCCTTCTTTGCCGGCGTCGTCATGAGCGAATCCAATCTGAGCCACAGGGCCGCCGCTGACTCCCTGCCGCTGCAGAATGCCTTCTCGGTGTTGTTCTTCGTCTCGGTCGGCATGCTGTTCGATCCATCGATTCTGGTGCGCCAGCCGATGGCTGTCGTCGCAGCCCTTCTCCTGATCATTTTTGGCAAGGCCATCATCTCGTTCGTCGTGGTGGCCCTGCTTCGATATCCCATCGGCATGGGCCTGACGGTCGCAGGCGGCCTTGCGCAGATTGGCGAGTTCTCTTTCATCCTCGCTGGCCTCGGCGTCTCCCTCGGGTTGCTGCCGCACGACGGCCAGGACGTCATTCTAGCCGCGGCGATCATTTCGATCACGCTCAATCCGCTCGTGTGCACCGGCGCCGAAGCGCTGCATGACTATATTCATCACCGCTGGGCGGGTTTCTACGCTCGCTACGGTCATCGCCGCCTCGAAGTTCTAAACCGCGAACTCGACAAGATTCGCGCAATAACCGAGGCGCGCGAACGCCAGCATCAATTGGAAATTCAGGAACTGACCGAGACCTTCCCGCTGTTTGCCATGGTGGACGAGAATTCGCAGGAAGAATTGCTGCTGCTCTTCCGGCCGAAATCGGCTCTGCCGGGCGAGCGCGTGATGCGCAAGGGCGACCGCGGCGACGGGATGTACTTCCTGTCTTCGGGCGCCGTGGAAGTGCAAGTTGCAGGAGAGCCGATCAGGCTGGAGCCGGGCGCCTTCTTCGGGGAAATGGCATTGCTGACCGGCGGGCGTCGCACGGCGGACGTGGTTGCCGTCGACTTCTGCCAGTTTTTCGTTCTGGAACGCCGCGACTTCAACATGTTCACGGCAAAGCATCCGATCCTGCGCCAGGCGGTCAGCGAAATGGCCCGCGAGCGAACCGAGATGAACGTCATGCGCCAAAGACACAGCCAGCCATCCGGCATCGCGTCGTGACGCGCCGCTGCCGGATCGCCACCTGATCACGAAGAATTTTTCGCTGACCCGCCGCATGAACGACACAGCAAGCATTTACAGGCGGATGCGCGCCCCATAAAGCTCATGCATCAATCGGAAAGGATCGGAATGCTTCGCAGACTGTACGACTGGACCATGTCGCTCGCCGCCCGTAAATCGGCCGAAGTCTGGCTCGCCGTTATCGCCTTCGTCGAAAGTTCCATCTTTCTGGTTCCGGCCGACGTTCTTTTCCTGCCGATGGCACTTGCAAAACCGGAGCGCGCCTATCGCTACGCGCTTGTGGCCACCGTCGCCTCCGTTCTCGGCGGTATCGCCGGCTGGGCGCTCGGCTACTACGCCTATGACGCCATTGCCCGACCGGTTCTCGAATTCTACGGCAAGCTCGATGCCTTCGAGCAATTGCGCATGTATATCCACGACGAGTGGGAAATCCTGCTGCTGCTGTTGGTGACCTCGGGGCTGGCGCATCTGCCGCCGATCAAGGTCGTGACGATCCTTGCCGGCGTCATTCACATGAATCTCGGTTTCTTCGTCATCTCGGCAATCGTCGCCCGTGGCGCCCGCTTCCTCTTCCTGGCATGGCTGCTGCGTCGTTATGGCGAACCGATCCGCCATTTCATCGAAAAACGCCTCGGCCAGGTTGCCGGCGTTGTCGCCGCCGTCGCGATCGCGCTCGGCATTGCCTACAAATTCCTTGCCCACTGAGCCATTCGCGCGCGGAGCCTCCCCATGACTGCTTCCTTCTCCCTCGGTCGCCCGGCCTTCGTCTATTCGCTCCTGATGGCGCTTGCCATGGCGGTGGTCGTCGGCACGGCACTCGGCTTCCAGTACATCGGCGGCTACATTCCCTGCGCGCTCTGCCTGCTGCAGCGCCAGCCCTACTATTACGGGATCCCAGTCGCCCTCCTCGGCGCCGTAGCCTCCGCAGTCGGCCTGCCGAACTGGATCGCGCGTGCGTTCCTGCTGGCAGCCGGTATCCTGATGGTCGTCGGCGCCGGCATGGGCGTCTATCACGCGGGCGTGGAGTGGCAATTCTGGGTAGGACCGGCAACGTGCTCGACCACGGCAGGCAGCATGACCCAGAACGCGGGCGATCTGCTGGGCGAGCTCAACAGCATCAAGGGCCCATCCTGCACGGATGCGGCGCTGCGCGTTCTCGGCCTGTCCTTTGCCGGCTGGAACGTGATCGCAAGCATCGTGCTTGCAGCATTCGCCTTTATCGGCGTCCGCAAGTCGGCTTGATCACCACGAGCATCGGGGATTGATCAGGGCTGCAGTTCGCTATCCCAGTAGAGATAGTCGAGCCAGCTATCGTGCAGATAGTTGGGCGGGAAGAGCCTGCCATTGTTATGCAGGTCCTGCACGGTCGGCTGATACGGCTTCTGGTGTGGGAACATGCCTGCCTGCTTCGGTAGCTTGCTGCCCTTCCTGAGATTGCAGGGCGAACAGGCCGCCACGACATTCTCCCAGGTCGTCTCGCCGCCATGAGCGCGCGGGATGACGTGGTCGAAGGTGAGGTCGTTATGCTCACCGCAATACTGACACTCGAACCTGTCCCGCAGGAACACGTTGAAACGCGTGAACGCAGGATTGCGCGAAGGCTGAACATAGGTTTTCAGGCATACGACGCTTGGAAGGCGCATCGAAAAGCTCGGCGACGAGACCGAATGTTCGTACTCTGCGATGATGTTTACACGGTCAAGAAAAACCGCCTTGATCGCGTCCTGCCAGGACCAGAGCGACAAGGGATAATAACTCAGCGGCCTATAGTCAGCATTCAGAACGAGTGCTGGCAGGGCCTGGGGGGAGACTGCAATCGTCAAGGGACTCTCCTGATCGATTCGGCATCTGCCCCCTTATATTAGGCCGCTTGTGACGGCATTGTGAAGTCTAATAAATTCGCCCCCCGGCGCTCAGCCGGAAACTGTTGCCGATCAGGCGACCGGCAGCAGACCACGGCCGAGTTTTACGGCATAATAAGCCCAGAAAAGCCGGGCCGCGACCGAGCGCCAAGGCGTCCAGGTCTCCGCCAATTCCGCAAGTGCTCTGGCCGTCGGCCGTTCGGCGAGACCGAATGCCGCAGCAACCGCGTTCTGCAGAGCGACATCGCCCGATGGGAAAACGTCGGCGTGTCCCCCGCAGAACATCAGATAGACCTCTGCGGTCCAGGGGCCGACACCCTTCAGCGCAGTCAATTCCGAAAGCGCCTGGCTGGGCGGCATCCCAGACAAAGCAGGCAGGTCGAGGGAGCCTGATGCAGCCGCCGCCGCAATCCGCGACAATGTTTCGGCCTTCGCCCGCGACAGGCCAAACTCCCGCCATGCCTCCGGGTGAAGCGCAACGTAGCTCTCCGCGGTCAAGATCTCGGTGCTAGGCCGCATACGCCGCCAGATCGCCTCGGCGCTGGCGCGCGACACCATTTGCGAGACGATGATATGCGCGAGCCCCTCGAACCCCGGCTCACGCAACCGCAGCGGAAGCGGACCGGCTTCGGCAGCGATCGGCACAAGACGCGGGTCAAGCCGAAGGAGTTCCTCGAGCCCGGCACGCACATCTTCCTCATTGCGAATGATCTGCACGTTTCCTCGCGATCGTTCCGAATCCGTGGCAGAAGAAAGCATGATCGCGATTCCCCGTCAAAAACCCGTGTTTCGTTTCGCGCCGAGCCCCAACGGCCCGCTGCATCTTGGCCATGCCCTCTCCGCCTTTCTCAATCGCGACATGGCCGACGCCTCCGGGGGGCGCTTCCTGTTACGCATCGAAGACATAGATCTGGCGCGCTGCACACCCGAATTCGAAGCGGGCATCTACACCGATCTCGAATGGCTCGGTGTCGATTGGGAAAAACCGCCGCGACGGCAGTCGGAGCATTTCGCGGAGTATCAGGCTGCTCTTTCAAAATTGATCGATCGGGGACTTGCCTACCCGTCCTTTCTGACGCGCGGCGAGGTCAAGGCCCGTGTCGCCGCCTTCGAGAGGGAAAGCGGACCCTGGCCGCGCGATCCGGACGGGTCTCCGCTCTACCCTGTCGATGACCGCGATCGTTCCGAAGGCGAGCGCCGAGAGATGATTGCCTCCGGCATCAAGCATGCCTGGCGCCTGGATATGGCAAAAGCCCTTTCTCAGGTCGACACCCCGCTCTCCTGGACGGAAACAGGCGATGGCGACCGCGGCGAGATCGTTGCGGAACCGTCGGCATGGGGTGATGTCGTGCTGTCGCGATCGGACGCTCCGTCGAGCTATCACCTCTCTGTGGTGATCGACGATGCGCTGCAGGACGTGACGCATGTGGTGCGCGGGCTCGACCTGTTCCAGGCAACGGCAGTGCACCGCCTGCTGCAAACCCTCATGGACCTGCCGGCTCCAGTCTATCACCACCATCGGCTGGTGGCCGACAGCGCAGGTCGAAAGCTCTCGAAGAGCGACGGAGACACTGGCCTTGCCGAACTGCGCAACAGAGGTCAGTCAGTGGCGGATATTCGCCACCTCATCGGTCTTTGATACCTTCTGTCCGTTACCGCTGAGGAAATTGTGAGAGAAGATCGCACGCACGCGAAACTTCATCAGCGCAGCATTCGTCTCGGCGCCGATGATGAAGATGACACCGACCATGTAGAGAAAGATCAGCACGATCATCACCGACGCCAGGCCCGCATAGGTCGCCGTATAGTTCGCAAAGGTCGCCAGATAATACGCGAAGATCAATGCACCGAGGAACCAGAGAACAAGTGTCAGCAGCACGCCAGGCACTACATCGAAGACCCGCCGCCGGCCAGCTGGCAACCAAAGATGGGCAACGAAGAGACCGACCGTCAACACAATTAGGGTCGTATAGATTCGCCAGTTGAACAGCGTATCCAGCGTTTCAGCAAAAACCGGGAACAACCGGCGGGCATAGTCGAGCGCCAGCGGCACGGCGACAAGCAGGATACTGATGGCCGCAAAAATGATCACGGCAATGAGCACGTAGCCGAGGCTGGCCAAGCGGGTGAAGTACCATGGCCGCGTCTCCTGGACGCGATAGGCGCGATTGAGCGATATCCTAAGCGCTTCCACGCCGTTCGATGCGAAGTAAGCCGCCGCCAGAACAGAAACCGTCAGCAGTCCGCCGCGTGGGATCGTCAAGACCTGCAGCACCTGATCGGCCAGTGGCTTGGCGATCGCTTCAGGCCACGTATCGAAGACAAGATGGATCGCGGTGGAGGAAAATTGATCGGCACCGAGGAAGCTCGCAAGTGCGGTACCGAAGATGAGAAAAGGAAAGACGGCAAGCAAGCTCGACAGGGCGACATGGCTTGCCATGGCGAACCCGTCATCCTCGATGAAGTGGCAGATCGCATCGTAGGCTACATCATAGAAGATGCGAAATATTTTCGGTATTACCACTCCAGGCATTCCTCATTGTGTCGCCCGTGCGAATATGGGAAACGAGTCCCAGTTTGTACAGGAATCATTCGATGGCGGATCAGCGCACTATCATCGTTACCGGATGCTCTTCCGGGATCGGTGCCTATTGCGCGCGTGCATTGAAGGCAGATGGCTGGCGCGTCTTCGCGACGGTGCGCAAGTTCGACGATCTGGCGCCTCTTGAAGCCGACGGCATCGAGGCCTTCCGGATGGACTATAGCAACACCGATTCGATCTCGGACTTCGTGCGGGATGTAACGGCGGCAAGCGGCGGCCGTATCGACGCGCTCTTCAACAACGGCGCCTACGGTCAACCCGGCGCGGTCGAGGATCTGAGGACCGACGTCCTGCGTGCCCAGTTCGAAACAAACGTCTTCGGCTGGCACGAATTGACCCGCCAGATCATTCCCTTGATGCGCAAGCGCGGGCTGGGTCGCATTGTCCAGTGCTCGTCCATCCTCGGCGTCGTGCCCTATCGTTATCGCGGCGCCTACACGGCATCGAAGTTTGCCCTCGAGGGCCTGAGCGTCACGCTACGGATGGAGCTCCAGGGCAGCGGCATCCACGTCAGCCTGATCGAACCCGGCCCGATTACCTCGCGCTTCACGGCCAACGCGTTGGCAAAGATCAACGAGAATATCGATGTCAGAAATTCCGTGCATGCCTCGGACTATCGCCGGCAGCTTGCACGCCTGGATGGATCGGCTGGTCCCAATCGCCACAAGCTCGGCCCCGAGGCCGTCTATGCCGTCCTCAAGCACGCATTGAACTCACACAATCCGAAACCACATTACCCCGTAACCACGCCGGCAAAGCAGGGTCTGGTATTGAAGAGGCTGCTGCCTGCCGATCTCTTCTACCGCCTGATGCGCTGGGTGGACTGATCAGGAAAGCCAACGACATGTCTACCGTCACCTACGTTCTCGCGATCATTGTCATGGGCCTTGTCGCCATCGTGCTGGTCCGTGGTCTTTTCAACATGATGAAAGGCGGGGATGCGAATACGTCGAACAAGCTGATGCAGCTTCGCGTGCTGTTACAGGCAATCGCGGTTATCCTCATCATGCTGACGCTCTGGCTGACGGGCGGCGGCCGCCCGACCTGAGACAAAGAAGGGGGAAGTATGGTCAAACTCAACAAGATCTACACCAAAACAGGCGACGACGGCACGACTGCCCTCGTTTCAGGTCCGCGCCGCCAGAAGGATGACCTGCGCGTCGAAGCCTACGGCACGATCGACGAAGCGAATTCGGCCATCGGCGTGGCGCGGCTGCACATGCAGGGGATGCCCATCCTCGACACGATGCTGATGTCGATCCAGAATGACCTGTTCGATCTCGGCGCCGATCTCGCGACCCCCGGCACCGGCGAGAAGCCCGAATATGAACCGCTCCGCATCGTCGAAACGCAGGTGGCGCGCATCGAAACCGATATCGACCAGTTGAATGCCGATCTTCAGCCGCTGAAGTCCTTCGTGCTGCCGGGCGGCCATTCGGCTGCCGCTCATCTCCATCTCGCCCGCACGATTACGCGCCGGGCGGAACGGCTGATGGTGACGCTGGGTCGCACCAAGGGCGAGATCGTCAGCGAGGCGGCGCTGAAATACGTCAACCGGCTGTCGGATTTCCTGTTCGTCGCCGCCCGCCACGCCAATGACCGCGGCCTTGCGGATGTGCTTTGGGTGCCAGGAAAAAACAGATAGGCTCGGCGTCCGGACCAGAGGGAACCCGTCTGCATGTTCATACCGCTGCATGATGCCAATACGCTGAAGCACATCAAGCTTCAGTGGGTGACCCTGGGACTGATCGCCGTCAATGTCGCAGCCTGGCTATTCACCGGGGTCATCGCCAGCGAACAGGTGTCGCAGGCGACCTTCCTCGGCCTCGGCTACATCCCGGCCGTCGCCTTTGACCATGCTGTCCTGCCGCCGCAGCTGGAGCTGGTCCCGGAACCGCTGACCTACATCACCTATGCCTTCTTTCATGCCGGCTTCTGGCATCTCGCCTCGAACATGCTCTTCCTCTGGGTCTTCGGCGACAATGTCGAGGATGCGATGGGGCATGTTCGTTTCCTCATCTTCTATCTCCTATGCGCGGTTGCCGGCGCCTTGTGCCACGGGCTTGCAGGCACAAGCTCGCAAGCGCCGTTGATCGGCGCCTCTGGCGCCATTTCAGGCGTGGTGACGGCATATCTGGTGCTGCATCCGAGAGTGAGGGTCTGGGTGCTGGTTTTCATGCGCATCCCCTTGCCGCTGCCGGCTTTCGTGCCGCTGCTGCTGTGGATCGGCCAGCAGTTCACCATGCTCGTGCTCGAACCCGATGGCGGCGTGTCCTGGGGTGCGCATGTCGGCGGCATCCTTGCCGGCGGCGTTCTGATCCTAGTCATGCGCCGCAGTGGCGTCCCGCTGTTCGACCGCGAGGTGGTGACGCCACGGGCAGTCAGGGACCGGCCGACAGGCAATCCCATTATGGTCGCCGTAGCCGGCCAGCCACCTCGGCCGCGGCTGCCATGGGACAAGCGACAACCGCTTAATTGACGCGTACGTAAACGTAATATATTTACGGATGCAATCTGCCTGTCTGCGTCATGGAAGCGTTGTGTTTGGAGGAAAAACGCGTATCCATGTCGCCATTCGACAATCGGAGCGGCGCCGAAGCGCGCATTTTCTTGGCGAAAGAGTTGAAGGAAGGACCCCCATGAAAATCCTCGTCCCCGTGAAGCGGGTGGTTGATTACAACGTGAAGATCCGCGTGAAGGCCGATGGCACAGGCGTTGAGCTTGCGAACGTCAAGATGTCGATGAACCCGTTCGACGAGATCTCGGTGGAAGAGGCGCTGCGGCTGAAGGAAGCCGGCAAGGCCGAGGAAGTTGTGGTGGTGTCGATCGGTCCTGCCAAGGCCGAGGAGACGCTGCGCACAGCACTCGCCATGGGCGCCGACCGTGCGATCCTCGTCGAGACCGACGATGCCGTCGAACCGCTGGCGGTTGCCAAGATCCTCAAGGGTGTCGCTGACGCCGAGCAGCCGGGTCTTGTGATCGTCGGCAAGCAGGCGATCGATGACGACTCGAACCAGACCGGCCAGATGCTAGCAGCCCTTCTCGGCTCCGCCCAGGCGACCTTCGCCTCGAAGATCGAAATCGGGGATGGCAAGGCTCAGGTGACCCGCGAAGTCGATGGCGGCTTGCAGACG
>NZ_LXKO01000017.1:0-43770 GCF_001692185.1 Rhizobium sp. AC44/96
AAACGCAGGAACTTGACCACTACGACTAACACAAACGATACCTAAAAGCGGGTCACTTCTCGGTGGAAACGCCGGGTCAGCTCTCAATGGGAATCAACAGCACCGTGTTAGAATGCTGGCTTGCGGGGGGGGGGTAACGTTGGCGCGCAGTCAGTCCATAGTGGGAGGATGCTTCAGGCACTCGTCCATAAGTTCGTAGGCACGATCCTTGTCGATCAGGAGGCGCACAGGGCCTTGGTCTGTCGAAATCGATAACATTCCCAGTTCCGGGTTGTCCGAGATCGTCGCTATATGCGCGCGAACAACCTTGGTCGCAACCGGGTCTTTCTTCGTAGTGGGTATTCGGAGCCTTCTGCGGAACATGGTCTGATAATAAATGGTCGTCAACGTAGATTAAGGCGCATCCTAACACGCTCTCTGCGGGCCGTGGGGTGGTTAATTCGCCGCAAGGGCGTACAGTGGGGGGCGAAACAACTGGACAGAGCGCATGCGACGAAACTTCGTTTGGACGTGCGTACTCGTGTGTCTGGCCTGCCTCGGCATCGCCGGGGTGATTTATAACGTTGACCGCGACCCGTGCGCGCAAGAACTTCGTGCGCTTCGGACCGCCCAGGCTCCGCCCGCGAAACCAAGGCCGATTTGGTCTGCGATGGCTGAGGTTCTTGCCTGTCGAGCGGGATGATGGGCATGCATTAAATGGTGCGCTGCACTTAATATTGTTTATTGAAATATAATAAGCGGGCCATATAAAAATTGCTCGTCCGACTGAAGAGCGGAAGGAGAAAAAGGATGAGCGCTGGTGATCGTCAGTTCCCCATTCTCCCCCTCTAGGAGATTCCCGTCTATCTGAAGATCGGTGACGGAGTATCTGAAACCATCGATAGCCCGATGAGGCCCTGATCTACCTTGAAACAAGGTGGCCAGACGAACGAAGCCCCTCTTACGAAAGAGCGAAAAGCGCCTGCAAGCTTGCTGCGGACGGTTACGCCTCGCTCGTAGATGCAAGAGAGGCATTCGTCACCGCAGCGATCGCTGCGTCGATATTGGACTGAGCCCGCCTGCACCATCAAAGCGGCAGCCCGGCTGGAATGTTGGGCTGCCGCTCGCTTGCAAGTTTCCCGATCTGATCCCGGCCTGTTCTCTACGTCGCCACCCTGAGCAGATTTGTCGGACGCTGTGCCAACCACGGTCCGCGTTTTGTTCTGGGCTGACGTGGCTATATTATGGTTCATCGCCTTGGTTCTGGAGCAAGCGCATGGAAACGAAGAGCCCGCGCGAGTTAGCTGCTCGCGCTCTATGTCGATTGAGTGACCTTCCTGAAGACACCAGGATTGAGGGTGTGCCAGCGTGGCGGTTGTTTCTCCCTCACGTTGATGCAGTGCTCCAGGCTGCTCTAAGCCGCGAGGAATATTTTCGACTACGGGACGAGTAGATGCCATCATATTCTGAACGGGCGGTGGGGTGTCGCCAGACGTGATGCGAACGGATGATGGACAACCTCGGAATTCTCCATTTGTCGGGGCGCGGACAGGCAGACGACTTAAAGAGGCTTGTCAGCCGCCAGGATGCCTCTACCTTACGGCTTAGAGTTCGGAAGAAACTCAGCGACTTAGGGCTATTGGAAGATGAGGGAAAGCCCTGGAACGACGGCGGCTGTGCAGGCCAGTCAGAAGCGAGCAATCGGGTATCCACCAGCGGGTAGCCACAATTTCCAGATCGAGCCATGCACCGGACTTCGTGTCTGCACGCAGTGTGGCAGACCGAAAACTCACGGGGTTAAGATGGCACCCTGCGAGGGAGTAAAAGTTGGCTCGCAGTCAGTCCGCAGTGGCGGGATAACCCAGTAGCGTCAGGCACTCTTCCATCAGCTCGTGCGCATGATCCCTGTCGATCAGCCGCGCACAGGGCCTTGGTCCGCCAAGATCGATAATATTCCCAGTTCCGGTTCGTCCGAGATAGTCACTATGCGCGCACGAACAACCTTGGTCGCTGCCGGGGCGGCTTTCGGATCTGGTCTGCGCCTTGTGCGGAACATGGTCCGATAATAACGGGTCGTTAACGCAGATCGAGATGCGTCCCCCACACTAGGAGGGGGAGAGGATGTTCCAATTTCGCAAGCGACAAACGACTTGCTTAGTGGACATTTACGGCGCAGTCTCATCCAGTCGATGGCATTCGAAGCGGGCGCCGTCGCGTAAAGGCTCAATGCCTTCGCCCCAACAAAAGGAGGACTATCATGTCTTCCAACCATGAATATCTTGAGATAGCCGACGTGAAGATGCTTGAACGTGTGCTGGAACGCGCGGGCTACTATGCATCTCTGGTGGATACCAGCGACACACAGTATGCGGCGCAGTTCGTCCTGAAGCTGTTTCAAAGCGGAATTGATTCCGAAGAGGATCTTGTCGATGCCCTCAACGCCCGAGGGAAAAGTGCAGTGGAAGGTGCCACTCCCCGGCAGGTGCGGCTGGAAGCCGTTAATCGATGGGCCGATGAACGTGGCTAGCCTAGCGCCACGAGTGATCCGGAGTAGCTTGTTCATTCTGCTCCTCCGTCCGACCGAAAGACCTTAGCGCTGCAGCTTTCGGCCCCTTTTAAAGACAACGGGACAGCAATACAGCTTACCGGTCAATCTGAGGCGACCAAACGAATGTCTCTTTCTGGCGCACCACAGCACCCTACGTATGTGTCGTCAGTTGGCGATTGCGAAGATGGCGTCAGCACACCCGAACGGCTTACTACTTTTCCGGCAACCCCGCCTTTACTAGGTCGGCGACCTGCATGTCGATGACATCCGGCTTGATATTAAAAGTCATGTCCCGCCAGCGCGCGGCAGTGTACCAGGGCTGCACCGCCAGCACCTTGTCGATCTCCTTGCGAGCGTCGTAGGGTTTTCCCAGATGCACGAAGTTGATTGCACGGAGAAGTGGGATGCCGATGAAGAAATCGGCAGTGCCATCGATCAGCTTCGCCGACTCCCCGTAACGTCCCATATCGGTGAACACGAACGCCTTCATGCTCAGGTAGTAAGGAGCGTTGTTAGGGTCGTTCCTCAATGCAAAGTCAGCCAGCTCGATCGCCTTGTCAGTCATACCATGCCAACGGTAGGCGCTAGAAAGGTCGCCGATCAGAAAGGCGTCCCCCGGTGAAAGCGCCATCACCTCCTGTGCGCTTTGAAGCGATTTGTCGAAGTTGCCCCCGTGGGCGCTGACATAGCTGAAGGACCAAAGGCCGCTCTTTTTCGCATCTGGCCCAAGACTGGGACGCACCAGCGTCTCGTTTAATATCTCTGAAGCCTCACGCCAGTGCTCGTCCGGCGTCGTGTCGTAACCGTAGTTGGCGGCAAGCACATTGTCCCAAGCGAGACCGCACTTCAGCAGCGCGGAATCCGGAAATTTCTTGAGGCCTTCTTCGATGATCTCTCGAGCCTTGAGCAAACTCTGGGGGGTGTATTGCTGGAAATAGAAGTTTGAGCGCAGAAAGTAATCATATTCCTCAAGTTTTGGCGTGTCCTTTTCCCAGACTTTTCGGTATTCACTCTCGTACATCTTGCCGCGTTGGCCGCCGAGCGACGCGACGATGCGTTCCACAATCCGATCCTGAAGGGCAAGAGGATCAGTTCCCTTCTCGTCGAGCTTTTCCGCCCACACATGCTCCCCGGTCTGCGCGTCGGTGAGCTGGCCGGTGATCCGGAGCCTGTCGGAGTCCTTCCATACCCCGCCCTCGATCACATAGGCGACGCCAAGCTCTTTGCCTATGTTGCGAATGTCTGTCTTCTTGTCTTTGTACGGGTAGGTCGCGCTACCGGACAGAACCTTGAGCTCCGATACCCCGGTCAGCATCGAGATCAGATCGTTGGTTATTCCGTCGCTGAAATAGTCTAGTTTGGAATCGCCGCTCATGTTCTGGAACGGTAGAACGGCAATCATCGGCACGCCCGATCGCTCGGTCGTCGTCGATATGCCGGGAATGGTGAGACCGGCCAGCGGCAACGCCCACAATGCTAGGCCGCAAATGACGACGATTGCGAAAGCACCAACCAGAACGTTGGCGGAAGCGCTTTGGCGCTTGGCTGGCTGCCGCCTTGTCGCTCGACAGGCCAATGTCACGCGGTAGCAGTCCACCGGCTCGGAGATGTTCTTGACCTTCTGTGCGCCCATGGATTCGAAACCGAAGGCGAGCTTCTTCTCGACCTCCTTGGCGACCTTTCCGGACACCCAGATGCCGCCAGGCTCGGAGAGCTGCTCAAGACGGGCAGCTATGTTGACGCCTTCGCCGAACCTATCCTGTCCCTCAACGATGACCTCGCCAAGATTCACGCCGATCCGCACCCGAATTTGCTGTTGCTGAGGGACATCTTGATTGCGTTGGGTAAGCGACTGTTGAAGAACGACGGCGCATTCGACAGCCTCGACGACCGAGCTGAACTCCGCCAACAACCCGTCGCCCATCAGCTTGAAGATGGTGCCGTGATGCTTCGCAATGATGGGTTCGAACACCTCCCGCAATCCAGCCTGGAGGCGCTCATGCGTCCCCGTCTCATCGCGCTCCATCATCGCGGAATATCCTACGACATCAGCTGCAAGGATGGCTGCAAGCTTGCGATCCATCGACAATCCTACTGGCCGAAACTTCGGCCCTCCCGACGCTGAGGATTGACCTCAGCGTATCCGTTGTCAACGTCGCGTACGACGGACGAACGCTCCTGCTGACAGTGCGAGACAACAGCTGCTTGACGTCTCCTTTTGGCGGATATCGTTGAAAAACTCGGCCAATTAACTATTCATCGGGCTGTTTCAGCGGTTCTCCGGTGAGGAGGATCGGTTGTCTGTCCCGCACTTTCGCGCAGGGTATCCTTCCTAGCCGCTTTTATGCGGCGATGACGCCGTATGGTGGCCTTGGTGGTCTGAGTTTTGCCAGTCCCCTTAGGTTCTGTGCGGTTGCCGCTCGCATGGCCGAGGCCGTCTTCACCGCGCAGCAGACGCTGGAAGGTTCGATCGCTTTCTACTCCGATCTGAAGGGTCGTCTCTCGAAATATGCCCGCTCTACTGGCGGCCTGAAAATCCTGCCCAGGGTGTTCCCGGTCGTTGGGAGGACCAGGCAGGAGGCCAGTGACAAGTTCGAGCAGTTGCAAAGCCTTTTAGAGCCGTTAGTGGGGTTGGATATGCTCGCTGACCTTGCTGGCGTCGAGGACATCAGGACCATGCCGGTCGACGCATTGATTGCCGACCTCCCGGAAACCGAGGGCGGCAAGAGTCGCAGAGCGCGCTTTCTGGAGCTGGCGGCTCGCGAAAACCTAACATTGCGTCAATTGTATCAGCGCGTGGCCGGGGCCCGTGGGCATTGGCAGGTTGTTGGCTCCGCTCGGACTTTGCGGAACTTGTCGTACCGGAGTTGCACATCACGTGGCACTCCTCTCACTTCTGGTTCGGTATCCAAGCGCGATACAGCGCCTAGACAGCTTCGCTAGTACTCCACACCAAACGGGGGAATGCGCTAGCAGCTAGATGCTTTTGTGGCCGAGCGTGAGAGGGAAACACCAGCTGCCGCTCGGTGAGCCGCCATCCTTTAAGCCAATTCGTAACGTCGTTTGCTGTCACCAGAAGAACGTCTTGATCGAAGCCGACGAGTCTCGAGTGGGCAATCGCCATTTGGCAGAACATCGAAGCGTAGCTCCAGAGCCGCTCTTCCGTTGAGCGAGGAGGGGACGCCACCGATAACAATGCTCTTCTAGACACGACGACAACCCCGGCGCGCCCCTCCATGCGAAACTCGATCCGGCCGGATCGCTCACGCGCATCGAGTGCGACATGAACGATAACTGGAGCCATCTTATCTTTCGGCATCGCACCTTCCTTCCCCAGATCGAAATAGTCTGCTCATTTGGTGATCGACGCTCATTGACCGGCGCAAGTGCTGAAAGTCCCGCGGGTGCTTTCGCCCCGCATTCCGGATCATTGACCGTTGTGTGGGTCGGACTCAATCTTGGGTAGATCGTCGTCCCTGAGGCCCTTTTTGAAGGCCTTGATCCCGTGTGCGACATCGCCCATTAGTTCAGGCACCTTTCCCTTTCCGAAAAAGAGCAGGATCACTGCGAGTACGATGATCCAGTGCCAAGCGCTGAAGCTTCCCATGTATTTCTCCTTTAATAGAACGTGCGTACACTAGCGGCAGCGGGCAAATTCTCGTTTGTTCGAGATCAAGCAGAAACAAAGTCAGCAGGGATTTCCTCACTGGTCGTCCCGGTTTCTGAGGCCTTCCAGAGGGATCCCGCCGGTCTGCGACGGGCGCGACCCCTCGGGCCGTGATTTCCACCTCGGGCGCAGGTGCGGCACGACGATATGAAGCCTCCTAGTCAATTTTCGAGCATCGATTTCGATGGAAGCCGGCGCTTTTCCTGAAGATTCTCTTGGGCGGAGAGCCGGAGGTCGTCTGATGCGACTGCGGATGTAAAGGGGCTCGTGTCGCTATGAGATATGTCTCCAAAGTAGTCTGTGCCTCGCCTCCCAAGGACGCGCCAGAACTTACGAGCTCCAAGATATCCGTATGAAGATCTTGGTCGCGCGAGAGTCTCAACTTTCCACTCCCATAGTCCACTCTGGCGCCTTTTCCGGAATGCTGCGGAGGTCGCACCTGTTGAAGGTGAAGACGCGGAGTAGCTGAGAGCCCAGTCTGGCCTGCTGGGCCAGATCATCGAAGAGCAACGCGGCTTCCTCCAGTTCGCCGATGTCCGTGGCGGCGCCGAACTGGTCAAACTCCTGAAGCAGTTCCAGAAGAGTTTGCGCCTTGGCTCTCTGCCGGATCGCCGCTGCAAAGATATCCGTTGCTACGGCCGCCCGCTCGACCGGAGCGAGATTGGTGAGAACCTCACCCACGACCGTCGCGCAGCCGCAGTCCATTTCAGGCTTTTTTGCGAAAGCCTTGATCTGCCGTAGCGCCGACAGCCCCATTTTTCTGCTTCTAGGCATTTCCCTCACTCTCGTCATCGTTGGTGTTCCTGGGAGTTTTTCAGCCTCGATATCCATTCCGCTCCAGAACGGGCGTGGTGAAAGCCGTTCGAGAGCGGTGCCGCAGGATAGATGCCCCTCAATGAAGCCTCGGCTTCCTCGGAGTGGATTTTCCTCCGACTAAGTTCTGCAAAGACTTCAGCTACACTCGCCATGTCGCAGTCCTGCGGGGAAAGTCGTAGCGACGTGATGCCGAGCGACAAAAGGTCCTCGGGTTCTTCCAGCAAAGCTTGGCACGCGTGCGACACCGTTTGTACGCCGTTCAGAGCGAGGAACGGTTGGCCGGAGAGCGTGTTGACCGCGAGGCCATCGGGCTCCTCCTGGCACACGAACTGGCAGTTGTCTTTCGTCTTCCCCTTGGAACGCGCGTGCGCGCAGCGAGCGGAGATGGCAAGAGGAATTCGCCCGAATGCGAAGAGTTCGAACTCCGGTCCGGGGCAGGCCCTTGTAATCTCCACGATGGAGGTTGCTGGGATCTCGGGCGGAAGACATATAGATGTCGCGCCGTGTCGGGCGAGAAGCCGGGCGGTGGCACCATTGTATACATTTACGAACGGGCCAATCGCATGTGGTCGTCCCTTCAGGAGTTGAAGCGCCGACAGGTCGTTTGCTTCTACCAGGTGGAGGTCGTCGCCAGCCATTGTTCGTTGGTACTTCGCCTCGCGATCAAGCGTGACGAGAGCGAGCGTAGAGTACCGCACGGTTTTGCCTGCCGCCTCCAGGCGTTCAACGACGCCGGCCATCTCGCCTTCCATGAAATGGAGCCGCTTCGAGCAAATCGTCTCCCCGAGAACGACGACGTCCACAGGCGCCTCGTCAGCGATCCTGTAGTAGAAGTCGCGCCATTTTTCCGTCCGCCATAGGTAGAGCAGCGGTCCGAGCGTCAGTCGAAATCTATCTGGCATCGTCATCTCCAGCGCTTCTCGTAGGCGCCGCGCGTGGTCTGCTGCCCCTCGCTCAACGTGCGAAGACGTTCCATTAGCCGAACTCGCTCCGCCGGAGCGGCGTTCAACGTCGCCCTCAGGGTCGACACAACTTCGGCAATGTAGGCCTTTCCACGCTGGCGGCCTTCAACCTTCAGCGCCTTGACGCCCGCGGCTCGAAGCTCGTCAAGCTGATCCATCACGTCAAGCGACACGGGATCTTCGAAGGCGTAGGTTTTACTATCGCCGATCTCGAAACGGCCCTTGCAAAGCGTCGGATAGCCCGTCGCTTCGCCCGCCTCGAAACGGTTGATGGTAAAGCCTCCAAGGTCGGAAACCATGTCGGTCCCAGATTGTCTGTAGCGGACGTGGCTTGCTGGCGAGCAGACGCCGTTCATGTTCGGGGACTTTCCGGTCGCGTAGGACGAGAGCGAACACCGGCCTTCCGCCATGACGCAAAGTCCGCCGAAGACGAAAACCTCCAGTTCGCAAGCCGCGCGGCGGGCGATTTTGGCAATGTCGTCGATCGTCAGGGTCCTGGGGAGCACCACGCGAGCGGCGCCGAAGCTCTCCACGAGATAGGCCAATGCGTCTGGATTTGAGGCCGACGCCTGTACCGAAATATGAAGCCGTTGGCGCGGGTGATGTTCGGCGACATGCGCCATCAGACCGAAGTCGGCAACGATCAGGGCGTCGGCTCCTGCCTCTGTCGCCTCCGCGGCGCGCTGGTACCAAAGGTCTTCCTTCCCGGCCGTCATAAACGTGTTCAAGGCGACGAAAGTCTTGACGTTGCGTGAGCGCCCGTATGCGATCGATGCGCGAAGCTCGGAGACGTCGAAGTTCAAGCCCGGAAAGTTCCGAGCGTTCGTTTCGTCACGGAAGCCGCAGTAGACGGCGTCCGCACCAGCGTCGACGGCTTCACGGTAGGAGGCAGGAGTTCCTGCTGGGCAGATCAGTTCCATTGCAGACCCTGCGATCTGAGTGCGTCACGCCTCATCCCTTCCAGCGCCATGGCAGCCAGCCCGCGCATCGGGCCCGTCAGCTCGGTGATGGATTTAACGAGATCGATCTCGCTGTCGTCGAGAGCATTGCGAAGGGCCAGCACGGCTTCCATGTCACCGGACACAAGGAGTCTGCGCGCGAAGAACAGGGCATCCCCGTCGACACGCCCCTCGGCAAGAGCGAGCATGAGTACCAAGGGGCCCGTAATCGTGGCATCGGCCTTCGTTGCGCTTCCTCCCCGCGACGTTGCAAGCGTACGTTCGTTGGGCTGAATTGAGAAAGAGAACGGAAAGTCCGTAGGAACGAATGCAAAGCGAGCGCCTCCATAATCACCAAGGCGGTCGAAAAGCTTCGGGTGGACACGAAGGACTTGCTTCAGGAGAAGATCGGCGATCCGCGCCGCGATAGGCAGCGGAACAAACCGAGCAGTTCCCAGCAAGCGAGATGGAGCAAACATCGGGGCCTCTTAAATTTGACGGGCCATCTTAGTTTCGTCCGCCGGTATGCTGTTTGATCCCGAACAAAGACGGGGACGGATTTGCAATGCCATTGCTGGCCGATGCTCAAAGACAACAGAAACATTCAACGACATGCCGACCTACAGAGTTTTCTCTCAGATCTCGCGACCCGAGGACTGCTGGTCGAGGTTGAAGAGCCCGTCTCGCTCGTTCACGAGGTCACGGCGCTTCATCGGACTGTCTTGCTCGAAGGCGGCCCAGCGCTGATGCTGAAGCGACCTGTCGATGTGGAAGGACGCATCTCCAATATCCCGGTGGTCGTCAATCTTTTCGGGACGAGGGAGCGGATCGAACTCGGCTTGGGGCTTGGTCCTGGTGGGTTATCACGTCTTGCGGAAGATCTTGCGGAACTGCAGCGGCCGACACCTCCGAGATCGCTTTGCGACGCCTGGGGCAAGCTTCCTCTTCTCAAGGCCGCTGCGTCGATGCGGCCGCGGTATTCAAGGAAGGCTCCGTGCCAGGAGGTCATCCTTCAAGGCGACGAGATCGATCTTGGGCGCCTACCCATTCAATGGTGCTGGCCCGGAGAGCCGGCGCCGCTCGTCACATGGCCGCTCGTCATAACCTGCAGCCCGGACGACCCCGACGACGTCAACGTCGGCATCTACCGTATGCAATTGCTTGACCATCGATCCCTCATTGTTCGCTGGCTGGCCCATCGCGGGGGCGCGAAGCACTTCAGGCAGTGGCAGCGGAAGGGGCTGGACATGCCGGTGGCGGTCGTCATCGGGGTGGATCCAGCGACGATCCTGGCGGGAGTCATTCCGCTTCCCGAGGGGATGAGCGAGCTGAATTTCTCGGGTCTGCTCCGCGGTTCAAGAACGCAAGTGACGCGGTGCAAAACGCACGCACTCAATGTGCCATCGAACGCTGAGATTGTTCTGGAAGGCTACGTCTCGAAGGATGCGACCGCGCCCGAGGGGCCGTATGGAGACCACACGGGCTACTATAACTCGGTCGAATCCTTCCCTGTGGTTCGCTTGAGTGCGATGACCAGCAGGCGTGCGCCCGTCTATCTAACTACGTATACGGGACGGCCACCGGACGAGCCGTCCGTCCTCGGAGAGGCGATGACCGAACTTTTCGTTCCGATCGCGAAACGGCAGTTTCCGGAGATCACCGACATTTGGCTTCCCCCGGAAGCCTGCTCCTATCGTGCGGCAGTCGTTGCTATCGACAAGCGATATCCGGGGCAGGCTCGTAGGGTGATGATGGGTCTGTGGTCGATGCTTCCGCAGTTCAACTATACGAAGCTAGTGATCGTCGTTGATTCCAGCATCTCCGTCCGCCGCTGGGACGACGTGCTGTGGGCAATCTCCACCCGTTTCGACGCGGGGCGCGATCTCGTAGTTCTCGAGAACACACCGATCGATTACCTCGACTTTGCATCGCCCAGAGCCGGACTTGGAACCAAGATGGGGATCGACGCGACGAACAAAATCGGCGGCGAAACCGAACGGGAATGGGGATTGGAACTTCATATGCCTGAAGAGCTGTCGCGGCGGGCGACCGAAATCTGGGAAAGGACGAGGCATGCATTCGCACGCTGACGGCCACGACGTCGTCGTGGGGGTGAGTGGTGCATCCGGCGCGGCTCTCGCCGTTGCTGTGGTGGATCGTCTAACGGCCGCCGGTATTAGGGTCCACATCGTCGTCACCGACGCCGCGAAGCGGACATTGGCACACGAGGCTGGGTCGGAGGCACACGGACGGCTGCTGCTCAAGGCATACCGTTGCTACGACGACCATGATATCGGCGCGGCAATCGCAAGCGGGTCGTTTCCCGTCGCCGGGATGATAGTGGCTCCATGCTCCATGAAGACGCTCGCGGCCGTAGCGACTGGCCTTTCGGAAAACCTCCTTGCTCGTGCCGCAGACGTCCAACTCAAGGAGCGCCGCCGCCTCGTGCTGCTCACGCGCGAGACGCCCCTTCACCTAGGCCACCTCAGGAACATGACGACCGTAACCGAGATGGGGGCGATCGTGATGCCGCCGGTACCTGCCTTCTACAATCGACCGAAGTTCGTCGAGGATATCATCGATCACCTAGCTGCTCGAGCGATCGATCTCCTTGGCTTGTCCCTGCCTCACCAGTCTCGGGCATGGAACGGAGAAGCGTCCTTTGATCAGCCGAAGATCGCGATTGGATCGGCACCGAAGAGCATCGCGTGACCACCTCCGAGCAGGAGCCAGCAGGCCAAGGCGGCGGTGACAGCGAAAGCGACGACCATGGCTCCGTCAATCGCAAGGCGGTGTCCCTTGGCCAATGCCGCGAATGGGATGATCCCCGTACTTTGCGAAAGAGCCGACCAGCGATCGCCTAAGCGTCGCCGGGCACGCTTTTCTGTCATAGGGATCGCCCCGAGAGCAAACAGAGCGAAGCCGCCGAACAGCAACAGGGACCGGAGATCTCCGTTTGCCACGATGTGCCCGGACGCCCAAATGGCAAAGCCCCAAAGGACCGGGTGTCTCGTTATGCGCGCAACCGCTCCAACTTCGTCGGAAGAACGGATAGTGATTGACAATGGGTTCCTGCTTAGGAGCCCTGCGACTACGAGAAAGCCTCCGAACGGTGCAAGGACAAAAGTCACGGCGGCTTGCCATGGCCGGAGATCCCAAAGCGGAATGTAGTCGAGGGAGAGCGCGGCTGAGAACAGCCACACGAGCGCGGCGACGGACGCTGCGGAATAGCCGACAAGGTACGCAGGCCGTCCAAGGCGGCCAATGATACCCGCACGCAGTGCCGGCAGCGCTGGGATTGAGTGTAGTAACAGGAAAGTTGCGAAGGCAGAGAGAAACGAGATCATTGAGGACTCCTTGGAGCTCCACCTAGCATCATCAGTAGATATGCAGTTTGATCGTCGTCAATTATCCCGCATCATGGAAGCCACGGGGTCGCACGAAGGGTCGGCTTGGTCTTCGCACGACGAAACGCCAGTCTTAGCTTCTTTGCGCCAGCGCAAAGAACGAACTCTTTCCCTTCTCTAAATATGATTTCATCACTCATCTTTAGGGGTTACTATTATGCTGCGCGTTCGTTCTCTCTGCCTTGCACCTGTCGCTCTTGCTGCCGTGCCGCTTGTCCTACATGCCGCAGAGTATCCGATAGGCGCACCTCAGGTAGCGGGGGGCATGGAAGTCGCCGCGGTGTACCTGCAGCCGATCGAGATGGACCCGCCCGGTATGATGCGGCCGGCAGCGGAATCCGACGTTCATCTCGAGGCGGACATTCACGCGACGAGTGAGAACGCGAACGGCTTTGCGGAAGGAGACTGGGTTCCCAACCTTCACGTCGAATACAAGCTGAAGAACCTCGACAACGGCGCTGAAGAGGTTGGCGCTCTCGAACCAATGGTTGCGAGCGATGGCCCGCACTACGGTGACAACGTCAAACTGTCGGGTCCCGGTCGCTACGTGGTCGAGATCACAGTTCACCCCGGCGGTCATGGCATGATGAGCTTTGGCCGACACGTCGACAAGGAAACCGGCGTTGCCCCATGGCCCGATGAATTTTCTCTCAACTACGACTTCGTTTTCGCGGGGGTTGGAAAGAAGGGTGGCTACTGATGCGCGCCGCCACGCCACTGACCGTCCTGTCATTGCTTTTTGCCTGCCTGGCATCCCCGGCGGTTGCTGAGGACGAAGACCCTGTTTACGCCGTGCACTTCAGCAATGGCGTGATATCTCCGTCTATCCTCGAAGTTCCTGCAGATACGCGGTTCAAGATCGAGCTTTACAACGACGGCTCGACGCCGATTGAGTTCGAGAGCATTCCCCTCCGAAAGGAAAAGGTGCTTGCTCCGGGAGCATCGAGCTTTCTCGTCTTCCGCTCGTTGCAAGCTGGCGACTACGCCTTCTTCGACGATTTCCACCTCGACATGCCGCCGGCCAGGCTGATCGCAAAATGACATCCCAAACCCTTCTTGAATCCTTCAGGATCGCCTCCGTCGTGTGGCGCGAATCCTTTGAAGCGCTGCTCGTTATCGCCATCCTACAGGCGTGGACGGTGCACGAGAACGTGGAGATCCGGCGGCGGGCAGCCAGGTCGATTACCGGCGGCGCGGCGATCGGAATGCTGGCCGCCGTCGGACTTGCCTATTTGATGGGCGAGGCTTCCGATTTTCTCAGCGGAGACCGCGAAGATGTCCTTCAACTCGTTCTGGCTGCGACGGCGTCCGTGCTTATGCTCCGCATGGTGTTCTGGATGCGAGGCTCGGCACGCGGAGCTTCAAGGGACATGAAATCACGCGCCGCGGGACTGGGCAGGACCGGCAACTGGACCGCCCTCGGCCTGCTCGCCGCACTTGCGGTCGCTAGAGAAGGCGCCGAGACTGTGGTCTTTCTGTTCGGGATGCTGTCCGGGTCGAGTCTGGAAAGCGCAGGTCTCATCGCTGGATCCGGCGCATTGGGGCTGGCGGCGGCGCTCATCACCCTGTTGGCCTTCCGGTCAGGTGCCTCCGCTTTTTCCAAAAAGGCAGTTTCGACATTCAGCCAGGTTCTGCTCTTGGTACTGGGAAGCGGCTTGTTGATGACCGCGGTGGACAAAGCCGTTTCACTTGATTTCGTCTCAACGATGACCTCTCCCCTGTGGGATACAGGCTGGCTCCTGGACGATGCGACCGGGCCCGGCGCGTTCATATCAGGGCTAACTGGCTACCGTGCCCGGCCTGAACTCCTTCCTCTGCTTGCTTTGGGCGTCTACTGGACGATGGCCTTGTTGGCATATGCTTCGCCCCTCGGTGACAAGGCCCACGCATGACCGCGGCGCGAAGTTTCAGGGGGAGGTTCGTCAGCGGATTGGGCGACGCCCTCCTGAGGCATCAGTCCGGGATCCGCCGAATGCAGTGGGTGATGGTCGCCGCCTACGTTGCGCTGCTCGTTGCTCCACTGACGCTTCCGCTGCCCGGAAGCAGCGACTACATCTGGAACAACCTGGCGCGTTTTGTCCAGTTTGTCTTCTGGGGTGTCTGGTGGCCTTTTGTCATCTTGGGAACGGCCCTGGTAGGTAGGTTTTGGTGCGGTCTGCTCTGCCCAGAAGGAGCGCTGTCGGAAATCGCAAGCGAGCGGGGAGCGGGCAGGGCGATTCCAAGCTGGATGAAATGGTCGGGGTGGCCGGTGGTTGCATTCATTTCGACGACTATCTACGGGCAGCTCACAAGCATCTACCAATATCCCAAACCTGCCGCTCTCCTATTGGGCGGATCGACGCTCGTGGCGATGGCAGTCGGAGCGCGCTATGGAAAGGCAAAACGGGTGTGGTGCAGGTTTCTGTGCCCGGTCAGCGGGGTCTTCGGCACCGTTTCGAAGATCGCCCCCTTGCATTTTCGGGTCGAGCCGGACGCCTGGAAGCGCTCGTCGAACGCAGACGCCGCTGGCGTGAACTGCGCGCCGCTCATCCCAATCAAGACCATGCAGGGGAGTTCGGCCTGCCATATGTGCGGACGCTGCAGTGGGCATCGAGGCGCGATCCGGCTCGCATGGCGCAAGCCGGCGGCGGACATTGTGTTCGGCTCCGGGAGGATGGCCGCTCGCTGGGACACCATCCTGATCGTGCCAGTACTTCTCGGACTGGTCCCCGCAGCCCTTCACTGGACAGCCAGTGACGCATTCCAAATCATCAGAATATGGCTGGTGGAACAGTGCGTCGACGTGGGCCTGACGTGGCCATTGTCGCTCCGACTCCCCTGGTGGATGCTCACCGACTATCCATCGGTCAACGACGTGATGAACGTCGTCGATGCCGCCAGCCTGCTGGGGCTTGTTGCTTTCGGAGCATTCATTTCTTCTATCCTGTTTTTGCTCCCGCTTGTGGCGGCGGCGGCAATCCTCCGCCGGACGGGCAAGCTCATCCATCACCTTGCCCAAGCGCTTATTCCGCTCGCGAGCTCTTCGCTATTTTGCGGCCTCCTCGCACTTACGACAAGTCAGCTCCGATCCGACGGCATCAACCTGCCCGGCGTCGACGCCGCTCGGGGAGCGCTAGTCATTCTCGCGGGGCTTTGGTCGGTGGAATTATTCTTCAGGATTTCGAGCGTCTACTGCAGGTCCCTACAACAGCGCATTGTGGCGACCGCACTTGTCGCAATAGCAATTGTCGTATTCTGCACAGCTTGGCTGCTTATGTTCTTAGGAACCTAATCGGGTTTAAGGCAGTCGGATCTTTCCGGCTGGCCTTCGGTCAATAGGCAATTTGTTCGCCACTGATTGAGCGGTGACAGGCGATGCCGCTCGACGCGATTTCTTGATTTCGATGATGAACGGCTTCTTCTTTTGCATGGTTTCTTTCTCTTCGAGATTATCCAGGGTTAGGCGGATGGGCGGGTAATGACGAATGCGGCGCATGCACTCAGTACCGCGGCAACGATTGCGAGCGGTAACGGGCCAGGGTCCAGCCACACCAGAACGCAAAGACTGCACGTCATTGCGACGACCGCTGATATCTTCGCACTTTGATTTATGGCCCTGCGATCGCGCCACGCCCTCACTGAAGGGCCTAAGGCAGGATGATCGACAAGCCAGGATTCGAACGTCGGCGAGACACGGGCGAATATGGCTGCTGAAAGGAGAAGGAACGGCGTCGTAGGCACGAGCGGGAGGAAGACGCCCACCACGCCGAACGCGATCGAGGTCCAAGCAATCGTCAATAGCAGTATTCGCATTGTCATCTCCAGCGTTACGCGGATCTTAGAGCTTCACAGCATCCACCTCTTTGATGCTGGTCAAAGACGATGCCGCGGACCGGTTTAGTGTGATCGGAACCAATTTTGATGGAGGTTGCAATGCTACCGAAGTTCGTTACAGCGTTTTTGAAATCGTCGGGCAACCAAGGCGTCGTGGTCATGGAACATGACGGGACACACCGCGTAATTGTCGTCGATCAGGAGGCGCTTCGTGAGATGTCCAACCCGCCTCGGGCCGATGAGACCCGACTTCAACAGAGCATTGGCGCGATTTGCGAAATCGCGACGACAAAGATTCTGAGAGGTGGTCGGTCTCCTCACTCGCGGATCGCGGTTTCCGCGTCCGACGTGGCGGCGTGGAAGCTTGATCAGTCGAAACTGCACTGAAGCACAGTCGCATTGAGGCGCGGAAGATCGATAGCACTCAACGTCGTTGGGGGCAGGATCAAATCCGCGTCCTGTTTGATGCATCGGGCGAACCTCCAGGCGGCTTATAACCTCCGATAAGATGGTGATCGGCTATTATGTCTTCTCGGGGCACGGAGTGCTCAATCTCTACAATTCCGGTGGTCGAGTAGCCTACATGCCGCCCAGCGGGAAAACGCAGAGCATCTTCCTTTCCAACGGCAGCGGATGGTGAGGAACGATCGGTTCGCTCAATGGTCAATGTGATCGGAATGACGAAAGCGTGCATTTTGCGGTTTGTTGCCGATAAATAGGATCTAGCACGCTAATCTCCGGCGTTATGGAACAGTTGACACAGACCTTATTGCAGTCCGATGACCCCCAGGCGTCTTGCAAGCATCGAGATGATCCTTCCAAACGACTTCGCGGATGCGGTGAGCAAGCGATGCCGTCTAATCAAAGGATGTCAGAAAGCGTCCTCGTCGCGAGATGATGGATATATGCTGACGCCGCCTCATCCTGTACCCGCCGCCAGCCGACCAGGACCTCGTCCCAGACCTGATTTGTCGTGCGGGAAGTGCCCAAACAATCGACAACGGCGCCGAGATCTATTGCCTCGGGAGCCAAGGCGAGCGTCAGGCCGCCTCGTCTCCCCCTCAAGCTGTGCAGGAAGCCACTTTTAACAAGCCGGTTTGCAGCCTTAGCGACATGGGCATGGGATGCGGCACAGGTCTCGGCCGTCTCCCGAATTGTCACCTTGTTTGGAGATCGATCCGCGGCCAGCACCAAGAGTCGAATTCCGAGATCCAGCAGCATGGACATATCCGTCAGTCCAGCTCCCCTTCTGCGAGCTTCAAAAGTCGCGGCGGGTCGGTGACGGTGAGCTTCTGACGCCCGCCCTCGACGATGCCTTTCGATTCCCAGGCGCTGAGGATTCGCGATACCGTATGAAGGGTGGTGCCGGTCATTTCGGCAATGTCCTGTCGCGATATCGGAAAGTCGATCCGGATCCCTTCCTGAACGGCTTTTCCCGCCTGCTTCGAAAGGCGCAGAACGGCGTGAGCGACGCGCTTCTCGACTTCTTCCGTGGACATCTCGCGAATGCGGGTATGTGCCTCTTCGAGGCGCTGTCCTATTGTCTGCATCGCGGTCATCGCCAATCGGGGGTTCTGTTCGACGAACCGCGACCACATTTCCGTAGGCCAGCCGATGATCAGGCTTTCGGCCGCTGCTCGGGCTGTACCAGGGTAGTCGTCTCGACGCAGAGCCATTGCGAAACCGAACAGATCACCGGGATGCACCATCCGCACGATTATCTGCTGTCCGTCCTGGGTGACCTGGGTGACCTTCAACCTCCCATGGATCAATAGAAAGAATGACTTGGCGTTTCCACCTTGTTCGAAGACGGCGTCGCCTTGAGGGACCCTCCGAGGTGTCGCGTGTTCGAGCATCGAATCCAAATCAGGATCCGTCATGCGCTCGAAGAGCGGCAACGACTTCAGTACTGCGCGGTCAACCTTCATTGGTGCCAGTCTCCATCTGCGCCTCTTTCGGCCGGCCGACGAGATCGGCCACGGCTCTTCTTGCGAAGTCCGTAACGCTTTCGATGAGCGTCGGGTCACGGACAAGCCGGAATCCCAGATTATCCGGTGGCGCGCCAACCGAGCATCCGCCCCCCTTGGGATTGCGAACGAAATTGCTCATAGGTGCGCGGTGTTTTCCGGAAGCAATGAAGATGCCGCAGTCCACACTAGACGGCTTTTCCTTGATTGCACCTTGATCAAGATCAACTCGAGTATTGCAGGTCGATGTCCACTCCCAAATATTGCCGCCAAAGTCGACGAGACCGGTCTTACTGACGCCGAACGAGCCTCGCGGCTGCGGACGCGGGTTCACCGAGGCCGCCCGACGGGCTTCTCGTTCGTAGTCGGCGAGCCAACGGACCGCGGGGTTCTTCTCGTCGTCGGCAACTCCGAGAGCGTCGTCCGGGAAGCGGTCGTCGGCAGCGTACGCGAGTTCAAAGTCCGTAGGCAACCTCCAGGTTTGCCCAGTCCGGTTCGATAGCCAGGCGGCGTATCGAACCGCGTCGTCGTGGCTAACGCCCGTCAAAGGCATTTCGGCCGCTGCTCCGCCTTCCGGCTCGTCGGCAGGGATACAGGCGCCTTCATCGACGCAACGACGATATTCGCCGCGCGTGGTCTGGAACTTCATGATTTTCAGTGGCGTCTGGATGTCGATATTCTTGAGAGGCGCGTCCAACGCCAAACCCTTGCGGAAGTATTCCGCCGAGTCCCGATAGGCGAATGTTCTGGGTGTCACCACGACCGATTCCGGCTCATCAAGCGGAGGAGCCGCGGTCTTGAACGAGACCCATCCAGCCTCGACCGCAACCGCTCCCGACAGCACCATGAGCAGGGCCAGCGGAATGGCGATCGAAATGCCCGAAATCTTGTCAGTTCCAGCCGTACCGGTCATGCTTCAAACGCAGTGCGCGCCTCTCGTCAAAAACAGGTTGGTGCGCGGTTTGCACCGCGCACCACACCACTTCATGTCAGGTGCCCGACGGCGCTCTGACCGACGTCATGAGATCGTCGTTCCAGTCGCCGGTGACCTTGAAGTGGGCCGCCGCTCCCAGCTCGAATGCCTCGATAAGGTTATGGTTGACGTAGGCGTAGATACCGGGCTGCGCGAAGGTGTAGATCGCAGCCCCGGCCGTGCCGCCCGGAATGAACCAAGTTTCCTGGTCGACGTCCGGCACGTTGGCGAACTTGCCGGTCGCCCACACGTATTCCCCGTGGCCACCGATCAGATGGGGACGAGTGTCTCGATTGGCTTGCGAATGGATGACCAACACAGTTTCGCCGACCTTGGCGGTCATGGCGTTTTCTCCGGTCAGGGCGCCGACCGCACCGTTGAAGACGATGTGCGTGGGAACGAGCTTCTTCATGACCTCGACGGTATCTTCATACGCCTCGCCGGGGCTGTCGTACTTCTTAAATTTCCCCTTCTCGTCGCGAGGAATGTAGAAGTCCTGCTCGCCGACGTAGTAGACCTTGTCGTAGACGAGCGGCTTGCCATGGCCGTCGGTCAGGCCTTCGCGAGGCAGGACCATGATGGCGCCGTTCATGCCCGACGTCACGTGCCATGGGACCATTCCGGGAGGTGCGCAATGATAGACGAACACGCCGGCCTTGGTCGCCTTGAAGCGTAGCACAGTGCTTTCGCCGGGGTTGATCACTGTCAGCGCACCGCCGCCAAGGCCGCCGGTGGCGGCGTGGAAGTCGATGTTGTGCTGCATGGTATTGGTTTCGGGATTGATGAGGGTAAGCTCGACGTAGTCGTCCTGATGAACCACCATCAACGGCCCTGGAACCGATCCGTCGAAAGTCATAGCGTTGACCTCGGTCCCGTCCTTGTCCAGCACCATCTTCTGTTCCTTGATGGTGAGCGTGAACTCTTTGATCTTCGGGCCGCCCTTGGCCTTTTGATCATGGACGTGGACAAAAGGCGGCTTCACCAGTTCGACCTTCTCGCGAGGGAGCTTCGAAATGTCGACCGGCGGCTTCTTGGCACCTTTTGGAGCGGTGTGGTCGTCTTCCGCATGAGCAGCGGTGCCAGCGACCAGGATGGGCGTCAGTGCGCCTGCCACGGCTGCGCCAGTCAGCATTGTGCGTCGGGTCATCTGAAGAGTATTGTTCATTTCCCTATCTCCTATAGTCGAGAGCGAGCGAACCCCGCCCGGTCGAAGAGGAGAGTAGTAAAACGCGTGGGAAGCTCTTTGAGTTGGAGCAAACTTGCTGTTTGCTGCAGCGCAAAGTGACCGGCCGGCTATTTGCGTAATCTCAACGACCTGTGCCGCAAATAACGGCATTACTGCATGATCAACTTCGGAGACACGATCATGCAGAACAAAAAGAATGACAGCGCCAACGCTCCCCGCGGAATGTCTCGTGAAGGCCTCGTCATCTTCTCTTACGGCTTCAGGCCATTCTTTCTGGCCGCCGCGATCTGGGCGATCATCAGCATCGACATATGGGCTGCCTTCCTGACCCTCGGACTACCGGTCGCGACAGACTACGGCCCACTCTACTGGCACGCGCATGAAATGCTGTTTGGCTTCGCACCCGCGATTTTGGCAGGCTTTCTCCTTACTGCCATTCCCAATTGGACGGGACGTCTACCTATCGCTGGCCGGCCCCTCATGTGCCTGTTCGCGCTCTGGTCTTTAGGTCGCATCGCGATGCTCTGCTCCGGGGTGATCGGCGTCGCGCCGACCGCGGCGATTGACGCGCTCTTTCTGCCTGCGATGTTGGTCTTGTCCGCCCGAGAAGTGGTGGCGGGTAAGAAATGGAAAGACCTCAAGGTGGTTGCTGGACTCGTCGTGCTTTCTGCCGCCAACATTCTGTTTCATATTCAGGCGATCGTCGGCAATGGCCCGGATGTCTCCATCCGGCTTGGATTGGGCGCCTACGTTCTGCTAGTCACGATAGTGGGCGGCCGGATCCTTCCCAGTTTCACTCGGAACTGGATAAACCAGTTCGGCCGAACGGACTTTCCGGTTCCCTACAATCGTTTTGACGCGACGAGCATCATCATGGGCGCGATATCACTTGCGATCTGGTCGTTCGCACCTGAGTCTTTCGTAAGCGGCGCGCTCGGGTTACTTGCCGCCGGGCTTAACATGGCACGACTTGTGCGCTGGCGCGGTTGGACGACATGGCCTGAGCCAATCGTCTTCATCCTGCACGCCGCGTTCGCATTCGTTCCACTTGGCTTTGCCGCAATCGCTCTTGAGGCGGTGGGACTGCCTGAGCTTGTAGTCCTTCATGTCTTCGCGATCGGCGGCGTGTCGTTGATGATGCTGGCAGTGATGACGCGCGCTAGCCGCGGCCACACAGGGCGAAAGCTGAAGGCAGGTCTGATAACAAACGTATCCTACTTTTTGCTCGCAGCGGTCGCTCTCGTGAGACCCACGGCCGAACTTCTTCCGGGCTACGGCGGCGTTATCGTGTTGCTCGCGGCAATCGGTTGGACTGCGGCGTTCGGCCTGTTCGTCTACGAGCATACCGGGATGCTCTGCATGGGGCGGAAGCCGCTGACAATCCGCGGAAGCTGATCTGGGTCTTCATCAGGGATGGTTGAAGCGCGGCTGACACTCTCGTGAAACGATTCCCACAGCAGGCCCTGCGTTAGCGATTGTGGCGCTGGGCTTTAGCCTTGAGCCATTTCGGTCACGTATGGTGATGGCTCGTTCAGATCGGAGATGTGCGTCACCAGCGTTGTTTGCCGGTTGTTTTGAGTTGCTCGACGATCCGGTCGGCCATCCCTGCGCAACGCGCGCCATCAAACGGGAAGATCGAGGAGAATGAGCCGGAGAGCTGTTTCTCGATCGCAAGCCGCATCATGTTCCTGGCGCGATGCAGCCGCGTCTTGGCTGTGGCGATCTTGATCCCCAGGTGGGATGCCGCTTCTTCCGTGCTGAGACCCTCTACATCGCGCAGAACGAAAATCACACGGAGGTCATTGGGCAGTTCGTCGACCGCATGCTCAAGCAAGCGCCGGGTCTCGCTGCGAGCGAACTCTGCCTCGGGGTCGGCGGTTGTCAGCGAGGTTGGGAACGGCAGGACCTCGCCACATCCTGGTCTCGCTGTCATGTCGATTTCCTCCAAACCGACGTCGGCTCGTCGACGGCGTACTCTTCCCACTGCCTCGTTGATAACGATCCGGGTGAGCCAGGTTGAAAGTTGCGCATCGCCGCGGAAGGCATCGAGGTGGGTGAATGCTTGAACGTAGGCCGCCTGGACCACGTCCTCCGCCTCTGCATCGTTGCCAACCACCGCGCGTGCGGATCGGAACAAGCGGCGGTTATGTCGCTGAACGACGATCCGCACGGCCGTCTCGTCGCCCGCTCGAACGTGAGCAAGGAGATCGGCGTCAGGAAGCTGCAGCATGTCCGCCAGGAAACCCGATGCTTTAACCGAAATGCCAACCATGCTTGCTCCAGTAATCTCAGCTTCTCGACGCATCCTAAGGCTGGACGTCGAGCGTCCCGGTCATCATCGGGTGGAATCGGCAGTAGAAGTCCACGTGGCCTGCCTGCTTTACGGTCATGCGTTGCTCCGCTTTCGGAGGGAGATCGATGTCGAAGCTCTTATCTCGCGCAGTCGCGCTATGAAGGAACATATCATCATTCCGCCACGTGACGACATCGCCAACATGCAGCGTCGGAACGGCGCCAAAATGCATCTTGGCGATTGAAACCTCATAGTTGGCAGCAGACGCGGATAGAAAGCTGCCACTCACCATGAAAACAGAGAGGATAGGCATCGAAATCCACGACGACTGGGCCATGGCGAGCCTACTTGATCATCGATGCAAGATGCTCGGCGTGGGTCTGATGTTCCTTGAACAGCGCCAGACCCGTCTGCAAGAGCGATTTCAACTCGGCGTTCTGCGCGGACGGGATCAACTGCATCTCGAGCGCACTGTTGACCTGTTTGTGATACGCGACTTCGTTGTCGACATAAGCCTTGTCGAACGCCGCCCCGTGAAGCTTGGATAGCGTCTTGAGTTCCGTCTTGGCGGCAGACGCCAGAGACTTGCTGGTGGCATTTTCCTCAGGCTTAACCTTCAATTTCTTAAGAAGCGCGAGCGCCTGCTGATTTACGGCCTCGTGGTCTCGCTCCATCGTTTCGGCGAATTGGCGGACCTCGGCGTTTTTGCTCTTCTCAAGAGCCTGCTTTGCAGCGGCGACGTCGATCTCGCCCGCCGTGTAGGCGATGTGGGCGATCTGCGGATCCGTGGGGGCGTCGGCGGCATAAGTTGCGGTCGAAAGAGCGGTTGCCAGTGCGGTAGCAGTCAAGAATCTCGAGAACATCACGGTCTCCTTTGTCTGTGAATTCGGATGCCGATTCTCATCGGATGCAGCATTGGATGCTGGTGTTGGCAAAAGGTTCCAGAGATTGTGGAAAAAGTGTAGCTCAGTGTGAACACAACGAGAGCACAGCTTAGTAGGGACGATGTGGCATCGAGTGATCGTCATCGTTGGAGGTCGTTCGGCGGGACTCGCCCGTGCAGCCGAGCGTGTGCTCGGGGCCGTGCACCGATCATTCTGGAGAGCCCCGAGCTCCCACCGGCATCATGGCCATGGAATGTCCGGTTGGCGCAAAGGCAGCCTGCCGGCGCAACAAAGGAGCGTGGCCGCTTTTGATAGTGGGTTCACTTGATCGCCGCAACACACTCGGCAAATCTCTCTTGTTCATGTTCACGTTTTTGCCGCTGTTTGTCGATCCCAATGCAGGTCCGGTCTGGTTGCAGCTTCTTGTTCTGGGTTCGATACAAAAGCTGATCGGCGTGTTCTCGTTGGGCGGCGTCGCCTTGGCGTCTGGATCGGTTGGCCACTTCCTCAATCGCTGGCCTAAGCTCTTGGCATGGCAGGAGCGTTTTACTGGCATTGTAATGGTAGGCCTTGGCATTAGACTTCTGTTGTCGGGCTCCCCATCGCCCGCGCCATCTGCAGCAAAGTAAAGCCAGTTCACCACGTCTAGTTGGCGGTGTTCGAGCATCATGCCGCGTCAAACGCCGACGAAAAATAAACCGAACAATCAAAGTAGGAAAAATGCGGAAAACGCCATCTTCAGGGACCCGCTAACATCAAACTTCGGATAGTCGCTACTTCATTGCGCAGAACACCATCCGCTCGCTAAGCTTGGTTCCGTCTTCAGTGACCACTGCGACCCAGGATCGATTGCCGATGCGCACCGTCAGTCGTGTTCTGCCCGCATCGTCGCCTTGACCTTGCTCAACCAAGCTGCGCACGAAGCCCTGCTGCATCTGACGCCGGAGGGTCTCGGTCGGCAAGCCGAACCGGTTAGCTAGGAAGTCGGCGTCTACGGTAAAATCCTTCATCTCGACCTGATCGGGCATCACATTCCTCCTCATTTGGTGGAGGAGCCAAACGAAAACAGCTCCGCCATTTCGGGTGACCAAGCCGGTTCGTAGACGAGCTCCACAGTAGTCTGCGACACACCTTCCAACGACTCTACCCGCGTCTTAACCGCATCTGCCAGAAAGGCAGAGGCGGGACAGAAGCGAGTGGTCGTGGTCATCTTGACGATGACCGCCCGATCGACATCGATGCTGACGTCGTATATCAAGCCGAGATCCACTATGTTCGTTCCGATCTCGGGGTCTTCGATGTCTCGGAGAGCATCACGCACCACGTCGGAGGTTATCTCAGGTTTTGGCATTGGCCCCGTCCCGCGGCGTGCAACGGATCATGATACGGTAGATCTTGCCCGTCTCGTCGAAGTTACCGATCCATTCATGACCGCGCTCCTTCAGTTCGTTGAATAGAAAGACGGGTTCTCGGTTGAGCAGCGCAAACAGCACTTCTCCGCTGTCCATCATTTCGAGCCTCGCGAGTATTCGCTCCATTGGCTCTGGCGGCGGAAGGTCGGTGAGGTCCAGATTCCAAACAGGCTCAGGCCATAGCGCGTCGGGTGCCGAGGCCTCTTCGGCCGCGCCCTTTGGGACAAAATCTATCTCCCAATCGTCATCAGCGATGCGCCGGGCGGTATGTTCGAAGCCGCGGTCCGTGAGCTGGCGGATTAGCGGCCGGGGCTCGAAAATCGCATGTAGGCGGACGCCCTCACCAGGCTGCAGGCTGGCAAAAGTATCCATGATCAGTTGGAACGGCATGCCTCCGTCGCGGAGAATCTGTCGTACGTCGAGTTCACGAAGCTGAACCATTGGCGTCACCTCTGTGGTTGCCGGCGAAGAAGAAGGCCGGGTGTTTGAATGGACTTTTCTTTGTATCTGCGTCGACGCACGCCAAGGATCGCGAAAGTGCGAGTTCCAGGACGATGGCGCCTGTCGAGAGAGTTTGAGCGAAGGCGGCGATGCGGAAAACGCCGTCTTGAGCAAAGAGAATCGCAGCAGCCGATACCACGACGGCGCCGTAGAACACTGTGAACCAGACCGAGGCGCGGCTGCCGCTGATGAGATCCGCCAGCTTCGGCGTCGGGCGACGTCCCAGAAGCGGCCCGAAAGCCTCGATCCATGTCAGGAAAGGCACGATCTTCAAGAGCTGAGCGAGTCCAAGTCCGGTCAGCCAGCCAAAGACGAACAGATAGGCCAGCGACACGAAGATCTTGTCGTCGGCGCCTGCCATCATGGCGATAGGGAAAGCCGCCGCGCTTACGCTGAACATGGCAAAGGCAGGAAGCGACCAAAAGGTGTTCACCTCGAGCACCTTCCGTCGCCGGGTCTTATAGGCATGCACCAGCTCGACGATGTAGGCGCCGACCGCCAGCAGAAAGAAGGGAGTGGCGAGAAGTCCCAGGGTGCGGGCGAAAGGGGCGTCAATAACAAGCGTGCCAGCGGAAAGCGCGAGCAGGACAACGACCGCGATACTGCTGCGGCGGAGCGTCTTCGACTGCTTCATGTCATCGGAGAGCAGGAACATCGGCAGAAGTTTGTAGCTTACGCCCACCGCAGCAAAGGTCATCCAGCCTACGAGGCCGAAGCCGGCATGCAGTGGCACTGCCGCCAAAACGTAGGTGACAAGCGAAGGCACGCCCACCGCCCCTGAAACCACCAGCGCGAACAGCGATCCCAGGCCTACAGTGGCTGCGAGACTCGCAATCCCGATGAGGACGTACGGCGAGGCCTCATGGGCCCGCCGGCCGCGCCAGAGCAAAAGAAAGAGCACCGACGCGGTCGACAAAATTGATGGGACAAGTACTGCGACTGCTCCGGTCATTGCCGGGCCGGCAAATTGGGAACCGGAATCGATGAGATAGAAACCCGAAAGCAGCAAGACCAAGCCGACTACGATGCCGCAGAGCACGAGCAGGTCGAGGTTGCCTTTAGGCAGATCCAGACCTGTCAGGACAGGTCCGAATTGCAGAAGCGCGCCAATCATCAGCAATAGGAGCCAGCCGATGGTGGTTGAATGCACGATGATGAGAGCACGGGGCTCTGCAACGTTGAGAGACGGCGCCCAGCAACCTGCCGCTAACAGACCCTCCGAAAGCAGCAGAAAGAAGAGCGCCGCTGCGAAGTAGGACATCGTCCACCGCGACAGGCTCGTCCCCATGGGCATCATCGCGCTTCTCCTTTCCTAGTGGCTTCCGCAGCAGCAGTCGCAGCCGGCGTCAAGACGGATAATTTCGACCCGCCAGACGTCCGGCCCCTGTTCGAGATACTCCCAGGAAAACTTGCCAGGTAACGCGGTTTCGAGCTGGTACTGAAGCGGCCGCGGTTCATGGTCGCTCGTGATGTGCAGCAGATCGCCCGGTGTCAGTGTATGCAGAGTGCCAAAGATCCGAGGGTGACGTTCGCTAGGTGGTAGGATGCGAACGTCGATATGGGGGATGCCGGTGGATTGATCTGATATCTCGGACATGAAACTGAATCTTCCTTTCGATGGCCGCTTTAGGGTTAGTTGACGGACGGCGGCACGCCACGATGTCGGATCGGACGATAGCCGCCGACGAGCTCACGAACTTTGACAGGCAACAAACTTCAGGAAGGTTTGCGCCAATATTCAGTTTCGTTCATTGACATATGACAAGGAACACGTTCGCGCAGGAAGCCATAAGGGGGGCATGATCTTAACAACGGACAAGATGATGTCGAAGTATCTGGTGGCCAAATACGGCGAAGCGCGCCTCCCTCGTTATACGAGCTATCCAACCGCTCCTGCGTTCGGAGAAACTGTCGGCCCCGAGGAATATGCAGCAGCGTTAAAGGACGTCGCACGGGGGGATCCCGTGTCGCTATATCTCCACGTACCATTTTGCCGATCGATGTGCTGGTACTGTGGCTGTCACACGACGATCACCCAGAAGGACGCTCCGATCCTCGATTATCTGGACGTCATGAGCCGCGAGATCGAACTGGTCGCGAAGGCCGCCGATGGAAGCATTCCCGTTCGGAACGTGCACTTCGGTGGTGGTACGCCGACCATCATGAAACCGCACGAGTTCGCAGCTCTAATGAAAAAGCTCAGGGCATCCTTTGCCTTCGAGGACGACGCCGGCATCGCCGTGGAGATCGATCCCAGGACGCTTGACAGCCAGATGATCGCAGCGCTCGGCGAAAACGGCGTGAACCGGGCGAGCTTGGGCGTCCAGAGCTTCGATCCGGTCGTTCAGAAGGCGATCAACAGAATCCAGACCTTCAACCAGACGAAGGCGGCTGTGGTGGGCTTGCGTGCATATGGCGTGACGAGCATCAACTTCGACCTAATCTACGGCCTGCCATTTCAAACTGTCGAGTCCTGCATCGAGACGGTTCAGATGGCTGTCGAACTACGTCCAGAGCGCTTCGCAGTCTTCGGCTATGCGCATGTTCCGGCCTTCAAGAAGCATCAACGCTTGATCGACGAAACCGCGCTTCCGGGCGCGTCTGAACGCAATAAGCAGGCGGAGGCAATCGCTCAGGAACTCGTGGCCGCGGGCTACGTGCGGATCGGCTTGGACCACTTCGCATTGCCTGGGGATGAACTTGCCGTCGCAGCCTCGAAGGGCCGGCTCCACAGGAACTTCCAGGGCTATACGACCGATGACTGCGACACTCTGATTGGCTTGGGCGCGTCCTCGATCGGCCGTCTCTCCTCAGGTTATTACCAGAACCATGTGGCGATAGGTCGTTATACGGAAATGGTGGCGGCCGGCATCCTCCCCACCGCCAAAGGATACCTGCTTACCGACGAAGACAGGTTGCGGGCAAAGGTCATCGAGCGCCTGATGTGCGACTTCGAGGTAGACCTCGTCAACCTCAGCAGCAAGGCTGGATACGAGGTCGAGTTCCTGCTCGGCCGCAACGAGCGTCTTGATGAACTCGTTCGAGATGGTGTCGCCGTGGCCGTCGATGGCCGCGTGTCCGTGACCAAGGATTCGCGGTTCATGGTACGCGCTGTTGCTGCTGCCTTCGACGCCTACCTGGGTGCATCGGGCAGAACTCATAGCAAAGCGGCCTGAGCCGCGCCGTGCATTTTCGCACTCAGTCAACAGACCGGGGCCCGCAGTTCTTAACGCTGCGGGTTCGGCTCATCTGACGCTGCTCGCCTGTTGTGAGAGCTCCTCCGCGCCAGCCATAGCGACGCCGTTGGGGTGAGGGCGGCTTTTGGTACGATTGAGAATGCGAGGCTCGAAGGAAACGGCGCTACCGACCGACTTTCGACACGACGTCGTCGGCAGCGAGGGCTGGAGGCAACCTCTATAGGGCGGGACACCGCTAAGCCGCTCTACTGGTGCTCCGGCCTAAAACCCAATGAACCAAGATACTGCTGGAAGGCACGGAAGTCTGAGGGGAGGAGAAGCTCATGCGGCGCCAGGATCCTGATCTCCCAGTGTCGGGCTGAGCTTCCAAAGGCGAACAGGCTTTGATCCGCTTATGCCGCCAAAGATCTTTATCGGGAACTCTCACCACGCTGAACTAGCCGAAGGTCGTCCGCTGTTTGGCGTGACGGCCGACCATCTCGTTCAAAACGCTAAGCCGCGTCCGCCGGCAACCATATGGTAGGCGGTTGAGATGTCGTTTACGACTCTTCTCACCCCGTGCACGCTTTCTGCTGAGACCTTCGCGGCTTCCCGTCTGGAAGAGCTTCCAAGCTTGCCGCGCAGCGTCACGACTCCCTTTGAAACGGTCGCCTTCACTTCCTGATGGGTCAGCCCGAGTTCGAGTTGCAGACGGCTCCTGACCGCTGTCGATAGAGCGTCGTCGCCAATTGGGATGATGTCATTCGCGTACATCGTTGCTACCTCCATTGTTCCTTGTCATCAAACATGAGGAGTGGATGCGGAGCGTTGATGCAAATCAAGCAAGCGAACGATAGGGACGGTCCGCTCGCGTCCGATTATCGGAGGCTTTCAATACCAGCCGGGTGTGGTTTATAAGCGTATCGTTCAGGCGTGAGATCTCGCCGAGGCGGGGCGATGCCGCGAAGCCTCCTAGAAGTGTCGCAAAAGAGCTATGATTCAGGTCTGTTCCTTACGCGGTCGATCAGGCGCCGGACGTTTTCGGGAGCTACCTGGGGAATGATCCCGTGGCCTAGGTTGAAGATTAGCGGGCCGTTGCCTAGGCGCTGCAAAATCGCGTCTACGCCTTCATCAAGCGTATTTCCCCCCGCTGCAAGCCGCATGGGATCAAGATTGCCCTGGATGGGTCCGTCCTTCTGCAGCTCGCAGGCCAAGTCGAGTGGGACGGTCCAGTCAAGACCGATGGCGTGCGCTCCGGTCTTGCGGCGATAGTCTTTTAGCAAGCATCCTGCTCCTTTGGGAAAGGCTATGATCTTCGCCGATGGCCGCCTGGACCTAATGAACTCGATCATCCGCGCGACCGGCTTGACCGCATACGCTTCGAACTCCGGTTCACCGAGAACGCCCGCCCAAGAGTCGAAGATCTGGACTGCATCGGCGCCCGCGTCGAGCTGAGCTACGAGATACTCGGCAGAAACATCGGCCAACAACAAGAGGAGATGTTCGAAGGCCTTCGGATATCGATAGGCGAAAAGACGGGCCGGGGGCCTGATCCGGAGTGGCCCTCCCAGCGACCATATAGGTCGCCACCGTCCAGGGCGCTCCACAGAAGCCGAGCAGGGCGGTCGGTGCAGGAAGCTTGGTCCGGAGTTTCTCGACCGTCTGAAGTACCGGGCTCAGGTGAGCGAAGACGTTTTCGGCGTCGAGCGCCTTGATGCTGTCCTCGTCGATCGGGTCCATTACCGGTCCGTGCCCCTCGTTGAAACGAACATTGCGCTTCAACGCATCCGGAATGACGAGGATGTCGGAAAAGAGGATCGCTGCGTCGAACCCGAACCGCCGTATCGGCTGGAGGGTGACCTCCGTCGCGAGTTCAGGGTTGTAGCATAACTGAAGGAAGCTTCCCGCGTGCGCACGCGTTTCGAGATACTCGGGAAGATACCGACCCGCCTGCCTCATCAGCCAGATCGGGGGTGGTGAGAGAGTTTCGCCGTCAAGAACACGAACGAGGTTTCTACGCATGCTCACTACCTTACGCCGCTTGCACGGTGGCTGCTGTGGTATCATTGACAGCTATCTGTTGCTGAGCCATCGCCTTCTTTATCAAAAGGACAAACTGCCGTTCCGCCCTTATGTGCTTCCGCATCGCGCAGAAGAACGACCTCAGCAGATATCCGATGGCGTCCCAAGGAAGGCGGCAGCCGCCATCCCTGAGCGAAATGAGGACATCCACCACTTCGCATGCGCTCTCAAGATCGCTGATACGCTCACGCCGCCGTTGCTCCTCCGCGTCGGACCGCTCCGCGTCTGTCATGATGTGGCATAGGCCCTCCGACAATACCTGTTCCTCCAGGCGATGCGTTTCCTGTAAGAGAGGGACGAGACCGAGTGTCAGGGTATCGCAAAGCCTCCCGTCGAGATGACATGGGAGAAAGTCGGCAATCGCCTCCAACAGATCGCACCATGACATGAGCTGACCGTAGCAGGCCTCGAGATCAGCGAAGCGGCGCATTTGTAGATTTTCCATGTCTCACCTCTGAAGAAAGAGGCTGGCAGCGATAGCGCCCGCGGCGATAACCGCTGAGACGACGCCGGTTCGTTGCAATACGCCCATGCGATAGAGCGTGATGGCGAAGATCACTATTACAGGGGTTGCGATCGACAGTCCGATCTGAGCGTCGGTCATGACAGTCTCCTTTTCCGGAGACCATAAAACGGTGCGCGACACCTTTCTTTGAGATCGATCAAAGAGATGACGGAATGGCCGCAAGTGGAAGATAACGGGACCGGCTACTCTGAACACTGGCCGGCCCGTAACTCTTCGGGCATGTCACCTCCAGGGCATGATCATTTTCGCAGCTTGCAGTTAAGAGACGATTACGATCGTCCGCGTTTGCCTTTTGGCAAAGACGGGCGCTCACGACCCTCTTATTTCATTCGTCATGACCATCCTTGCCAATACTCCTCAGAACATTGAAGACGCGGGGGCCGGCGACGATCTTCTCGTCTGGATCCTCGCCTGGAGCGAGCTTGCCGCGTTTGGCGCGCTCCTAATCGCTTTCGTTGTTGTCTCTTGGCTTCATCCAGAGGAAGTGGCAGCGGGACGAGCTCGAATGACGCTTGTCGTTCCCGCTGTTAACACTGCCGTCCTCCTGCTTAGCGGATGGGCAGCGGCGATCGCTGCGACGCCACTGCCACTGATCAAGAGAAGGATCGCACTGGGTGCGGCATCGGCAGGAGGACTGCTATTCGTTGCCCTAAAGTTATACGAATACAGTCTGGAAGGTGCGTCGCTGCTTTCGGACGACGCTATTTCGACCCTCTATGTTCTGATGACGGGATTTCATCTCGTTCACGTCCTTTTCGGTTCGCTGGTGCTGGCGCTGCTGGCCCGCTTTCCATCCCCCCAGAACGTCCACCTCATGACGACGCTGTGGCATGTCATCGACATCGTCTGGCTCGTCATGTTTCCGATCGTGTACCTCATATGAAATGCCGCTTCCTATCGAAGCGAGCGACCACGCAGGCGCTCGTCATCCTTCTTGCCCTAAGCGCGTGCACAGTCGTACTGACACTCGCATTTGGGCGCGGCGGTCTTGCCCTCGCCGTAGCGATAGCAACCATCGCCGCCTGCAAAGTAAGGGTCGTCTCTCTCGATTTCCTCGGTTTACGCAACGGCCAAGCCACGATGTTCGTCGCGATTAATGGCTGGGGAGCGATCCTGTTGCTAGTAGCATTGGCCCAGAGGTTCCTTTCGTCCTAGAGCGCAAGTGGCAACCGGCACGGCCTAGCGACGATCTCGCTTGGAACACGCGGTTCCGGTTGCGAAGTACACTATTGAGATAGCGCGCAGTTTGATTTTTGCTATCCAAAGATAGCGATTACCTTCATCTCCTCATGCAGTTTTTCAACGCTGCGGCTCTTCGCCTTCACATACCGAGAGCGCATGACCGCGGCGGCATAAGCCGAGTCTAGAAAAACTTCGATTTTGCGATTGACTGGGAAGCCTGACGCGCCACTTTTAACAGCGATCACAATCGGTAACGACGGCGTGTTCGAGGAGGAAGTGGGGCATGCGGATTGTCGTGTTGTCGCTCTGTCTTTTGATCTGGGGGCTCGCGACGGCGGCAGCTCAACAAGCGCAGACCTACCCTCCCGACATGGCAGAAAGGGTGCAGGCCTGCACTCCTTGTCACGGGCTTCAGGGCCGCGGCACCAACGATCCTTACTTTCCACGCCTGGGCGGCAAGCCCGCCGGCTATCTGTATAACCAGCTTGAGGCCTTCAAGAACGGGCGTCGTAAATACCCGCCCATGAATTACCTGCTTGCCTACCTGACAGATAACTATCTGCGGCAGTTCGCCGAATATTTCAGCGGCCAGCGGCCCGAGCTTCCGAAGCAAAACCCACCGGATGTTAGCAAGGAGCTTCTCGATCACGGCCACGCGCTCGTGACGCAGGGTGATCTCGACCGTTCGATTCCCGCGTGTGTCGGCTGTCACGGGGGGGGCTTAACTGGACAGGCACCTGGAATTCCGGGGCTTCTTGGCCTCCGCTCAAGCTACATAAGCGCGCAGCTAGGCGCATGGCGCTATGGCACCAGAACCGCGAAGGCTCCCGACTGTATGCAGATAGTCGCAGGACATCTTACGGAAGACGACGTGCGCGCCGTTGCCGCCTACCTTGCGACGTTAGCACAGCCGGCCAGTGCGGCTCCGTCCCCCGCCGGTTCGTTCGCTCTTCCCTTTGCATGCGGAAGCCAGCCTGACGGGGGGAAGCAATAATGAACCCAAAGTTCGACGCAAAGACGATCCTGTTTGGCGCGTCGGCTGCCCTCGTGCTGGCCCTCGCTCCTGCAGCCGCACAAGACCCGGCGAGCGACCTGCGCTCCGACGTCGTAAAAAAGGGTGAGTATCTCGCACGCGCTGGCGATTGCGTAGCCTGTCACACGGCGCCCGAGGGAAAGGTGTTCGCGGGCGGACGGGCGATGCCGACACCGTTTGGAACGCTATTCGCCTCAAACATCACTCCTGATGCGGAGACGGGTATCGGCAAATGGTCCGCCGATGAGTTCTACGGGGCGATGCACAACGGGCGCTTCCCGGACGGCGGCCTGATCTACCCAGCGATGCCGTTTCCATCCTATACGAAGGTCACCCGCGAGGACAGCGATGCGATATTCGAGTACCTGAAGTCGCTTTCTCCGATCCGGCAGCCAAACAGGCCGCATGACCTTAGCTTCCCTTACAACAATCGGTCCCTCATCCTGGGTTGGCGCACGCTCTTCTTCAATGAAGGCGAGTTCAAGCCGAACTCGCAACAGTCTGACGAATGGAACCGCGGTGCCTACCTGGTCGAAGGGCTTGGTCACTGCGGCATGTGCCACAGCCCGATCAACGCACTCGGTGGAACGTCGGAATCGAAGGCCTTCCAAGGCGGTCTGATACCCATGCAGGACTGGTATGCCCCCTCGCTAACGTCGAACAAGGAAGCGGGCCTCGGCGACTGGTCGATCGAGGAAATCTCCGACCTGCTCCAGAAAGGTGTTTCCACGCGCGGAGCCGTCTATGGGCCCATGGCCGAAGTCGTCTACAACAGCCTCCAGTACATGACGGACGACGATACACGTGCCATGGCCATCTATCTGAAGAGCATCGCGCAGGACGCGCCCGAGCCCCCGCGCTCCGATGTCCGAACTGAAGAGGCGAGTCTGCTGACCGCGCTCGGGAAGACAGTCTACGATCGCGACTGCGCGAGCTGTCACGGCGCGAAAGGCGAAGGGAAACCGCCACACTATCCGCCGCTCGCGGGCAACCAGTCGATTCAGATGGAGTCGGCGGTCAACGGAATCCGTATGGTTCTCAACGGAGGCTATCCACCAGCGACGTTGAGAAATCCTATGCCTCACGGCATGCCGCCGTTTGCTGTCACGCTCTCCGACGACGAAGTCGCGGCCGTCGTGTCGTACATCCGGACAGCATGGGGCAACAGAGGCACGCCCGTGACCGCCGCAGACGCCAATAGACTTAGATCAGCACCACTGGAATGAGGGATACGATGCTGAATTCCGATCCCGGCGCTGCGCCGGATGACAAGGCCGTCGAAGCGATAGTGGCTCGAGGCCCGATAGGAGCGATCTGGGTTGCCGGTGTTGCTACCGCACTCGTGCTACTCATGTGGCTGCTCTTCTATGTTCTCGTTTTCGTGCCCCGGAGCGGATACTAATGGAAACGAACGGAAATGGAGCCGACGTCGCGGCACGGGTTGAGCGGAGATGGGCCGCGATCTCGGTATTGCTGATCGCCTTCCTCGCGGGAATGGCCGCCTTCGCGGGAATTCATCAGGCAACGATGCCGCAGAGAACCGTAGAGACTGTCGATCCGACCACGATCCATCTGCAGGGCGAGTTCATCGAAGCCAATCTTGGGAGCGCAGTCGAGAGCGACGGATCGGTAACGGTTCGAGCGGTGGGTCAGCAATATTCCTTCTCACCACCCTGTCTCGTAGTCCCGGCCGGGACTCCAATCACATTGAGAGCTACAAGCGCCGACGTCGTGCACGGGCTTCTGGTGCAGGGTACCAACATCAACACCATGTTGGTTCCCGGCTACGTGTCTGTTCTGCAAGCGTCGTTCTCGTCGCCGGGCGAACATTTGATGCCTTGTCAGGAATTCTGCAGCGTCGGCCATGAGGGAATGTGGGGCAAAGTCAAGGTAGTAGACAAACAGGAGTTCCTCGCCGAAATCGCCGACAAGAGGAGATTGTCCTGTGCTCTTTAACCGCAAACTCATCCTGGCGCACTTCTGGCTGGCTTTTGCAGCATTCGGCGCGGCGCTTCTTCTCGGTGCCTGGCAGATGTACGTCCGCAGTCCGCTTTCCAACTGGGTGAGCAATCCCGAATGGTACTACCGTTCGCTTACCGCGCACGGCACCGTGATGGGGTATGTGTTCCCAACCTTGGTCGCCATGGGTTTTGGTTACGCGATCAGCGAGTCATCGCTCAAGCAAAAGCTCGTCGGCGCTCGATGGGCATGGATCGGCTTCTGGCTTATCGCAGTTGGCGCGTTAGTCGCAATGGTTCCCGTCGCTCTGGGCCTCGCGTCGGTCCTGTACACCTTCTATCCCCCTCTGATCGGCAGTCCCTTCTACTACCTCGGCGTCGTGATGGTCGTAGTGGGTTCATGGATCTGGGTGGCCTTAATGTCGGTCAACCTTCGGATCTGGAAGAAGGCCAATCCGGGAGTGCCGGTTCCGCTTCCCATGTTCGCCAACGTCGCTGGCTCCTACCTTTGGGCTTGGACGGCCGTCGGGGCGGCCCTGGAGTTGCTGCTGCAGATCCTGCCGGTGGCATTGGGCGTCAAGAATACGATCGACGCCGGTCTGGCCCGCGTCTTCTTCTCTTGGACGCTGCACGCGATCGTGTACTTTTGGCTGATGCCGACCTACATCGCGTACTACACGATAGTGCCGAGAGCGATCGGCGGCCGGGTCTATAGCGATACCATGGCCCGCATCTCGTTCATTCTCTTCCTTATCGTGGCGATGCCTATCGGCATCCATCATGCCTTCGCGGATCCGCAGGTTGGAGCCGGCTTCAAGTTCGTCCACTCGGCATTTACCGCGATGGTCGCGCTGCCAACGTTGCTTACCGTTTTCACCATCTGTGCCTCGGTAGAGATCGCGGCGCGGGCGCGCGGTGGTACGGGGCCATTCGGTTGGATCAAGGCGCTTCCTTGGCGCAATCCGATGATGCTCGCCGTAACCTTCTCATTCGTGATGCTGGGGTTCGGCGGGGCAGGCGGTCTCATCAACATGAGCTACCAGCTCGACACAACGATCCACAACACGCAGTGGATTACCGGACACTTCCACCTGATTTTCGGGGGAGCGATTGTGATCATGTATTTCGCGATCGCCTACGATCTTTGGCCCCATCTAACCGGCCGTCCTCTCGTCAATCTGAGCACGGTTCGGCTGCAGCTCTGGCTTTGGTTTATCGGGATGATAGTCACAACTTTTCCATGGCATTATGTCGGTATCCTAGGGATGCCGCGTCGGATGGCGTACTTCGACTTCACCGAGCCAGCCCTGGCCAACGAAGCAATCACTGTGGTCTTCTCAGCGATTGGTGGTTTCATCCTCGTCGTTTCGGGCCTCCTGTTCATCACGGTGCTATTGCGCTCACAGTTTCGGTCTTCGGCACCTGCGGAAGAGTACCGGTTCGCGCTCGCAGTCCATCCACCTACCAGAGTACCGGCTCTTCTTAACAGCTACGGACTGTGGGTGGCGCTGATGATCGGCCTAACCGTCACTAACTACGGGTACCCGATCTTGCAGCTCGCTGTCAGAAGCGACACCTCGGTGCCCGCCGTCTACGTTGGAGCGAAGTGATGGCCGAGCCGGACCTCGGAAAGATCAACAGCAGGTGGACCTTTAACAGCGTTGCGGTGACCGCCGGAATCCTTCTCATGTCAGTGGCCCTAGGGTTCGTGTTGCTTCCGAAACTCGAGGCAGGGCACCAGGGCGCGAGCCTCTGGGATTCGATCTGTCGTGCGGCTGGTGTGCCCCGCGCTAGCCAGACGGGCGAAACGGTGAAAGCCGAGTACAAGACGTCTCTGGTAAAGATCGCATCCGCGGTATCCGGAATCCGCGACGACGCCGCGATCGGTCGTGGTGCCACGCTGGCGCAGCAATGCGCGATCTGCCACGGACCAACGGGCATAAGCCGGGCCGACTCTCCGAACCTCGCGGGGCAGTATGCTAGCGTGATCTACAAGCAGCTCAGGGACTTTAAGGACGGTGTCCGGGTCAACGCGGTCATGTCCCCCTTTGCGGCGAATCTTTCCGAGCGGGACATGCACGATCTGGCCGCCTATTACGCGTATCTACCGAGATTGCCAGGCTTTCATCCGACTGGAGGAAACCCTGTTCCTCGTATCGTGGCAAGCGGCGCGCCTATCAGGGGCATCGCTCCGTGCGGGTCCTGTCACGGGAGTATCGAAAACAAACTGGGCAGCCCTTGGCTCGAAGGTCAGTCCGAGCTGTACCTGAAGACTCAGCTCGCCGCATTCGCCTCAGGTGCGCGTGAGAACGACATCACCGGTCAAATGCGAAATGTCGCTCGCGCGATGACGCCAGAGGAAATCGAGGCGGCGGCGAAATATTACGCAAACAAGCCGTTACCGGAGCAGGCAACCGAATAGAACGAGCATAATCGACCCACACCAGCATTTCGCGAACGCCGCACGACGTCAATATGTCTAAGCTGCGGGACTCGCTACGTTCAGTCGTGAGTATCTGCCGGTCAATTCTGCAGACTCTGCCTGTCTAGTGCAGCTCGCAAGGACCGCTTCGAAAGACGCGGTGGACTCTCCGCAAACACGGGCCGCTCAATCGTTTCGCTGATTGCGAATCCACAAAGACCCCCTGCCGAAAATCGCTCATCTCGTGACGACGAGCCATTGTGCTCGATTTCCGACGTCAAGGCGGTTCCGCCAATGACATGAAAGGATGATCGATGGCTGAACGCCTGACAAAAACCGCGGCCCGAAACGTGTTCTACGGCGGCTCCGCATTCTTCTTCGCAATCTTCCTGGGTCTCACGGCCCACAGTCACTACTACATCCGCACCGTGTCGACCGACGAGACGACCCTTACCGAGGGCGTGGCACGCGGAAAGCGCATTTGGGAAAAAAACGCTTGCATCAACTGCCACACCCTTGATGGCGAGGGCGCCTACTTTGCGCCGGAGCTGTCGAACGTGTGGATACGATGGGGCGGCGACAAGGATCCCGTCAGCGCCCGTGAAGCTCTCCATGCGTGGATGGCCGCCCAGCCTTCTGGCATCGAGGGCCGCCGCCAGATGCCGCAGTTCAAACTGACGGACCAGGAAGTAAACGATCTCGCCGACTTCCTCGAATGGGTCAGCAAGACCAAGACGCAGAACTGGCCGCCGAACCAGGCCGGCTGAGTGAAGCAGAGGGACAATCAAGATGAAATACAAGACTCAAAGCGTGGCCATGCTCTACTTCTATGGAGCACTCGGCCTTTTCATGGCGCAGCTACTTTTCGGCGTCATCGCGGGCACGATCTACGTGCTTCCGAACACACTTTCCGTCGTCCTTCCCTTCAACATCGTCCGCATGATCCATACGAACGCACTGATCGTCTGGCTTTTGATGGGCTTCATGGGGACGACATACTTCCTTATTCCGGAGGAGTGCGAGACCGAACTCTACAGCCCGAAGCTCGCGATCGCTCAGTTCTGGATCTTTTTGGTGGCGGCAGCAGTCGCCGTCGTCGGCTACCTATTCCACATCCATGAAGGCCGCGAATTCCTCGAACAGCCGTTCGCTATTAAGGTCGGCATCGTAATCGTCGCGCTGATGTTCCTGTTCAACATCACCATGACCGCGCTCAAGGGCCGCAAGACGACGATCACCAACATCCTGCTCTTCGGGCTTTGGGGCGTGGCGATCTTCTTCCTGTTCGCCTTCTACAATCCGGTCAACCTCGCGCTGGACAAGATGTACTGGTGGTACGTCGTCCATCTCTGGGTCGAGGGCGTGTGGGAACTGATCATGGCGTCCGTTTTGGCCTACCTGATGATCAAGCTGAACGGCATCGATCGCGAAGTCATCGAAAAGTGGCTCTATGTCATCGTCGGTCTCGCCCTGTTTTCAGGCATTCTCGGCACGGGCCACCACTTCTACTGGATTGGCGCTCCTGGCTACTGGCAATGGATCGGCTCGCTCTTCTCCACACTGGAAGTCGCGCCATTCTTCACCATGGTCGTCTTTACATTCGTCATGACCTGGCGCGCCGGCCGTAAGCATGAGAACAAGGCCGCCATTCTCTGGTCGATCGGTTGCTCGGTCATGGCGTTCTTCGGCGCTGGCGTCTGGGGCTTCCTGCATACGCTGTCGTCGGTGAACTACTACACCCACGGCACGCAGGTTACCGCAGCTCATGGCCATCTCGCCTTCTTCGGTGCCTACGTCATGCTGAACCTCGCCGCGATGGCCTACGCCATTCCCCAGATCCGCGGTCGCGCGCCCTACAATCAGTGGCTCTCGATCAGCAGTTTCTGGATCATGTGCGGCGCCATGTCGGTCATGACATTCGCACTGACGTTCGCGGGCGTCATCCAGGTTCATCTGCAGCGCGTGCTGGGCGAAGCCTACATGGACGTCCAGGACCAACTCGCCCTGTTCTACTGGATCAGACTTGGCTCGGGAGCCTTCGTCTTCATCAGCGCGATCATGTTCATCTGGTCGGTGCTGGTTCCAGGCCGCACCCGCGTTCCAAACATCGCAGCTCAGCCCGCCGAATAGGCGGGCCTTCCCCCACAGGAGACTGGAAATGACAATAGCTCTGAACTTTCCGCTGACGCCGAAATCGGAGATTCCACACTACTCGCCGCAGGGCAACGAGTGCGCTCTTTTCGAGAGCGCATGGACCCGGCAATTGCCGGTGCTTTTGAAAGGGCCGACCGGCTGCGGCAAAACCCGCTTCGTCCAGCACATGGCAGCAAAGCTGGGGCTTCCAGTGTCGACGGTCTCCTGCCACGACGACCTTACCGCGGCTGATCTTACGGGTCGCTATCTCCTGAAGGGTGGAGAGACGGTCTGGGTCGACGGTCCGCTGACAAAGGCGGTCCGAAACGGTGGAATTTGCTACCTCGACGAGATCGTCGAGGCGCGAAAGGACGTCGCCGTCGTTCTCCATCCTCTCACGGACGACCGCCGAATCCTTCCTCTGGAACGGACGGGTGAGATCCTGGAAGCGCAGCCGGCTTTCATGGTCGTCGTCTCCTACAATCCCGGCTATCAGAACATGATGAAGGCTCTGAAGCCTAGCACGCGACAGAGATTCGTCTCGATCGAGTTCGACTTCCTCCCTCGGGACAAGGAGATCGCCACCGTTGCCATCGAAAGCGGTCTTTCGGAAGACAATGTCGCGCCGCTGGTCGATCTCGCGCGGCGGCTACGCGCACTGAAGGGACAAGACATCGAAGAGGGCGTCTCGACCCGCCTTCTCATCTACTGCGCGACTTTGATCGACGCCGGAATGCCGGTCGCCGACGCCGTTCGCGCCGCCATTGTGGAGCCGCTTACGGACGAGGCGGACGTGAAGGCCGCACTTCTGGAAGTGGCCAAGGCGACGTTTGCATAGGATCTGATCATGCTGGAATTTCTGGAACTCGAAGAGACCGTTGGCCGAGCCTGGCACCGCATCGTCGGGGAGACGAGCTCCTGGCCGCACCATCCTGACAAGGCTGTGCGTCTCGCGGACGTCAGGCCGCAGCTCTCTGTCTGCTTCCGCGCGTTCGGCGGCGAAGCAACTCTTCAGATCCAGAAATCCCGGCAGAAGACAAGTTCTCATCGGCTGAAGCTGCGGCAAGTCGTAGGCCTTGGCGAGGAGCGCACCGATCATCCTACGTGGGACGATTCCGCCCTGCATCTTCCGGCTGTCATTGACGTCTTCAATGACAGCGAACTCAATCGAGACCTCTATTTCTGGCTGGCCAGCTATGTTGCGGTCGCGATCACCGAGACGATTCCTAACGACCCGGCGATGGCGGACTTGGCGCGCATAGATGCAGGGAGGCGGAACAGCAGGCAGGTCGTCCGAACGTTTCCAGGGATGGCCGTCCGATACGTCCGGCTCGCGCATGCCCTATCGGCATGCCGCCGTCGAGGAAAACTCCCGTTTGTCGAGGCCGGCGTCGAAACGTTTGCCATGACCGCTCTTTCCTTCCCGATCGAATACGAACTTCCCGAGGAGGCAAGACCAAGCGTCCGCGGCGCCCCTCCAGGCTATCTTCCCATGCTCTCCATTCCGCTTTGGCCAGACTTTCACGGTAAGGCCGAGCTAAAGGCCGTTGAACGCTACGATCTCCCATCGGACGCCGCTGAACGCGAAGGCGGCGAGAAGAACACACACGAGGCCAAGCGGCAGAAGGACTCCGACGATCGCAAGCGCGATCCCTTCATTCTGAACAGGTTCGAAAAAATCTTGGCGATGGCCGAGATGGTCAACGTCGATCGGCCGACTGACGATCGTGAAGATGACGAACCTTCGGCTGCCGAAGAGCTTGACGACGTGGTGCTGAGCCAGACGAAGGAGAAGCCGAAGTCCAAGTTCCATTTCGATCTGGACCTATCGCCAGAGGCTGCGGACACCTCGCGGATTGAGGCGGAATTTGTTTATCCGGAATGGAACTTCAGGAAAAATGAGTATCTCGAGGATCATTGCCGCGTCTTGGTGAGAACCGCAGAGAGCGCCGCTGCAGGAGCGCTGACTACCGACCATTCGGTGGTGCGCAAGATCAGAAAACAATTCGAAACCCTTCGCCCCAAAAGGGAAGTCCGGCGCGCCCAATTGGACGGTAACGACCTGGACATGGATGCCGTCATCCGTTCGCGTATCGACCTTTTGGTCACAGGGCAGCCGAGCGACCACATCTACGAAAGCGCGCGTCCTGCCACGCACGAGCTCGCGACATCGATACTCGTCGACGTCTCCCTGTCGACCGACTCATGGGTAGACAATCGCCGGGTGCTCGACGTGGAGATGCAGGCTCTTGATGTATTGGCCCGCGGTCTTGACGCCTGCGGAGACCGGTTCTCAGTGGAGACCTTCACCTCGCGCCGCCGCGACTGGGTCCGCATAGAGACTATCAAGCGTTTCGACGAGAAGTTTACCGCCACGACCGCCCGCCGCATCGGAAGCCTGAAGCCAGGCTACTACACCCGAATGGGCGCCGCCATCCGCCACGTTTCGAGACAGCTCGACAAGCAGCCGACCCGCAAGAAGTTGCTGATGATCCTAACCGACGGCAAACCGAACGACGTCGATAACTATGAAGGACGGTTCGCCCTTGAGGACTGCAGGCGCGCCGTTATCGAAGCGCGCGCCCGCGGTCAGGCGGTGTTCGCCGTTACGGTCGACCGTTACGCGGAGGACTATCTGCCTGCCATCTTCGGCCGCCAGGGATACGCGCTGGTCTCGAACATCGCCAAGCTGCCCAGCGCGCTTCCCGCGATCTACAGAAATTTGACCGCCTGACGAGCGCCGCGGCACGCTGGTTCAGATCAAAGCACGCAGCGACGTCTGTTGGTGGATGACGGGAAAGCAAAAACCTCGAGAAGAGCAGCTTCAATGTCGGTCGACTGCACAACCCGCTTTTTCTTCAACGTTCGATCGGGGCAGACCCTGGTAAGGGAGACCGCCGGCTAGCTACTGCCAAACCTGGAGGCCGCGATCTCCGCGGCCCCTGTGCACGGAGTTAGGATCGTCCCACATCGCGAATGTGAGGGCGCCTCGCGATTCGAGACCGCTACCGAGAATGGAGCCGTAGTCGCTATCGTTCCGATCGCTCCCGGCGAATACGGCCGGATCGCTCCGTGCGCATAGTCAAACACGACGGCGTCATTGATCTAGCGCAAACAGGCTTGACGAAGTTGATCGTAGAGAACCGGCTGGCCGTTCCAGCCTTGGGCCGGTCATGTGCAACATAATTCGAAGGAAATATGCGTAATGACTGGCAGCGAGGAAGACGAGACAGGTGGGCCGACCCGCCGTGATTTTCTCTACCTGACAACCGGCATGGCGGGGGCTGTCGGAGCGGCGACCGTCGCCTGGCCGTTCGTCGACCAGATGCGCCCCGATGCGTCGACGCTGGCGCTAGCGTCGATTGAGGTCGACGTCTCCAGCTTGGAACCTGGGATGTCACTGACAGCCAAGTGGCGAGGCAAGCCCGTGTTCATCCGCAATCGCACGCCGGAGGAGGTGAAAGCGGCTGCGGAAACGCCCCTAACAGATCTCAAGGATCCGGTCGCGCGCAACGCCAATCTTCCCGCCGATGCCCAGGCCACGGGGGCCGATAGGTCTGCAGGGGAGGGCAAAGAAAACTGGATCGTCATGATTGGCTCATGCACACATCTCGGCTGTGTCCCGCTCGGTCAGGCCGGCGAATACAACGGTTGGTTCTGCCCTTGCCATGGCTCGGTCTACGACACGGCCGGCCGCATCCGCAAGGGGCCGGCTCCTGAGAACCTTCCCATCCCGCCGCACGAGTTCGTCAGCGATGGCGTCGTCAAGATTGGATGATCGGAGCAGGACGATGAGTGGTGAATCCGAATATCAGCCATCAACCGGCCTTGAGAAGTGGATCGATGCACGCCTGCCGCTGCCTCGTCTCGTCTATGACAGCTTCGTCGCCTACCCGGTTCCGCGTAACCTGA
>NZ_LXKO01000018.1:0-40631 GCF_001692185.1 Rhizobium sp. AC44/96
GCAGGCCAGAACCAGAAACGCCGTCTCCGACGCACTCGCAATCATCCTCCAAACAGTCACCCCGCAGGAGTGTCAAAACCACTTCAGCGAGGCTGGATACGAACGGACTTAAAACAATCCCGCTCTAGGGCCGATGTCTTGGCGGTCGCTCGCCGGCCGCCAGCCTGTCCGGCTTTGCTCGCGTAGAGAAATCCTCGGCACGAGGCCGAGGACGATGTCAGGATGAACGGATGAGCGCGTCAGGCGCCGCTTCGAAACGGTCCTGTCGCCTTCAGCGTATCAGGCCTTGTTGACGCTGGCGGCGTAGATCTCATCGATCGTTTCGGCCAGGCTGGCTTCGAACTCTGCGTCGCTCATCGAAACGCGCAGGTTTTCCGTTAGTGCGCGCGAGAAGCTTGCGATCATGCCATGGTTGTGGCTGAGCTTTTCGCAGGCATCGGCGCGGCTGTAGCCGCCGGAAAGGGCGACGACACGCACGACCGATTTGTGGGCGATCAGAGGCGCGTAGAAATCGGCGACCGTCGGGATCGTCAGTTTCAGCATGACGGTTTCGCCGGCCGGAAGCAGGTCAAGCTGCTTGGCGATTTCGTCGCGAAGAATGGCCTCGGCCTCTTGCTTCGTCGGGCTCTTGATGGAGACTTCAGGCTCGACGATCGGAACGAGGCCGTTGCCGATGATCTGGCGTGCCACCTCGAACTGCTGCTTTACGACGGCTGCAATGCCTGCTCTGTCCGCGTTGGCGATCACCGAGCGCATCTTGGTGCCGAAAATTCCCTTGTCGCGGCCGCGCGCCAGGAGGGCATCCAGATCGGGCATCGGCTTCATCGTCTGGACACCGTTTTCTTCGGCAGCCAAGCCCTTGTCGATCTTGAGAAGCGGCACGACGCCGCGCTGTTCCCAGAGATAGGAGGGAACCGGCTGACCATCGACGTCGCCGTCCATGGTGCGCTCGAAGAGGATGGCTGCGATGATCTTTTCGCCGGTGAAGGCGGGCGCGCTCATGATGCGGACGCGCATGGCGTGCATCAGGCGGAACATTTCCTCGTCACCCTGGTACTCTGTGTCGGGAATGCCATACAGGCGTAACGCTCCGGGTGTCGAACCACCGCTCTGATCCAGCGCTGCAATGAATCCTGGCGCCGAACTGATCTTGTTCAACATCTTCGCGTCCACCATAGTTCACTCCTTCCCTCAGACCGGCGCATCGCGCGCACGGATTTTTTCTGTTTCAAAACCTATCGGCAATGCTCAATCGATCAAATCGGCGGATCGATAAGCGGCAGGACTCTTCACATCGCGAAAAACTGCGTTTCGATGAATATAGGTCGCCGATAACAGAAGTTTATGGGTGGGAAAACGGCAGCAAAATTGTTTGAAACGTTTGAATTTTTTTAAATCGTTTGAATGTTTGGGCTTTTGCTCAAGGTGACAACAAAAGACCGCTGAGCTTTCGCGCCGCGGTCTATCTACATGTAAAATTTGTTAAATCGGCTTGCGCTGATTACTTAGCCTTGCTCAGAACGGCGACGCCTGGGAGTACTTTGCCTTCCATCCACTCGAGGAAAGCGCCGCCTGCGGTCGAGACATAGCTGAAATCGTCGGCCACGCCGGCGTGGTTCAGCGCGGAAACCGTGTCGCCGCCACCGGCAACCGACGTCAGCTTGCCGGCCTTGGTGCGCTCGGCGGCATACTGGGCAGCCGCAACAGTCGCCTTGTCGAAGGGTGCGATTTCAAACGCACCGAGCGGGCCGTTCCAGACGAGCGTGTTGGCGCGCTCGATCCATGCCTTGACGGCTTCCACCGACTTCGGGCCGACGTCGAGAACCATGGCGTCTGCAGGGATGGCATCGATCGCGACCGTCTCGTTGGCGGCTCCGGCCTTGAACTCGCGGGCGATGACACCGTCTTCCGGCAGTACGATGGCGCAGCCGGCCGTTGCCGCTTCGATCATGATCTGGCGTGCCGTGTCGGCGAGATCGTGTTCGCACAGCGACTTGCCGACATTGGTGCCGCGGGCGGCCAGGAAAGTGTTTGCCATGCCGCCGCCGATCACCAGCGCATCGACCTTCTTCACGAGGTTCATCAGCAGGTCGATCTTGGTGGAGACCTTGGCGCCGCCAACGATGGCGACGACGGGGCGGGCCGGATTGCCGAGGCCCTTTTCGAGCGCCTCAAGCTCAGCCTGCATGGTGCGCCCGGCATGGGCCGGAAGGTGGTGCGCCAGGCCTTCGGTCGAAGCATGGGCGCGGTGGGCGGCCGAGAAGGCATCGTTGACATAGATGTCGCCATTGGCGGCCAGCGCCTTGACGAAATCGGGATCGTTCTTCTCTTCGCCCTTGTGGAAGCGGGTGTTTTCAAGGAGCAGGATGTCGCCGTTCTTCATCGAGGCGACTGCGGCTGCAGCCGCTTCACCGATGGCGTCGGTCGCCGTCAGCACCGGATGGTCGAGAACTTCCTCGACCGACGGAGCGATCAACGAGAGCGACAGGTCCGGCGACGGGCCATCCTTCGGGCGGCCGAAATGCGCAAGCAGAATGACCTTGGCGCCCTTCTTGGAGAGTTCAAGGATCGTCGGGGCGACACGCTCGATGCGCGTGACGTCGGTGACTTTGCCGTCCTTTACCGGGACGTTGAGGTCGACGCGAACGAGAACGCGCTTTCCGGCAATGTCGTTAAGGTCGTCGAGAGTCTTGAAGGAAGGCATGGAAAAGATCCGTTCGTTATTGCCCAAAAAGATGCGGGGACCATAGCAAGGATGATCGTGGACGCAAGGCGTTCAGCGTGGGTTTTCATCACCTTTGGGCACCGCCGCGGCGGCCGCTGCTTCCTTGTTCTTTCGTCCCTTCAACCGGTCGCGGACGCGGTCCATGATATCGCGCATATTGATAAAGATAGGTAGCGTTGTCGCAGGTTCCACGGCTTCCAGCGACATGCCGAGAGAGCTGATGTGATCCTGGTCATCGAGATCGCGAACGATCAGGATGATCGAGCCGAGGCGCACGCGGTCGGCATAGTCGGCCTTGCCGCCAAGCCGCTGGCGCATCATTTCGGCGATGGTCAGCCCCTTCTCGTTTTCGTTGAGAAGCCCCGGGCCATAGGCAGCATCCAGATCCGATGCCGGACGCGCCGGCGACAATGCGAAGGCGCCGAAGAAGTCGGCATCGTCTTCATCCACCGGGGCGCGGCTGGCGAAGAGCTTGTCAAGCAGGCGGGAGTAGGACGGCATGATGAAGAGGTAGACGAGGTCGTTTTCGCGCAGACGTCCCGCATACTGGTAACGCATCGACTTGCCATCGCGAATGACAAGCGAAGGGGTCGCCCAGCGCGGGATGCGCTCGCCGCGCAGAACGGGGCTGTCCTTGACCACGCGGTACGAGAGAAGTTCGTGATTGGCCGCGCCCGGCAGGTCGACCTCGACCTTGTCGACCGCGCCCATGCGGGGCGGGATGATCAGGCCCAGTTTCTTGGCGACCGGCTTGATCGTCCAGCCCTGAACGAGAAGCGACACCAGCACGATGATGAAGGCGGTGTTGAAGTAGACCTGCCCGTTTTCCAGCCCACCGAGGATGGGCATGATCGCCAGCAGGATCGACACGGCGCCGCGCAGCCCCACCCATGCGACGAAGCCGATCTCCTGCTGCGTGTAGTCGAAGGGCAGCAGGGACAGCCAGATCGCTAGCGGCCGGGCGATGAAGATCAGGAAAAGGGCGAGCAGCACCGCCGGGATGGCGATGGCCGGGAACTGGGACGGTGTGGCGAGCAGGCCGAGCACGAGGAACATGATGATCTGGGCAAGCCAGGTCATGCCGTCCTGGAAGCGCTTGATCGAAGCATAGCCCGGCAGCTTACGATTGCCGGCATAGATGCCGGCCACGTAGACCGCGAGGAAGCCGCTGCCACCAACCGCGCCGGTCGCCGAGAAGACGAGCAGGGCGAGCGCCAGAACGAAGATGGGCGTCAGGCCACGATCGGTCTCCAGCTTGCTGACGATCAGCACGATCATCATGCCGCCGAGCAGACCCAGGATCACGCCCAGGCCCATCTGCTGGACGAACATGGCCAGCATCCCGATATTGATGCCGTGATAGCGCTCGCCTGATGCCAGAACCTCGACGAGCGCGATCGTCAGAAAGATCGCCATCGGATCGTTGGTGCCGGATTCCACTTCGAGCGTCGAGCGCACCTTGTCGCGGATGTTGATGCCACCGATACGCAGCAGGAAGAAGACGGCGGCGGCATCGGTCGAGGCGACGATGGAGCCAAGCAGCATTCCTTCAAGCCAGCTGAAATTCAGCAGCCACATCGCGGCGATGGCGAAAAGCCCGGCGGTCATCAACACGCCGATCGAGGCAAGCGTCAACGACGGCACTGCCGCCAGCTTGAATGCCTGTATCGGCGTCCCGAAGCCGGAATCAAAAAGGATGACCGCAAGCGCGATCGAGCCGAGGATGGAGGCCAGGTAATTGTTGGTGAATTGGATGCCGAGACCGTCGGTGCCGGCCAATAGGCCAATGGCGAGGAAGAGCAGCAGCAAAGGCGCGCCGAAGCGGAAGGCAAGCAAGCTGGAAAAGGCCGCCAGAAGCACCAGCGTCGTCGATACCAATACGACGATGTAGAATGCTTCCATGCCGATCCCCTTATCCGCCTATCAAGGTTGCAATACCGCCCCCGTATATTGCAGCCGCCTAAAATCGCCCTCTCTTGCGCTTCATCTCCGGCAGTTAACGGCAAAATCCAACGCAAGGGTAGACCTAATGGGCCAACCTTGCATTTCTGCGGCGTCATGCTGCTGATTGGTCTGCCAGACGGCAAATCGGATGAACGGTTCGAGAGTGAGCCTGAGAGAAGTTTAGGATCAAATCAGGCGAGAGCAGGGCAGAATGCGCCGTGCTGAATCTTTCTTGGAGATTTTCTTGCAGGTCGTTGAAGCGCCTCGCGATGAGGCGCTCCGGCGTCCATTTTGGCGGGCCGAATTCTCTCGGCGCGGGGTCTGTTACGCCTCGTCGTCCTCGCCGTCATCCATGTCGGAGATCGGAATCAGGAAGACGACGAACTCATCGTCGATGGTTCTGTCCGGATCGTCGTCGAATTCGTAGGCATGCTGCACTTCGTTTGCTTCCTCGGCGGTCGCCTTGCGCAGGTTGAGGGGGCTGACGCCATCCCACACCGGCTTGCCTTGCGATTGCAGGATCGTCAGATCCTCGCGGAAGTCTTCCGCTTGGAAGAAATGAGTGGCGTCGTCGACGTTTTCCGAACGGAAACACGCAACGGCCTGTCCGCCGACTTCAATCGTAAAGTAATCCATCAAATTCTCTCTCGCTGCTGCGCGGTTCGCGCCCGTCTCGACACTACGGCGATCGACAGATCGGCGCCAGCAAATATCGCTGCCGATCAGCGCGGCCCCATCGTGCGCGTCGTCTCCATCAGCGATTGCCCCTTGGCAATCTGCGTGGAGCGACGACCGCCAACCAGGCTGATGCTCAGAACGCTCGCGATCATGATCAAAACGATCACCGTCATCAGGATTCTCATGTCGAACCCGCCAGCTCTTGATCCGGCCATGTGCGGCAGTGTTGCCGCGTATTGAAAGGTAGTTGGTTTGTCCGCCATTGCCAAAATGAAAAGCGGCCCGGTTTCCCGAGCCGCTTTCCGAAGTCTTGTCGCGAGGACCTTAGATGGTCTTGGCGTAGGCAACAGCCGTGTCGGACATGCGGCTGGAGAAGCCCCACTCGTTGTCGTACCAGGTGAGGATACGAACGAAGTTGCCTTCCATGACCTTGGTCTGGTCGGTCGCGAAGATCGACGAGTGGCTGTCATGGTTGAAGTCGCGGGAAACCAGCGGCTCGTCGGTGTAGCCGAGGATGCCCTTCAGCTTGCCGTTTGCGGCAGACTTGATGGCTTCGTTGATTTCGGCAACCGAAGTGGCCTTCTTGGCAACGAACTTGAAGTCGACGACCGAGACGTTCGGGGTCGGAACGCGGATCGAGGTGCCGTCGAGCTTGCCCTTCAGGTGCGGCAGAACGAGGCCAACAGCCTTGGCAGCGCCGGTCGAGGTCGGGATCATGGACAGGGCTGCGGCGCGAGCGCGGTACAGGTCCTTGTGCATGGTGTCGAGCGTCGGCTGGTCACCGGTGTAGGAGTGGATCGTGGTCATGAAGCCGTGGTCGATGCCGACCGCGTCATCGAGAACCTTCACAACCGGCACGAGGCAGTTCGTCGTGCAGGATGCGTTGGAGATGACCAGGTGCTCCTTGGTGAGCTGGTCGTGGTTGACGCCGAAAACGACGGTCAGGTCAGCGCCGTCGGCAGGAGCCGAAACGATGACGCGCTTGGCGCCGGCCGTCAGGTGGGCAGCAGCCTTGTCACGCGACGTGAAGATGCCGGTGCATTCCATCGCGATATCGACGCCGAGTTCCTTGTGCGGCAGCTGTGCCGGGTCGCGGACGGCCGTCACCTTGATCGGCTTGCCGCCGCCAACGGTGATCGTGTCGCCTTCGACCTTGACCTCTGCCGGGAACTTGCCGTGGATGGAGTCATAGCGCAGCAGGTGAGCATTGGTTTCGACCGGGCCGAGGTCGTTGATGGCAACGACTTCGATGTCGGTGCGACCGGATTCGACGATCGCACGGAGGACGTTGCGGCCGATGCGGCCGAAGCCGTTGATGGCAACCTTTACAGTCATGTGTTTCACTCCCGATGAGTAGGGGCTTGCGTTATGGAATGGGGAGCGCCGATAGGCGCTCCTTGATCAATCAAAGCTTGGCTTCTGCAGCAGCAACCACGGCGTCGGCCGTGATGCCGAAATGCTTGAAGACGTCCTTGGCCGGGCCGGAAGCGCCGAAGCTCTTCATGCCGACAAAGCTGCCTTCCGGTCCGATGAACGCATCCCAGCCTTCGCGAACGGCGGCTTCAACGGCGATCTTGACCGGCGAGTTGCCGATGACTTCCTTGCGGTAGGCTTCAGGCTGCTCGAAGAACAACTCCGTGCAGGGAACCGATACGACGCGGACGCTGACGCCCTTGGCTTCCAGCGTGGCGCGGGCAGCAACGGCGAGTTCGACTTCGGAACCCGAAGCGAAGATCGTGACCTTGGCGTCGGCCTTGCCGGCCAGCGTGTAGGCGCCCTGTTCGCACAGGTTCTTCTCGTTGTACTCGGTGCGCACAGCCGTCAGGTTCTGACGGGTCAGGGCGAGAGCGGACGGGCGGTTCTGCGTCTTGGCAGCGATCTGCCAGCACTCAGCCGTTTCCGTCACGTCAGCCGGGCGGAAGACCAGCAGGTTCGGTACAGCGCGCAGGCTGGCAACCTGTTCGACCGGCTGGTGCGTCGGGCCGTCTTCGCCGACGCCGATGGAGTCGTGCGTCAGAACGTGGACGACGCGGATGCCCATGAGCGCTGCAAGGCGGATCGGCGGGCGGCAATAATCCGAGAAGATCAGGAAGCCGCCACCGTAAGGAATAAGACCGCCGTGCAGTGCGATGCCGTTCATGGCAGATGCCATGCCGTGCTCGCGGATGCCCCAGTGCATGTAGCGGCCGGAGAAGTCGGTCGGGGTGATCGACACCATCTGGCTGGTCTTGGTGTTGTTCGACGGCGTCAGGTCGGCAGAACCGCCGAGCATTTCCGGCAGGATGCCGTTGATGACTTCGAGGGCATCTTCCGATGCCTTGCGGGTTGCGACCGTCGGCTTGGTTTCGGCGACCTTCTTCTTGTAGTCGCTGATGGCGGCGTCGAAGCCTGCAGGCAGTTCGCCGGCAAAGCGGCGGTTGAATTCAGCCTTGGCAGAGGCCTTGGAAAGACCGTCTTCCCAAGCCTTGACCGTTTCGACCGAGCGGGTGCCGGCGGCGCGCCATGCGTCGAGAACGTCGGCAGGAACGACGAAGGGCTCGTATTCCCAGTCCAGCGCCTTGCGGGTGGCTGCGATTTCGTCGGCGCCGAGCGGGTTGCCGTGGACCTTGTGGGTGCCCTGCTTGTTCGGTGCGCCGAAGCCGATGATCGTCTTGCAGGCGATGAAGGTCGGGCGGTCGGACTTGTGAGCGGCTTCGATCGCGGCCGAGATGGCTGCCTGATCATGACCGTCGACCTCGATCGTGTTCCAGTGAACAGACTTGAACCGGGCAATCTGGTCGGTCGAGTCGGAGAGCGACACGGCGCCATCGATGGTGATCGAGTTGTTGTCCCAGAAAAGAACGAGCTTGTTCAGCTTCAGGTGACCCGCGAGAGCGATCGCCTCATGGCTGATGCCTTCCATCAGGCAGCCGTCGCCGCAGATGGCATAGGTATAGTGATCCTGGAGATCGGCGCCGAATTCCTCGCGCAGCTTGCGCTCGGCAATCGCCATGCCGACGGAGTTGGCAATGCCCTGGCCGAGCGGGCCGGTCGTCGTTTCGATACCGGTGGCGTGGCCGTATTCCGGGTGACCGGCGGTCTTCGAGCCGAGCTGGCGGAACTGCTTCAGGTCTTCGACCGTCATGTCAGGGTAGCCGGTCAGATACAGCAGCGAGTAGAGCAGCATCGAGCCGTGGCCGGCAGACAGCACGAAACGGTCACGGTTTGGCCAGTGTGGTTTCTTCGGGTCGAAACGCAGATATTTTGTGAACAGGACCGTTGCTACATCGGCCATGCCCATCGGCATGCCGGGGTGCCCGGAGTTTGCCTTTTCGACTGCATCCATGGCGAGGAAACGGATCGCATTGGCCATCCGGTCGTGTTGTTCAGGAGAGATCATGGCTTTTCCGCAGGTTCCGGGTGTCGGGGGATGGCCTAAAGCCTCTTTGGACCATCAATGAAAGCGGCTGACACATAGCAGTTGGATCAGCCAAGTCAATAAATTGCAGGCCGTTTCCGGGCCGTTCCAATCGATTTTAGACATTTGACCGTTAAGTTTTACAAAAGTTAAAACCCATGAGAGGCGGGTGTTGATTTTCTTCATCCACAGATAGGTCGCCTGTCGTCGTGCGGCCTTTATTGACGGGCAGTTGGCGAGCCGCATATCCTTTTTGAAACATCGGATCGGCTTCTGGCGCCGATTCGCGAGTCTTGCGCGGGGAACCGGAAAGACATGACGCCCACAGGCACAACCATCGAGGCAGCGCTTAACGAGCTGCGCAAGGCGATTTCGGGACTCGAAAACGCCGTGGACATGCGCATCGAGAGCCAGCGCGAGCATGGCGAGATCGAAGGCGAGGTGCGTCGCGTTCATGCCGATCGCTCCAAGCTGGCGCAAGAGCTCGATCAGGCGGAATTTCGCGCGAACCGGCTTGAAGAGGTCAACCGCGAGGTTTCGCGGCGGCTGGTGACGGCCATGGAAACGATCCGCGCGGTTCTCGACCGCTAGCAAGGACAAGTGAGATGGCGCAGGTAACGGTAACGATCGACGGCAAGGCCTATCGCATGGCCTGCGAGGAGGGGCAGGAGGATCACCTGACCGATCTCGCGACCCGCTTCGACCGCTATGTCGGCCATCTCAAGAGCCAGTTCGGCGAAATCGGCGATCTCAGGATCACCGTCATGGCCGGGATCATGATCATGGATGAGATTTCAGAGCTGACGCGACGGGTCGCCAGCCTGGAGACGGAGCTCGAAACGCTTCGCGGCAATCGGGACACGGTTCTTGCGGCCACCGCGCGAACGGAAGAGAGCGTTGCCGCGGCGATCGCCGAGGTGACCGGCCACATCCGCGGCATTACCGACAAGCTGAACGGCCGCGCACCCTCTGAACTCAACTAGATAATAAATGGGGAGCGCCTCGCCGGAGCCTCTGGCGCACCCCAAAGTTCAGCCTTATATAGAGACTGCGATCTGCGCCTCTCGACAGGAACCACAATCCCTGGGGCCATACTCGATCCAAAGGGAGCTGTCCCTGACCAGGCTCGTGGGCTTGGTCATATGGCGCCCACCTACGTTTGTAGGCACCCAGGATCGTAACCCTCCATCGGTTGCCGCGGATCGCACTTTCCCATCACTTTATGGATACGGCCTATTCGGATGTGAGGAGAGGCGCGCCCGGAGACGCGCCACAGATTTCGCTGTGGTCGGTCGCTTACTCCGCGCCTTCCTTCTGCATGCATGCGAGCAGATCGGTAAAGGCCTGTTCGGTGCCGGCCAGCGGGAGGCTTGCATCGACGCCATTTGCGGTCACGTTCAGTTCCTCGCCCTGGGTCAGTGTGGCCACCGCTTCGGAGGCGTTCGGGACATCGATCGTCGCGGTGTGCGCGCTGTCGGCGGTCGAGGAAAACTCCGCTTCGTCGCCGTCGTCCACCGACCAGCTTCCCTTGACCTGCTGGCCTTTCTCGATCGGGAACTTGTCGGTATTGGCGAACATGGCAAGCTTGTCACCGACCGCGAGAAAGCCGATGCCGGATTCGGTGTTCTGGGCCAGGCAGCCAAGGAAACTCTCGCCATCCTTCATGGGCGTTACGGTAAAGCCGGCAGCGTGCGCCGAGCCAGTCGAAAGCGCTGCGACCGTGGTGAGGAATGCCGTGGCGAGGGTCTTCTTCATGTCTATGTCCTTGTTGCGAGATCGTGTCTCGCTGGATTGGGTCAACGCGGGAAAGCAGCGTGTCTTGACGCAATAAATGGGCGCTGACAATGCGATTTGCGGTCTGTTCTCAATGGCAGAACCGACCATTATTGGGTGGCCGGCGGTGAGGCCTTCAAACTGCAAATGACGTATGCGTCTCATGCACGTTTTCATGCGATCCTGAATTGCGGGCGATTGCGCCACCCATTCCAGGTGGATCGAGCGTTGTTCGCGCGTTAAAACGTTTAAAAATCCTTAAATTCCTACGTTATCCCGGCTCGTCGCTTAACCATATCCGCCCATTGCGGAGTGAGAATCCCTCTGGAGTGTCGCCAATCGTGTCGAAAAAAGCAGCAGAGCGTTCGGGGAGGTGTCGGTCGTTATGCATTTTGTGCATGGGTGGCGTGACGCTTTAGCGCTGTTCGGTCCGGGGCTGTCGACGTATATTCACTTCAACAAACAGACAAACGCAGCAAACACGCTACAGACACCGGACAGCCCTAGAAAGGGGATCATCATGAACGTAGCACGCTCTTTCAATAACTGGCGCAAGTATCGTCAGACGGTCAGCGAACTGGGCCGTATGTCGAACCGCGACCTGCACGACCTCGGCATCGACCGCGCGGACATCCAGCGCGTCGCACGCGAAGCGGTTGCCCGCTAAGAATTTGGACACTCGCTCCTTGCGAGCAGGTCATCGATCAAAACGCCCGTTGCCTTGCAGCGGGCGTTTTTCGTTGTAGCGCGCAGATCGGCGCGGTTCCCGGCCCGCAATAGTTTCGCTTGCGGTCGGGTCGGTCGCGACGATATGGCAGCTTCATGTTTTCATTGGAACGCATCGAGACCCTCGAGCAGATCGTCAAGAAGAGCCGGTTTCGCGCCGTTGCCCGACCGATCGCGAGCGAGCAGGATGCGCGGGACTTCCTTGCTGCTCATGCGGCTGCCGGGGCAAATCACAATTGTTGGGCCTGGCGTATCGGCCAGAGCTATCGATTCAATGACGACGGTGAGCCGAGCGGAACGGCGGGAAAGCCAATTCTGCAGGCGATCGACGGGCAATCGCTCGACCAGGTGATGGTGATCGTCACCCGTTGGTTCGGAGGCGTCCTGCTCGGAACCGGGGGGCTCATCCGTGCCTATGGCGGAACGGCGGCTGCATGCCTGAAGGCGGCGAGTGTCGTCGAGCTGGTGGCGACGGTCGAAACGACCGTGCAGGTGAGCTTTTCCGATCTTGCGCTCGTGAAGGCGCGGCTTGCGGCAGCGGCCGGTGTGCGGATCGCCAATGAAGAGTTTGTCGATTCCGGCGCCTGCCTGGCGCTTTCGATACCGCAGGCGATCGTGGAGGAGGTGTCGCAAACGATCGCGGATGTGACAAGCGGGCGCGTCGTGGTGTCTGTCCAGCCGGCGCTTCCTTAGCGCTATCCCTCCAGATCTCCCTTCAGTCGATCCAGTATCGACAAGGCATGTCCGGCATAGGCGCTGATCCATCGGTCATAGATGGACTTGATCGGCAGGCTGTTGAGGTGGTTCCAGCGTTCGCGACCCTCCCGCCGGGCCATCACGAGGTCAGCCTCTTCCAAAACTCTCAGATGCTGCATGACGGTGCATCGGTCCATGGCGGGAAAGGCTTCGCAGAGCATTCCTGTCGTCCGCGGGCCTTCCTTCAAGAGGTCGAGAATCTCGCGACGCCGGTGATGGGCGAGGGCCTTGAAGACGGGATCGTTTTCCGATTCGCTTGACATGTTATTTTTTTATAACATGATTGTCTCGGTATCAACGGCAGGACGGAGGAAGGGTCATGTCCCTCGGTATTCGTATTGGCGGCCGCATCGGTCGCCCCGTCGCGGAGGTCTTCGACGCGGTCGTCAATCCAAAGAAGCTTTCGAGCTATTTCACGACGATCGGCGGGGCGAGCGCGCCGCTCGTGCAGGGCACGACAGTGACGTGGTGGAAGGATGCTCCGGTCGAAGTCGTGGAGCTTGTGCCAGAAAGAAAGATCGTGCTGCGCTGGGACGGAGGGACCGGCGAAGACAAGATACGCTACAAGACGCTGGTCGAAATGACGTTCGAACCGCTCGACGATGGCGGCACGATGGTAACGATCTCCGAAAACGGCTGGCGCGACGATGAAGCCGGTCGGCGAGGCACCTATCTCAACTGCGAAGGCTGGACGCAAATGCTCTGCTGCATGAAGGCGTTCGTCGAGTATGGGATCAATCTGCGCGAGGGGTTTTTCCAGAGCGAAATGCGTGGGGAGCAGGCGACTGCGCCGGAATATTGATGCGCCGTACGGGGGCTCTAGTCCCGTTGCTGCCATTGCGTCTTCATCTCATGACTCAAATGTGACGGAGACTTCGCTTGCCTGTGCCGGTGCGAGTGCTAATTTCGGGGAATTATATCGATTAGATTCCCAGGAGAATTACAATGCAGCTTGGCATGGTTGGTTTAGGCCGTATGGGCAATTACATGGTGCAGCGCTTGATGCGCGGCGGCCATGAATGCGTCGTCTACGATGCGAAGCCGGAAAGTGTCGCCGATCTGGTAGGCAGGGGCGCTGTCGGCAGTGCTTCTCTTGAGGAGTTCGTCTCCAAGCTTTCGCGTCCCCGCGCAATCTGGCTGATGCTGCCGGCCGCCATCACCGACAGAGTGATCGCGCAGCTTCTGCCGCTGTTGCACGACGATGACATCATCATCGATGGCGGCAATTCGTACTATCACGACGATATCCGCCGCGGGGCTGAGCTCATCACCAAGGGCATTCACTATGTCGACGTCGGCACCAGCGGTGGCGTTTTCGGTCTGGAGCGCGGTTATTGCCTGATGATCGGCGGCGAGAAGGCCATTGTCGAGTCGCTCTCGCCGATCTTCGCGACGCTCGCGCCGGGTGCCGGCTCGACGCCGCCTTCGGCCAATCGCGCCGCCAACCCTCACAGCACGGCCGAGGAGGGCTACCTGCATTGCGGCCCCCATGGCGCCGGCCACTTCGTCAAGATGGTTCATAACGGCATCGAATACGGGCTGATGGCAGCCTATGCCGAGGGGCTGAACATCCTGAAGCATGCCAATATCGGATCGGCCACGCACGAGGCGGACGCCGAGACCGCGCCACTCGCCCATCCCGAACATTACCGCTACGACTTCAATCTGCAGGATGTCGCGGAAGTGTGGCGTCGCGGCAGCGTGATCACCTCCTGGTTGCTCGATCTGACCTCCGATGCGCTGCATGCCGACCCGCAGCTTGCGCAGTATGCGGGCCGCGTCTCGGATTCCGGAGAGGGGCGCTGGACGATCATGGCCGCTATCGACGAGAGCGTGCCGACACCGGTTCTGAGCGCTGCGCTCTATGGTCGCTTCTCCTCTCGCGATAACGACGAGTTCGCCAACAAGGTGCTCTCGGCGATGCGCGCCGGCTTCGGTGGCCACATAGAGAAGCCCAAGGGCTAAGTTACTCCATTTGAACGACTATCAAGCCCGCGCTGCATCCGCCGCGCGGGCTTTTCTTTCCCGCAGGGCGATATAAGGTGTGGAGGGATAACCAGACCGGAGGGGTCGGCGGATGGGTGTGGTAAATGGTGCGCGCACGTTGCTGAGGCTTGTGCTGCTGATTGTGGGAATGGCAGCAGGGAGCGCTGTGGCACAGACGCCGGCGCCGGCGACAAGTTCCGCTGCGCCTGCCGCTCCGCCACCGGCGGAAGTTCGGCAGATGCTGCAACTTATGGAAACACCACAGGTCAAGCAGTGGATGGCGGCGCAAACGAAGACAGCGCCTGCTGCGACCCCGCAAACGAACGACCAGATGTCGGTTCTGTCGGAGTTCCTGGGCCATGCGCGCGAGCACTTCGACCTCGTGACCGAAGCGGCTATGGGTCTGCCGCATGAAGTCGAGGCAGCCTCGGCAACCGTCGAGCGGGAAGTCGAGCCCGCGGGCTGGGGGCTGACCGCGATCAAGGTTCTGACGCTGCTGTTTGCCGGCGCGATCGTCGAGCTGCTGTTTCGGGTGCTGGTACCGAAGCCCAAGATCAAGCGGGAAGACGGAGAAGTCGTCACCGTCGCGCACCACGCTGCCGCCAACCTGACCTATCGCATTGTGCCGGCGCTCGTCTTCGGTGTGGCCACGCTGGTGCCGCTGGTTCTTTTCAACTGGCCGCCGATCACGCAGTCGATGGCGATCGCCGTCGCCATCGCGCTGATCGTGGCGCGCCTTACAATCTCGCTAGGGCGGTTGCTGGTCGCGCTCCTCACGTTGCCGCGTCCGGACGGCACGCGTGAGGTGTCGAGAGCCACGGCACTGTTCTGGTTCCGGCGCACGGCAATCTTCACGATCTATTTTGCTTTCGGCTGGGTGATCATACAGCTCATGCTGCCGCTCGGATTTTCGCCCGGGTCACGTTACCTTGCTGCATATACGCTTGGCATTGGACTGTTGCTGATCGCCACGGAGGCCGTCTGGTCGCGCCCCGTCGAGGAGGGGCACCGGAGCGTAACCGTTTCCTGGCTGATGACGATCTATTTCGTCTTCCTCTGGCTGCTGTGGGTCGCGGGCTTCGGCCTGCTTCTGTGGATCGGCATCTATCTGGTGCTTCTCCCGCGTGCGCTGCGGGTTGCTACGCTGGCGGTGCGTTCGCTGCACCAGGCCGAGGCCGGGTTCCTTGCGAAGCGCCGGATTGCGGCGGTTCTTCTCGATCGCGGCGTGCGCGCTGTCATCATTGCGTTTGCGGCGATCTGGCTGGGGCGCATCCTGGGATTTGCCGCCGACCGGATGGCAGCGGGCGATACCATGGTTGACCGCATTACCCGCGGCGCCATCGGCGGCATCGTCATATTGCTTGCGGCCGATCTGCTGTGGCATCTGGCACGTGCTTATATCAATGGTCGCCTGGAGGACTCGCCGCTGGACGGCGCCTCCAACGACGAAGAGAAGGCGAGGCGGGCGCGGCTGCAGACCTTGTTGCCGATCTTCCGCAATATTCTCGCCGTCGTCATCGCGGTGATCGCCGTTCTGATGGTGCTTTCCGGCCTCGGCGTGGAAATCGGGCCGCTGATCGCGGGTGCCGGCGTCGTCGGTGTCGCTGTCGGCTTCGGGGCGCAGACGATCGTCAAGGATGTGATCAGCGGCATGTTCTATCTGTGGGACGATGCCTTCCGCATTGGCGAGTATATCGAGAGCGGCAGCCACAAGGGCGTGGTCGAAGCCTTCAGCCTGCGTTCGGTCCGGCTCCGGCATCATCGCGGACCGTTGACGACCGTCCCCTTCGGAGAGCTCGGCGCCGTCAAGAATCTCAACCGCGACTGGACCATCGACAAGATCACGCTGAAGGTGACCTACGACACTGATCTCGTGAAGGCCAAGAAGGTGATCAAGCAGATCGGCCAGCAACTGCTGGAAAATCCGGATTGGGGTCCGAACATCATCGAGACCCTGAAGATGAAGGGTGTCGAGCAGTTTGGTGATTTCGCGATCGAGATCAGGTTGGCGATGATGACCAAGCCGGGCGAGCAGTTCGTCATCCGGCGCAACGCGCTTGCCATGATCCGCAACGCTTTCAAGGAAAACGGCATCGAGTTCGCGGTGCCGACTGTGCAGGTTTCCAGCGAGGGGCGCGAGGCGGAAGGTCATGCCGCTGCGGCGCGTCTCACCGCCGTTCAGGCTGCGGGTGGGGAGCCCGCAACGTGAAATCCTGCCAACTTCGGTAGTATCAAGCGGTAGCGATCGCCAACCTTACGAAAATGCAATGTGTTAGGGCGGCGATTGCGCCAAAATTGCCCCAATTAAATTAGAAGCAAACGTCGAAAGCGGCGCTGGGGTAGCGCGTGCATGTATGGCTTTGCCAACATGCCGATTATGTTGCGTACGCGGAACATGATTCCCGCCTGGATGGAAGATTGCGACGGAACGAGATGTCGGGGCACGGCAATTTAGAAGAAATCGAGGATATCGAAGAATCCGCTCTGCGCGGTTTCTTCAGGCGATATCGCACGCAGCTCGCGGCAGTCGCGACGCTGGCCGTATTCTGTATCGTTGGCTACGCGATCGTCCAGCTGACCAACGAGGTCCGCTACGATGACGTGGTACAGGCGCTTGCCGATACGAAGGTCAGCTCGATCCTGTTGGCGTTGTTCTTCACCGCCCTCAGCTTTCTGGCGCTTGTGTTCTACGATGTGAACGCGATCGAATATGTCGGAAAGAGGCTGCCGTTCCCGCAGGTGGCGCTGACCGCCTTCAGCGCCTATGCGGTGGGCAACACGGCCGGCTTCGGCGCCCTGAGCGGCGGTGCCATCCGCTATCGCGCCTATTCGCGCCTTGGCCTGACGCCGGAAGAGATCGGGCGCGTGATCGCTTTCGTCACCGTTGCCTTCGGGCTCGGGCTGGCCGGCGTGGGCTCCATCGCGCTTCTCGCCATTGCCGACGAGATCGCGCCGCTGGTGAATGTCAGCAGTCTGCTGCTTCGGCTGGTGGGCGGATCGATCGTCGCGGTCCTTGGCGCGCTCGTCATTCTCGGGAGTGGCGGGCGTGTGCTGGAGCTTGGCAAGATGTCGCTCCGCCTGCCGGATTCGGCGACATGGTCACGACAGTTTCTGGTTGCCGCTTTCGATATCGCAGCCTCCGCCACAGTTCTCTACGTGCTGCTGCCGCAGACGGCCATCAGCTGGCCCGTGTTCCTGGCGATCTATGCCATCGCCGTCGGTCTCGGCGTTCTCAGCCATGTTCCCGCCGGTCTTGGCGTGTTCGAGACAGTCATCATCGCTTCGCTCGGCAGCGCGGTGAACATCGACGCCGTGCTTGGTTCGCTCGTCCTTTACCGCCTGATCTATCATGTCTTGCCGCTCGTTATTGCGGTTCTGGCAGTTTCGGCGACCGAGCTGCGGCGTTTCGCCGATCATCCTGTGGCAACCGGCGTGCGGCGGATCGGCATCCGTCTGATGCCGCAGCTGCTGTCGACGCTGGCGCTGCTTCTCGGCGTCATGCTGATCTTTTCGAGTGTGACGCCGACCCCGGATTCGAACCTCGAATTCCTGTCCACGTACCTGCCGCTGCCGATCGTCGAAGGCGCGCACTTCCTGTCGAGCCTGCTCGGGCTGACGCTTGTGGTCGCGGCGCGTGGTCTTGGCCAGCGGCTGGATGGCGCCTGGTGGGTTTCGATCCTTTCTGCGGCAGCTGCTCTCGCGCTTTCGCTTCTGAAGGCCATCGCGCTTGTCGAAGCCTGCTTCCTTGCCTTCCTGATCTTCGGCCTGTTTGCCAGCCGTCGTCTGTTTCGCCGCCATGCATCGCTGCTGAACCAGACGCTCACGGCATCCTGGCTGACGGCGATTGCCGTCGTCTGCGTCGGCTCGATCGTGATCCTGCTCTTCGTCTACCGTGACGTCGAATACAGCAACGAGCTGTGGTGGCAGTTTGAGTTCGCCGGTGAGGCGCCGCGTGGTCTGCGCGCTGTGCTTGGCATCACCATCATTTCCTCGGCAATCGCCATCTTCAGCCTGTTGCGCCCTGCAACAACGCGGCCGGAGCCGGCGTCCGACGAGGCGTTGCAGCGGGCAGTCGATATTGTCGAGAAACAGCGTTACGCCGACGCCAATCTGGTACGCATGGCCGACAAGAGCATCATGTTCTCCGAGAAGGGCGATGCCTTCATCATGTACGGGCGGCAGGGCCGCTCCTGGATCGCATTGTTCGATCCGATCGGCGATCGCAGCGCCATCCCGGAACTTGTGTGGCGCTTCGTGGAGACCGCACGCGCCGCCGGATGCCGCGCCGTGTTCTATCAGATCTCGCCGGCGCTGCTTTCGCACTGCGCCGATGCCGGGCTGCGCGCCTTCAAGCTGGGTGAGCTTGCCGTATCGGATCTGAAGACGTTCGAGATGAAGGGCGGCAAGTGGGCGAACCTGCGCCAGACCGCGAGCCGCGCGCAGCGCGACGGACTGGAATTCGAGGTGATCCCCGCCGAGGGCGTTCCTGCTCTGATGGAGGCGCTTGCGGACGTTTCCAATGCCTGGCTCGAAGATCACAATGCCAAGGAGAAGGGCTTTTCGCTGGGCGCCTTCGAACCGGATTACATCGCGGCCCAGCCGGTTGGCATCCTCAAGCGCGAGGGAAAGATCGTAGCCTTCGCCAATATCCTGATCACCGATGCCAAGGACGAAGGCACCATCGATCTGATGCGTTTTTCGCCGGATGCGCCGAAAGGCTCGATGGACTTTCTTTTCGTCCAAATCATGGAGTATCTGCGCAACGAAGGTTTCGCGCATTTCAACCTCGGCATGGCGCCGCTATCGGGCATGTCGAAGCGTGAAGCGGCACCGGTATGGGATCGCATTGGCAGCACCGTCTTCGAGCACGGCGAACGCTTCTACAACTTCAAGGGCCTGCGGGCTTTCAAATCCAAGTTTCACCCTCAATGGCATCCGCGTTATCTTGCGGTTTCCGGAGGAGGCAATCCGATGATCGCATTGATGGACGCTACGCTCCTGATCGGCGGCGGATTGAAAGGGGTCGTAAGGAAATGATGAAAAGATACCTTCTTGCAGCCGTCTGCGCGCTGTCGCTGGCGATACCTGCTGCCAGAGCGGCAAGCGAAACGACGCAGAGCTTCGAAACCGGTCTTATCCCGTCGCCGCATATCTTCCTGCCTACCGGCGATGTGAAGAGCGCGGTCATGCTGATTTCGGACGCTGCCGGCTGGGGTGACAAGGAAAAGGCCGAAGCCGACAGGCTGGTGGGCCAGGGCGCCGTCGTGATCGGCGTCGACTTCCCCTCCTACATCGACGCCATGCGGAAGTACGACGTCAGCCAGAACGACGGCTGCATCTACCTCGTTTCCGATATCGAGGCGCTGAGCCAGCAGGTTCAACGTGCCGCCGGCAACAGCGCCTATCATTTGCCGATCATCGCCGGGATCGGCGAGGGCGGCGCGCTGGCGCTTGCCATTGCCGCCCAGACCCCTGATGCGACCATCGGCCAGACGCTGGCGGTCGATCCCGTTGCCGGGATTCCGTTGAAGCAGGAGCTCTGCACGCCGGCGAAGAAGCAGACGGTCGGCGACCGGATGATTTATGGCTTGAGCGATATCTCCCTGCCGGATCCGATCATTGCGTCTTTCACCTCGGCTGCGAGCAAGGACGGGCGGGCGCATGTTGAGGATCTCAAGAAGGAGCACTCCAATATCGACATCCGCGATTCCGAGGATGACGCCTGGACCACGCTCAGCGATACGCTCGACGACCTGATCGCCGCATCCGGCAGCGCCGACAACGCGCTCGGTCTTCCACTGACGATCCTCGATGCCAAGCCGGTCTTCGACACCATGGCGATTATCTATTCCGGTGATGGCGGATGGCGCGACATCGACAAGGAGGTCGGTGCCTCGCTGCAGAAGCAGGGCATCCCGGTCGTCGGCATCGATTCCCTTCACTACTTCTGGTCCGAGCGGAAGCCGCAGGAAACGGCCGATGACCTCGGCAGGATCATCGAGTTCTACCGCAAGCAATGGAAGGTCAAGCATGTGCTGCTGGTCGGTTATTCCTTCGGTGCCGACGTTGTGCCTGCCGCCTTTTCGCGCCTGAAGGCGGCGCCGAAGAGCGCCGTCACACAGATGTCCCTGCTGTCTCTTTCGCACGCGGTCGATTACCAGATCTCTGTCATGGGCTGGCTTGGCCAGAAGACGGAAGGCGCCGGCGGCGATCCGGTGGACGACCTGAAGAAGGTCGATCCGAAGATCGTCCAGTGTATCTACGGCACGGAGGACGACGATGAAGTGGCTTGCCCGGATCTGAAGGACAGCGGCGTTCAGGTCATCACGCTTCCCGGCGATCATCACTTCGACGAGAACTACGAGCTTCTCAGCAAGACGATCATCGACGGGCTGAAGTCGCGCTTGCAGGATTGAGGTGGCAGGACTAGCGAATCAGCCTTTCCTCGCTCCATCCGAGGGCGGCGGTTTCGTCGCCCCGGAAACGCGCGTCGTCAGCGACGATGAATTCGTCCAGCTGCGGCGGAGCAACGCTGGTGTCGGCGAGCATGGCGTGGACCTGGCCTCGGTGGTGTGTCTGGTGCTGGAAGAGATGGCTGAGAACATCTTCCATGCGCTCCTGCTGGATGCGCCCGCTGCGATGAAGATTGACGGTCGACAGCATCCTCTCGGGGGTTAGCGCTTCCGCCAGGGCAACGAGCTGTTGGTCGACGGCGGCCTGCGCGCGGGCGAGGTCCGCGATATTGTCGTACGGCTCCTCGACTTCCCAGGCTTTCGGACCGAGCGCGCCGCCTTCGAGGGCGTCGATGTAAAACCAATCGACCGTGAGGATATGGTTGAGTGTCGCCTTGATCGAGGGGAAAAAACTCACGCGGGTTGCCTCGAACTCGCCGGGCTCAAGGCGAGCGCAGGCGGCGTGCAGGCGGTTGTTTGCCAGTGCGTTGTTATAGGCGAGCTTGCGGAGGGAGCGGCAGGGGTCGAAGGTCGGCATCGCTATTGTCTCCGCTGCTCCGTCGCTAACCGCTGGGGTCAATCGTCTTCCTGAAATAGCCGGAACTGTGCCGCTTCCAGGTCCTTGGGCGGCTGCATGCCGAGGTGCTTCCAGGCGGTTGCGGTCAACACGCGGCCGCGCGGCGTACGCTGGATGAAGCCCTGCTGGATCATGTAGGGCTCGATGATGTCCTCGATCGCGTCACGCGGCTCCGACAGGCCTGCGGCGATGGTCTCGATGCCGACCGGTCCGCCGGCGAAATTGACGGCGATCATGTTGAGGTAGCGCTTGTCCAGCTGGTCGAGCCCCATGTTGTCGACAAGCAGGCGGGTCAGGGCTTCGTCCGCGATCTCACGGGTGACAGCTTCCGCCTTTGCCACCTCCGCGAAATCGCGAACACGGCGCAGCAGACGACCGGCAATGCGCGGGGTGCCGCGGGCGCGTCGTGCGATCTCGCGCGCGCCGTCGTCGGTCATCGGCAGGTTCATCAGGCGCGCGCCGCGCCGCACGATCAGTTCCAGTTCCTCGACGGTGTAGAAGCTCAGGCGCACCGGAATGCCGAAGCGATCGCGCAACGGCGTGGTGAGCAGGCCAAGGCGTGTGGTGGCGGCGACCAGGGTGAACTTCGAAAGGTCGATCTTGACCGAACGGGCGGCAGGTCCTTCGCCAATGATCAGGTCAAGCTGGAAGTCTTCCATCGCAGGATAGAGGATTTCCTCGACGGCCGGGCTGAGGCGATGAATTTCATCGATGAAGAGCACGTCGCGCTCTTCGAGATTGGTCAGAAGCGCGGCAAGGTCGCCGGCCTTGGCGATAACCGGGCCCGAGGTCGAGCGAAAGTTGACGCCGAGTTCCTTGGCCATGATCTGGGCCAGCGTCGTCTTGCCGAGGCCCGGCGGGCCGACAAAGAGAACGTGGTCCAGCGCTTCGCCTCGGTTCTTTGCGGCCTCGATGAAGATCTTCAGGTTGGCGCGCGCTTCCGCCTGGCCGGTGAACTCGTCCAGCGACTGCGGGCGCAGCGTCACATCCAGGTCTTCGCCTCGCTTTTCCGAGGATATCAGGCGCGCGGCGTCGCTCATGCTGGCACTTTCCAATCTTCAAACACTGTGGACCAATACACCAAGCCGGCCATTTTGGCACCCTGCGGAGATGCTTCGGTCACCGCGCCAGCTCCTTCAGGCCGAGGCGGATAAGCTTGGCGCTGTCGGCGCCTTCGCCGGCGGTCTTCATCGCCGCGGCCACGGCGTTGGCGGCCTGGTCGCGGGAATAGCCGAGGTTCGTCAACGCCGAGACGGCATCGGCAACCGGTGCGGCGGCAACACCTTCGCCCAGTTCCTGCTTCAGGCCGATATTGGCAGATGCTTCGCCAGCAAAGGCCGGCGCCTTGTTCTTCAGTTCGGTGACGATGCGCACCGCAACCTTCGGGCCGACGCCCTGGGCGCGGGAAACGGCGGTGCGGTCCTGCAGGGCGATGGCGTTTGCAAGCTCGCTCGGCGTCAGCGTCGAAAGGACCGCGAGCGCCACCTTGGCGCCAACGCCCTGAACGCTTTGCAGCAGGTTGAACCATTCACGCTCCAGCGCGGTCATGAAGCCGAAGAGCTTGAGCTGGTCCTCGCGGACGTAGGTTTCAATGAAAAGGATGCAGGCCTCGCCCACAGAGCCGAGGCGCGACAGCGTGCGTGCCGAACAGAAGGCGACGTAGCAGACGCCGTGTACGTCGACGAGGACATAGTCGTCGCCGATTTCGTCGATGGTGCCTTTGAGCTTGCCGATCATGAATTGGGTCCGTCAGGGGTAGGTTTCGGGATTGATAAGGCAAAGAAAAGCGGCGGACGGTCCGCCTCCGTCACGACGATCACCCGGCCAGGGCTGCCTGCCGCATACGGTTGCCTCCGCGATTGTGGGCATGGCAGATCGCGATGGCAAGCGCGTCGGCGGCATCGTCACCCTTGAACTCGACCTTCGGCATCAGGATCTTCAGCATCATGTGGATCTGCCGCTTTTCGCCATGGCCGACGCCGATCACCGATTTCTTGACCGCATTGGGGGCATATTCCGCGACCTGCAGCCCGGCGCGGGCAGGGACCAGCATGGCGATACCGCGCGCCTGCCCGAGTTTCAGGGTGGCAACGGCGTCCTTGTTGACGAAGGTCTGCTCCACGGCGGCTTCATCCGGCTGATAGCTGTGAACGACTTCCGCCAGTCCGTCATGCAACTGGCACAGGCGCGAGGCGAGATCCATGTCGCCGTCCGAGGTAACCGTACCGGAGGCGACGAAGCGCAGCGAGTTGCCGAGCGTTTCGATGACGCCCCAGCCGGTGCGGCGCAGGCCGGGGTCAATGCCGATGATGCGAATCGTATTTTGCATGCTTCACCCTATTGCAGTTGTAAAATAACTGCCATCGATATGTGAACAAAACAAAAACATTGCCTGATTTCGAGTGTTGCCGTTTACGTCAATTTAAACTCCGTGCGCAACTTTTGGTCCATAAAATGTGAGAGGAGCCGGCTTCTCCGGAAGCAAAGGCTCCCCGTTTTCTGTTTTCAGGTCTGCCGATCGGACGTTCGCGCGTCCGGTCGTCATGTGCCGTTCCGGAAGGGGTTCGTCGTTCCATGGCTCAGAGATTCCAGTCCCTGTCGTTCAAGGTCATTGCTACATTTATTCTGCTGACTGCGCTGTCCATCGCGGTCATTAACGGTCTTGCCTATTTCGCCAGCAGCCGCATTTCCGGCGAGCAGGCGTTGAAGGCCAAGGAGAGCGTGCTCATCTTCCGCGGCGACATGCTGCAGGAACAGTTGCAGCAGCTCGAAAACCAGTCGAATTCCATCGCGCGCATCGAGGCGCTGCAGATGTCGATCACCAGCCTGAAGAGCGGCTGGAAGACGATCGAGAAGACCTCGGGCGATGCCCGCGCCGAACTGAAGAAGGTCTTCATTACCAACAATCCGAACCCGGCCGATCAGCGCGAGAAGCTGCTGAAGCCGGATGCGCCGAGCGGTTTCTACTATTCGAACCATGAGACGACGCAAAGCGAGGTTGCCCGCGACCTCGAGAACACGCCGTTCAGCGACCTGCTGATCGCCGATCTCGATGGCAATGTGCTCTACTCCTACAAGAAGGGCGACGAGTTTGCCGAGAATCTGAAGGCGGATGCCTGGAAAGCGACGGGGGCGGGGCTGGCCTTCAGCAAGGCTCTCGAGAACGCGAAGAAGGCGACCGACGATTCCGCGCCGGCGGCGTTCTCCGGACTTCGCGTCGATGCGGCGACCGGCAAGGCCGCGATCTTTTACGCGGTGCCGATCGTCAAGCTCGGGGCGCCGAAGGGGATCTTCCTCTTCAAGGTGCGTGACGACATCTTCACCAACATCCTGGCAAAGGGCATCGTGTCGGGCAGCACCGCGCAGGCGGCAATCGTGTCCGACGATGGCTCCGCCGTTGCGGTCGACGCAAGCGGCAAGCTTGTCACGCTGGATACGGCCCCCTTCACCTTTGTGAAGGATGCGCTGGCCAGCAGTGCCATGACGGTCGACGATTTTAGCCGAGCGGACGGCGCAGCACGCGCCTATGTCAAGGGCATCGATTATCAGGGCGGGCGCTATCTCGTGGTGGAGAGCGTGCGCCTCAGCGAGATCAATGCCGGCTCGATCGAAATCGCCAGCCTGTTGACGATGATCGCGATTGCCGTTCTTATCGTCATGGCCATTGCCACCGGTATCATTACCAAGATGCTGTTTTCGCCGCTGGCGAAGCTTGCCGGTGTCACGCGCGAGGTTGCTGACGGCAATCTCGCTGTCGACATCGGCAGCCAGAACCGTGGCGACGAGATCGGCACCATGGCCAAAGCCCTGGCGCGCTTCAAGCAGTCGCTGATCGAGAGCCGGGAGATGGAGGCTGCAAGCACCGAGACCCGTGCTCGCGCCGAACGGGACCGCCAGCAGCACATGGCGGAGCGCGAAGCGGAAGCGAAAACCCTGCAGGACGTCGTTGAATCGATCGACGAGGGCCTGCATCATCTGGCGAATGGCGATCTTGCCTATCAGATCGACCGCCGTTTCCCGAACGAGCTGGAGGGCCTGCGCGTCAACTTTAACCAGGCGCTCGCCGCACTCAGCGAAACGATGACCGCGATCGGCGGAAACTCGATGGCTGTGCGTGGCGGCTCCGAAGAGATGCGCACCGGCGCCGACGAACTGGCGGGCCGTACAGAGCGGCAGGCGGCATCGATCACCGAGACCGCGAATGCCATCGACGCGATCACCCAATCCGTCCGCGTTCAGATCGAGCGCGCCGAGCAGGCCGAGCGCATCGCACGGGACACGAAGCGTGAGACGACCGGGTCCGGCCAGATCATGCGGGACACGATTGCCGCCATGGAAGCCATTCAGGCATCGTCGCGGCAGATCAATTCGATCATCACCGTGATCGATTCCATCGCCTTCCAGACGAACCTTCTGGCCCTGAACGCCGGCGTCGAAGCCGCCCGTGCCGGCGAGGCAGGTAAGGGGTTTGCGGTCGTCGCCATGGAAGTGCGCGAACTGGCGCAGCGCTCGTCGAGCGCGGCCAAGGAGATCGCCAACCTGCTACAGAAATCCACTCATGAGGTGGAGGCGGGCGTTGCCCTGGTCGAGCGGGCAGGTGAGGCGTTGACCGGGATCGGCAGCCACGTCGAGGCCATCAACGGCCAGATCAGCGAGATCATGGAATCGACCCGCGAGGAGGCCGATACGCTTCGGCAGATCAACGCCGCCGTGGCCGAACTCGATACGATGACGCAGCAGAATGCGGCCATGGTCGAAGAGACCACCGCAGCGATCCACCGGCTTGCCACCGAGGCGGTCGAGATGGACCGGCAGCTTGCAAACTTTACCCTGGCGCCGAGCCACTACCAGCATAGCGCAGAGGTGCATGTGCTGCGTCGCAAGGGCTGATCGAACAACGAAGGAAAAGCCCGTATTTGCGGGCTTTTCCACTCTCCCGCCCCGAAGGTGCCGAGAATGCTGTCGGCGCAAACCGATCCAGATCAGATATTGACGACGCTGCGACGCAGGCCGCTCGCCAATGTCGTGCTGCTGAAGTTTCTCACCTCACGCCCTGAAGGTGTGCGTGTCCATCAGCTTGTGTCGGGCGATCGTGTCGCGACGCTCCTGCTGATCGACCACGCGTTCAGCGAATATGATCTTGCGACTTATCCTGATGCGCATGCGTCGGCGATCATCGCCAGTGATGAACCGGAGATGACGCGCTCGCTGCTGCCGTTTGTGCCGCGTGACCGCGTGCTTGTCTTCAAGCTTTGCTCCGGCGATGACAGGGCGATCGTTGGAGAGGCGTTTCCGATGGAGAGACGGACCTCCTTCATCTCCTACACCTCGACGGATTTTTCTCTGACTGGTGAAACGGCGCGCATCGGAACGGTCACTGCAGAAGCGCCCTTTCATCTTTTTGCTGCACAGGGCCATCGTGCCGCGTGGCTGCAACCGCTCATGGAGCGTGGGGAGGCGTTCACCTCCACAGCGGAGGTCGACGGCGAGTGCCTGTCCGGCTGTTTCGCCTTTAAAATCGATGGCGACATATGGGAAATCGGTGGTGTCTATACGCTTCCCGAGGCGCGTGGTCGCGGTCTGGCTCGCGGTGTCGTTCAAGCGGCACTTGCTGAACTGAAACGCCGGGGACTTGTTGCTCGCTATCAGGTGGAGGACACGAACCTGCCTTCCATCCGATTGGCCGAGGCCCTTGGAATGACGCGGTTTCTCACGTTAACCCACTACATCAGCGCAACGGTTGCGGGCCGGTGATGCGGCGCGACGCTGCTTGTCGTTACAGCCGTCGCTATGCCACCGACGCGGAAGACGGTGTGGCAATTGTCGCCGGGAATGCAGCGGGCGGTCGGGCTGCCCGAAGCCTGTGTTTCCCGACGCTGTTGACAGCCGAAGGCCTGTTCGCCTATCCAATGCACACGGTAATGGATTCTGCCGGACCAATAATGGTCGAACCGCTTCCCCGACGAAGCTGATGACTCCTACTCAACGCGCTGACGCGAAGGAGTAGAGTCGTGCCTGGAACTAAGTCATCCTTGTCTTGTCGTTTTGATACGAGCGCCGGAGGAAACTTCTGATGGGTTTCTCCGAGCTTGTCGGCCTGCGCCTGCGGCAGGTCCGCGCCTTGTTGAAATGGGCCGCCGTCGTCACGCCGATGGCCATTGTGGTCGGTTCGCTCGTTGCGCTGTTTCTCTGGGCGCTTGATGAGGCCACCGCGCTCCGCTTCGATTATCCCTGGCTGATCTATGCCATGCCGGTCGCCGGTTTCGCGATGGTCTTCGTCTATGGCCGTTTCGGCGGTGCTGCTGAGGGTGGAAACAACCTGATCGTCGACCAGATCCACGAACCCGATGGCGGCGTGCCGTTGCGGATGGCGCCGTTCATCCTGGTTTCGACCGTCGTCACTCATCTCGTCGGCGGCTCGGCGGGTCGTGAGGGGACCGCGGTGCAAATGGGAGGGAGCCTCGCGAGTTCCTTCGGGCGGATGTTCAGGCTGAGCCCGGCCGAGACGCGCATCCTGTTGATGGCGGGCATCGCGGCCGGTTTCGGCGCTGTGTTCGGCACGCCGATTGCGGGTGCCGTGTTCGCACTCGAGGTGCTGACGATCGGTCGCATCCAGTATGAGGCCCTGCTGCCCGCGCTGCTGGCGGCGATCGTCGCGGACTGGACCTGCCATGCCTGGGGCATCGAGCACACCCGATATCACATCAGCTTTCTTGAGAGCGCGGCCGTCGGCTTTCACCTGCAGCCGCTGCTGCTTGTCAAGGTAACCATGGCCGCCGTCGCCTTCGGGATCATGGCGCATCTCTTCGCGGAGGTGTCGCATCGGCTTTCGGCTGTGCTGAAGAGCGCGATACCTTATGCGCCGCTGCGTCCGGTGCTGGCCAGCGCGGTGCTGCTGTTGCTCGTTTATCTGCTTGGCACGCGCGAATATCTGGGGCTAGGCGTCTGGTCGCCCAATCCCGGGGATGCGACCATTCCGGGTTTCTTCCAGCCTGGGCATGTCGATTACTGGAGCTGGTTCTGGAAAACGCTGTTTACGGTTGTGACCCTGAGTTCCGGCTTCAAGGGTGGCGAGGTGACGCCGCTGTTCTTTATCGGTGCAGCGCTCGGAAGCGCCCTGGCGGGCGTTCTCGGCGCGCCGGTCGATCTCTTCGCGGCACTCGGTTTCGTCGCGGTTTTCGCGGGCGCCACCAACACGCCGCTCGCTTGCCTCATCATGGGCATGGAATTGTTCGGCACCACCCACGCGGTCTATCTCGCCGTGGCTTGTTTCGTCTCCTATCTCTTCAGCGGGCATTCCAGCATCTACCTAGCGCAGCGGGTCGGTATCCCGAAGACGATGGGGCGTAGCGATCTTCCGGCGGGCGTTGCGGTGCGTCACCTTCGCGAGCATCGGCCGCCGGGCGAGTGATCCTCGAAAAGCCGTTCGCCTTTGCAGGCACGGCATGGCGGCGGTGGCGACCCGCTACCGTCGTTTTTCTTCCGACGCCCTTTGGTCGGCCTGTGCGAGCACCTACATAGGGCATTCAGTCCAATTACCGACAGGCCCTCCCATGGTTCCCTTCTCGATTCTCGATCTCTCCCCTGTTCCGGAAGGCGGTACGATCCGTCAGTCCCTGGATGCTTCGGCGCGGATGGCGCAGAAAGCCGAGGAATTCGGATACAACAGGTTCTGGCTGGCCGAGCATCACGGCATGCCGGGCATTGCCAGTGCGGCGACGGCGGTGGTGATCGGTCACGTCGGCGCGGCGACGAAGCGCATCCGCATCGGTTCCGGCGGCATCATGTTGCCCAACCATTCGCCGCTGGTGATCGCCGAGCAGTTCGGCACGCTGGAAGCACTTTTTCCCGGACGCGTCGATCTAGGTCTCGGGCGTGCGCCGGGAACAGACATGCGGACAGCCCAGGCGTTGCGGCGCAATCTTGACGCCGGAGCACAGAGTTTTCCGAACGATGTCGTCGAGCTGCAGCAGCTGCTCGGCGCGCCCGTCGAAAACCAAGCGATCCTGGCTGTGCCGGGAATGAATTCCAACGTGCCGATATGGCTGCTCGGCTCCAGCCTCTATAGCGCTCAGCTTGCCGCGATGCTGGGGCTTCCCTATGCGTTCGCCTCGCATTTCGCGCCGGATTCGCTGCTCGATGCGCTCGATATCTACCGCGACCGCTTCCAGCCCTCCGCCGTGCTTGAGAAGCCCTATGCCATGGTCGGTGCCATGGGATCGGTCGCCGACACGGACGAGGAGGCGCAGTATCACTTCACCTCCGCGCAACAGCAGTTCGTCAATCTGCGCCGCAATGTCCGCGGGCAATTCCCCCGTCCGATCCGCGACATAGAAAGCTTCTGGTCGCCGATGGAAAAGACGATGGTCGAGCATACGCTCCGCTATGCCGTCGTCGGCTCGCAGAAGACCGCCGAGGCCAAGCTGACGGAATTCCTGCGCGACACGCAGGCCGATGAAGTGATCATCTCGATGCCGATCCACGATATCGAGGCGCGGCTGAAGTCCGTCGAACTCTTTGCCGGGCTGGGCAACTTCCGGCGCGCTGCCGCCGCTTAAGGTCTGCCGCAAATACGACAGTCGGCGGCACCGCTGTTTGGACGAATTGACTTCGTACAGTCGGAGCATAGCTTCTAGTGACAGTGCATGCCAATCGCCTGCCGCTGGCGGGCGAATGGGACAGCAGGCCGGCTCGGGAGGGCCGACCCTGTCTGAGCAACCTTTAGAGGAGGATTGCTATGCGTTGCCTTGTTGCTGTCATGAGCATACCGGTCGTCTGTCTTTTCGCCTTCCAGGCTGTGGCCCAGGAAGGCGATGTTGCAGCAGGGGAGACCGTTTTCAAGAAATGCGCGGTGTGCCATATCGCCGATACCGACAAGAACAAGGTCGGCCCCTCGCTGAACCATCTGTTCGGGCGAACCGCCGGCACGCATCCCGACTTTGCCTATTCACCCGCCATGCAGGCTGCCGGCAAGGGCGGTCTCGTTTGGGACCAGGCGACCTTGCGGGACTATCTTCACGACCCGAAGTTGAAGGTGAAGGGTACGAAGATGACCTTCGTCGGCCTCAAGGACGACAAGGATATTACCAATCTGATCGCCTATCTCGAGCAGTTCTCGAAATAGCGACTGTTCACCAGAGCGAGCGACGTCGATCCGTCGGCGCCGATCGAATAATTGCCGCCAACCCATATTTATGAGATAGTGCTGAAGTAAACGCGCGACGGTTGCGGATTTTTGTCCGCGATCTGGTTTGCGGCTCGGGAGGAGCCCATGGTCGTCGTGTTGGTTCTGGTTCTGATTGCCGTCGGTTCGGTGGCTTTCCACCTCCTGAGCCCTTGGTGGTGGACGCCAATAGCGTCGAACTGGAGCTACATCGACAACACCCTCATCATCACCTTCTGGATCACGGGCTTTGTGTTCGTGGCGGTGATCCTGTTCGTGGCTTATTGTGTCTTTCGCTTCCGTCACAAGCCGGGTCGGACGGCTGCCTACCAGCCAGAAAACAAGCGGCTGGAGTGGTTGCTTGCCGGCGGCACGGCGCTTGGCGTCGCAGCCATGCTGACGCCGGGGCTGGTGGTGTGGAAGCAGTTCGTGACCGTGCCGCCTGACGCCGGCGAGGTCGAGGTCGTCGGCCAGCAGTGGCAGTGGAATTTCAGGCTACCTGGTGTCGATGGAAAGCTCGGGCGTGCCGACAACACGGCCGTCACCGCCGACAATCCGCTCGGCGTCATCGCCAGCGATCCGAGTGGGCTCGACGACATCATCATATCAGGCGGCGATCTGCACCTGCTGCTTGGCAAGTCGGTGCGCGTCCACCTGCGATCGCTCGATGTACTGCACGATTTCTACGTTCCCGAATTCCGCGCCAAGATGGACATGATACCGGGCTCGGTCACCTATTTCTGGTTCACGCCGACGCGGACGGGAACATTCGAGGTGCTGTGCGCCGAGCTTTGCGGCGTCGGGCATCCGCAGATGCGCGGCTCGGTCGTGGTCGACGACGCGGAGGCCTACAAGAACTGGCTCCAGCAGCAGCAAACATACTCACAGCTGATGGCAGCGGTGGCGCCAGCCAACTGACGTCTGCGCGTGGTCATGGCGTGAAGTGAGAAGGAAGGGTATGCGATGGTTGACATTCCCAGCACCGCCGGCGGCCTCGTACCACCTGCAGAAGTTCCGGATGTGGAGCTCTATCATCCGAAGAGCTGGTGGACGCGCTACGTCTTCAGCCAGGATGCCAAGATCATTGCGATACAGTATTCGCTGACGGCCTTTTCGATCGGCTTCGTGGCGCTGGTGCTCTCCTGGCTGATGCGTCTGCAGCTCGGATTCCCAGGCTATTTCTCCTTCATCGATGCGGACCACTATTACCAGTTCATCACCATGCACGGGATGATCATGGTGATCTACCTTCTGACCGCGCTCTTTCTCGGCGGCTTCGGCAACTACCTGATCCCGCTGATGCTCGGCGCCCGCGACATGGTGTTTCCCTATGCCAACATGCTGAGCTACTGGCTCTATCTGCTGGCGGTGCTGGTACTGGTCGCCGGTTTCTTCGCCCCAGGCGGGCCGACCGGGGCCGGCTGGACGCTTTATCCGCCGCAGGCACTGCTGTCCGGTACACCGGGCGGGCGCGACTGGGGCATCATCCTGATGCTGTCGTCGCTGATCATCTTCATCATCGGCTTCACGATGGGCGGGTTGAATTATGTCGTCACCGTGCTGCAGGGGCGCACGCGCGGCATGACGCTGATGCGGATGCCGCTCACCGTCTGGGGGATATTCACCGCGACGGTCATGGCGCTTCTGGCTTTTCCGGCACTCTTCGTCGCCGCCGTCATGATGCTGTTCGACCGGTTGCTCGGCACCAGCTTCTTCATGCCGTCCATCGTCGAGATGGGCGAGCAGCTGAAGTCGCAGGGTGGCAGCCCGATCCTCTTCCAGCATCTGTTCTGGTTTTTCGGCCATCCGGAGGTCTATATCGTGGCGCTGCCGGCCTTCGGCATCGTCTCCGATCTCATCAGCACGCACGCGCGCAAGAACATCTTCGGTTACCGGATGATGGTCTGGGCGATCGTGATCATCGGCGCGCTCAGCTTCGTCGTGTGGGCGCATCACATGTATGTAAGTGGGATGAACCCGAACTTCGGCTTCTTCTTTGCCACCACGACGCTGATCATCGCCATTCCGACGGCGCTCAAGGTCTACAACTGGGTGCTGACGCTGTGGCGCGGCGATATCCATCTGACATTGCCGATGCTGTTTGCTCTCGGCTTCATCGTCACCTTCGTCAATGGCGGGCTGACGGGGCTCTTTCTGGGCAATGTGGTGGTCGATGTGCCGCTTTCCGACACGATGTTCGTTGTCGCGCATTTCCATATGGTGATGGGCGTTGCGCCGATCATGGTGGTGTTCGGAGCGATCTACCATTGGTATCCGAAGATTACCGGGCGGATGCTCGACGAGGTGCTGGGGCGGGTCCACTTCTGGATCACCTTCCTTGGTGCCTACGCCATCTTCTTCCCGATGCACTACATCGGGCTGATCGGCGTCCCCCGCCGCTATTACGAGCTTGGCGATACCGTCTTCATCCCGCCCTCGGTCCATACGCTCAACATGTTCATCACGGTTGCGGCGCTGGTGGTCGGGGCGGCGCAGCTCGTCTTCCTGTTCAACGTCGCCTGGAGCCTGAGGCATGGGCGCGAGGCGGGTGGCAATCCATGGCGGGCGACGACGCTGGAGTGGCAGACGCCGCAGACCCCGCCGGCTCACGGTAACTGGGGCAAGGAACTGCCGATCGTCTATCGCTGGGCCTATGACTACAGCGTGCCGGGTGCGGCCGAAGATTTCGTGCCGCAGAACCAGCCGGACGGCTTGACGAGGGCGCCAGCATGAGCGCGATCCTTGTCTTCATGGCCGGGCTTGCGCTCATCATCGGTCGGTGGATGAGTGGTCAGCGACTGATGTCGAAGCCCTGGCTCGAGGCGGGGCGCGTCGGGGAGGTCGCAGCCCGTCAGGGCTCGCCGATGCCGGTGGCGAAGATCGGTCTCGGCATCTTCCTCGCGGTCGTGGGTGCCTTGTTTTCGCTGCTGGTCAGCGCCTATCTCGTCCGCATGGGTGGCGCGGACTGGTGGTCACCGCCGGTGCCGTGGCTTCTTTGGGTCAACACCGCTGTGCTGGTCGTCAGCTGCGCGGCGATGCAGTGGGCAACGTTCGAGGCCAGACGCGATGGCGAGGAGGCGATACGGATCGCGCTCGATGCGGCTCTTGCCACCGCGGTCCTGTTTCTCATCGGGCAGCTCGTGGCATGGCGCCAGATGGCAGCCGCCGGCTATGTGCTGGCCGACAACCCTGCCAACAGTTTCTTCTACATGCTGACCGGCCTGCATGGCCTGCACATCCTCGGCGGCCTTGCCGTTCTCGGCCGTGTCAGGATCAGGGCGGCAGCGGGCAGCCGCTCTACGCGGGCAGCGCTTTGCCTGAGCACGGAGCTCTGCGCCACCTATTGGCACTTCATGCTGATCGTCTGGCTGGTGCTCCTCGCACTCTTCACCGGCTGGGCGAACAACCTTGTCGATCTCTGCCGTCAACTGGTTAGCTAGGAGGTGGACGATGACGGAACTCACCCGCACGGATACCGACCAGGGGGCTCTCTTGCCCCGCACCGGCCTGCGCGGCATTGCCGCCGATTTCTCGTCGGACCAGCGGGCGTTCAAGAACGTCTCCTGGGGGAAAGCCATGATGTGGATCTTTCTCCTGAGCGACACCTTCATCTTCGGCTGTTTTCTGCTGGCCTACATGACCGCCAGAATGTCGACACCGGTTCCCTGGCCCAATCCGAGTGAAGTCTTTGCGCTCAATATCGGCGGGCAGGAGGTGCCGCTGATCCTGATCGCGATCATGACCTTCATCCTGATCAGCAGCAGCGGCACGATGGCGATGGCGGTCAATTTCGGCTATCGCCACGAGCGCGGCAAGACGGCGGCGCTGATGCTCCTGACCGCAGCGCTCGGCGCGTCCTTCGTCGGCATGCAGGCCTTCGAATGGACGAAGCTGATCACCGAAGGCGTGCGGCCCTGGGCAAATCCATGGGGAGCAGCGCAGTTCGGCTCGTCCTTCTTTATGATCACCGGCTTTCACGGAACCCATGTGACGTTCGGCGTGATCTTCCTGCTGATCACGGCGCGCAAGGTGCTGCGCGGTGATTTCGAGACGGGCAGGCGAGGTTTCTTCACGAGCCGCAAGGGCAGCTACGAGATCGTCGAGATCATGGGCCTCTACTGGCACTTCGTCGATCTCGTCTGGGTCTTCATCTTCGCGTTCTTCTATCTCTGGTGAGGTGGCATCATGGCACAGGCGCAAACCCATTCCGGCCAGCAACATCCCATCAGGCTCTATCTGGTGGTCTGGGGATTGCTGTTCGTGCTCAGCACCTTCTCCTACCTGGTGGATTATCTCGGCATCCAGGGTTATCCGCGCTGGTCGCTGATCATCTTGTTCATGATGCTCAAGGCCGGACTGATCGTCGCCATCTTCATGCACATGGCCTGGGAAAGGCTGGCGCTCGTCTACGCGATCCTGCTGCCGCCGCTCCTGGTGCTGGTGTTCGTGGCGATGATGGCGTCCGAGGCGCACTACACGATCTTTACCAGAATGGCGTTTCTCGGCGGCGGCGCGCAATGACGCCGCTCGTCACTTGATCGTCTCGTTCGGATAGACGCCCCAAAGCGCGGATTGCCTTATGAATCCCTCGAGGTGGTGTTCCGTCACGTCCACATGGCACCAGTCGCCGTCGCAGGCGTGGACCGCGAGGCGGACTCTCGGCGAAAGCCTTGCAAGGATCGTCGTCGAGGTGCCGGGTGCCGCACGGATTGCGACCGGCGTGGTGATCCAGGGACCGACGAGTGCGGTGCGCTTGCTGGCGAGCAACGCGCGATGCATCCATCCGGAGACGCCGTCGCTGTCCCTGACCTGGCGCCAGTTGCCATATTCGGCGGTTATCTCCAGCGGCAGGCCAGCCACCCGGTAGATCCATAGCGTGCCGTAGTCGAGGGACGGGCCGACGCGCATACGCGCTTCCTTCGACCGCAGCGAGACGAAGCGTGGCACGGCAAGGCCGGTCTCGCGTCCTTTCGGGCCGTTAGCAGCGGGTGCCTGCAGCTGCAGAGGGTTGGCGGCGATCGGGGCGCATGTGAGGGCCAGGCCTAGACAGCAGAGGGCAAGAAGTCGCTTCCTGCCGCGCCGTGCCAGAGTTGTCCGCTTTGAGGCATGAGGCGTGGCCATCCTCAGTTGCACGTGCTCATGCGCTTCAGGGCGGCGGTCACGCCGTTCAGAGAGTAGGTATAGCTGGTGGCGGTTCCACGCAGCGACTGGGCCTGAACGGTCATGTTGCTGCCCGAGCGCAGGGCGCTTATCACCTCCGGCTCACGCGCTTCTTCGATGACCCAGGCGGACTTCCCCTTTGTGAACATGGAAAAGGCCTTGTCGCCGATTTCGACCTTGACGCGGGACCCCGGCTTGAGGTCGTAGCCCATGATCGCCTGCGGCTCGTATCCCGAACTCGGCGCGGTGCCGATGACGAAGAAGTTGCGGCCGTGGTCGACGCTTGCTGGTACCATCGCCTTCGGGACGGTCAATACATAGCAAACCGTCTGGCCGCCCTTTTTGTAGGAATAGACGCCCCAGTCCCCGAATTGCTTGACCATGGTCGGTTGCGCCATGGCCGATGCCGCGCCGAGCAGCGTGAACGAGAGGATGAGAGCTGATCTTTTCATGGGTGTTTTTCCCCGCCGAGAGTGTGAGAGAGGCTGGCCTTGAGACAGACCGGCTGGAGCGAATGCGACGCATTCAAGTCGGCGAGGGTTAGCGAGATCTTAACGAAGGCTCGGGGTAACGAACGTGTTACCGGCCGGCGGCAGGATGTGAAGTGCCGGGCGACGAAGGCTGTGGACAACGAAAAGCCCGCCGCGTTTCCGGGGCCGGCTTTTCAGGATGAACCAAATTGGATCAGATCAGGCCGAGAGCTTTGCCAGAACTTCTTCCGAGACTTCGAAGTTCGAGAAAACGTTCTGCACGTCGTCGTCGTCTTCGAGGCTGTCGATGAGCTTGATCAGCGACTGCGCGCGCTCTTCGTCGACCGGTACGTTGTTCTGGGCACGCCAGACCGACTTGACGGTCTCTGCTTCGCCGAGTGTCGCTTCGAGCGCCTTGGCGACTTCGCCGAGGGATTCGAATGCGCAGGTGATGTAGTGACCTTCCTCGTCGGTCTCGACGTCATCGGCACCGGCTTCGATGGCAGCTTCCATCATCTTGTCGGCATCGCCAGCCGCCAGCTTGTAGGTGATCTCGCCGACATGGTCGAAGGAGAAGGAGACCGAGCCGGTTTCGCCGAGCGCGCCGCCGGCCTTCGTGAAGATCGAGCGGACGTTGGATGCGGTGCGATTGCGGTTGTCGGTCAGCGCTTCGACGATGATCGCGGTGCCGCCCGGGCCGTAGCCTTCGTAGCGCACTTCATCGTAGTTCTCGCCGTCGGCACCGGCTGCCTTCTTGATGGCGCGGTCGATGTTGTCCTTCGGCATGGACTGAGCCTTGGCGTTCTGGATCGCCAGACGCAGGCGTGCGTTCATGGTCGGGTCGGGAAGACCGGCCTTGGCGGCAACGGTGATTTCGCGCGCGAGCTTGGAGAACATTTTCGATCGCACGGCGTCCTGACGGCCCTTGCGATGCATGATGTTTTTAAACTGTGAATGGCCAGCCATGGCACCCCTGTTCACGTCTTATTGTTAGGAATGGGCCGCCTTATAAGAGCGAAACGGGGCGTGTTCAAGGGAAAAGCGGTTTGTCGGCCGGGTTGCGACCCACCCTCCGGCGCTCCTCGACGACGCGGATTTGGGCCAGCGCGAGGCGCCAGGCGCATCGCGTTGCCGGGTGCGGCGGAACGTTGCAGCTCATTGTGCGCAGCGGAACAAAGCGGGGAGGCCTACGTTTCAAACCACGGACTCTGGAAACGGAAGGAAGTGCGATGGCCAGTTTCAACGAGGCACGGGAACACCCGGCACGCCAGCTTTGGGATCAGGTAAATGACGTGCATGCGGGCATGCTCGGCGTCGAGGGTGCGGACATGCACATGCAGCCGATGGCGCCCCATGCCGACCCTAAGACGAACATCATCTGGTTCTACACCAAGTCGGACGCGGAGCTCACGCGCGCGATCAAGCCCGGCACACGGGCGCGTTTCTGCCTCGTCGGCAAGGATCACGATTATCACGCCTGCCTTGCCGGGAAAATCGAGGTGCGGGCGGAGCCATCGAAGATCGATGAATACTGGAACTCGGTCGTTGCTGCCTGGTACGAGGACGGCAAGAAGGACCCGAACCTGACGATGCTGGCGATGCATGTCGACGATGCGGAGATCTGGGTCTCGACCGGCAGCAAGCTCAAGTTTGGCTGGGAGATCGCCAAGGCCAATCTCGGCGACGAGAAGATGCCGGATGTCGGCGTGAGGCAGCATCTGCATTTTGCTTGAGCGCCATCGAATGGTGCAAGCCGGCCCGGAGCTTTCGGCTCCCGGGCCTTTTACTGCATCCCCTGGGCGACATAGATCAGGGGTTTCTTCGGCAGCGTCCGCATCGAGACCGTTATCGTGTTAGTCGGTGCGTAGGTGATGTCGAAATCAGGGCCGAACATCGCCAGAAAGCTTTTCAGAGGCCGCGGCTGATGCATCGGCAGGATGAGCGACGACCGGAGGCGCTTGACCACCCGGCTCATGCTGTCCTCACCCATGGTCAGGCCGCCATCGACGGGAACCATGATGATGTCCAGCCTGCCGATCTCCGTGTAGTGGGCCTCGGTCAGCTCGTAGTGCAGATGGCCGAGATGACCGATGCAGAGCCCCGCAACCTCGAAGATGAAGATCGAGTTCGCGTCCGGTTGCGCGGTGCCGTAGCTGCCCCGGATATCTGTGGTGACGTTGCGGATATAGGTATCGCCCACCGTGAGGTCGATCTTCGGCTTTTCGCCCGGCACGTCGCTCCAGCCGTGCAGCACATATCGAATGCCCGGATCGGGCGTCAGCGTATAGTGGGAGGAGTGCGCACGGTTCATCGTCACTACCGTCGGCAACCGCGGCGGTGTGTACCAGCCGCTATAGTCGGTCGCGATCGAGATGCCGCCGGGTGTTTCGATGAGGAAGGTCGAGTGGCCGACATAGGTGATCTTCACCGTCTCTTCGGTGATGCCTGCGGGCGTCGGCGGCGTCGAGCCGGCAAAGCTTATGAAGGTTGCTTTCGGGATCGCCTCGGCAACTGCCTGGCACTGGCTCACGGCCCTTCGCTGCTCTTGCGCGACAGCGGCGTTTGCAGCTGAAAGGCACAGAAGGCACATCATTGCCAGGAGAAGAAAATGCAGCCTCATGCCATTTCCTCCGCAGCGCGTTATCGGCGAGCATGGGGCAAGAGGAAATGTCGGTCCACCTGAAATCCGGGGCCGCTGCTCACTTTTATGTCATGGCAGCGAGCGCCCAGGCTATCGCCAGAACTCCGGAATGGTCTCTGCCAGCCTCGGGCCGAGGCGCAGCGGCGCGATCTTTTCGGCGAGTCCCGTCGCGTCGGAAATCTCGACGCCGACGCCGCAGATCGTCGCGGGGCCGGTAGCGGCTTCCATGCGGCCCTTCGGCATTTTCGAGATGAAACGGTTCAGCGGTTCTTCCTTGTCCATGCCAAGCGACGAGTCGTAGTCGCCGCACATGCCTGCATCCGAGAGATACGCCGTGCCGCCATTCAGGATCTGATGATCGGCGGTCGGGACGTGGGTGTGGGTACCCACGACGAAGCTGGCGCGGCCGTCGACAAAATGGCCGAAGCACTGCTTTTCACTCGTCGCTTCCGCATGGAAATCGAAGATGATCGCATCGGCCTGCTCTTTGAGCGGGCAGGCGGCCAGGATTGCCTCTGCCGACTTGAAGGGGTCGTCCAGTTCCGGATGCATGAAGACGCGGCCCATGACATTGGCGACGAGCACGCGCGCGCCGTTACGTGCATAGAAGAGACCGGAGCCGCGGCCGGGCGTTCCCTGCGGATAGTTGGCCGGACGCAGGAACTGGTCATGGCGACCGGCAAAGGCGACGGCTTCCTTCTGGTCCCAGACGTGATTGCCCGTGGTGACGACATCGGCGCCGGCGTTGATCGTCTCGAGGAAAATGTCCTCGGTGATGCCGAAGCCGCCCGCGGCGTTCTCGCCGTTGACGATCACGAAGTCGAGCTTCAGGTCCGATATCAGGCCGGGCAGGCGATCCCAGACCGCCGTACGTCCCGTCTTGCCGACCATGTCACCCAGAAAAAGCAGTCGCATTGCTATCCAATCCAAGAGGCAAAAAAGCGTAGGCCGCTTTCTGTCAGGATGGCATCCAGGCTTACATCGTGCGGCTCGTCGGGCACATGTGCCACTTCCTGGCAGTCGAATGCAATGCCGATCAGTTTCGGATGCATGCCTTTTTGCTTCAAACGGTCGATTGCGCGGTCATAATGACCGGCACCGTAGCCGATCCGGTGGCCACGGATGTCGAACGCGGAGAGAGGGACGAGCATGATCTCGGGGTCGAGCACCGCGGCATCGGGGCCGGGGCCCGACGTGCCGAAGCCCGTGCTTACGAGCGGCGCCTCGCGCAACAGTTCACGAAAGACGATCGTCTGGCGGTCGAGAATGGCGGGTACGCACAATCTTGCGCCACGCGCCTGCAGGCGCGCCATCAGCGGCCGGATATCGGCTTCCGAGCGGATTGGCAGAAAGCCTGATATGATGGTGCCGGGCGCGAAGGCGATAGCCTCGCCTGCATGGTCGGCCATCGCCAGGCTATTCTCGATCCTGGTATCGGCCGGTATGGCGTCGCGGAGCGCGAGCCTCTCGGCGCGCATTTCGGCTTTCATTTCTCTCGATCTCATCGGGGTCCGCCGTGGTGTTTTGCTGGACCATAGAGCGCTCATTGCTGATTGCAACGCGCGAATGCGACGTGGGCGCGCCAATCGCGCCGCGTCAGACGATGATGCTGGTCGGTGTCGATGACGCCGGCACCTGAGCCTCGAGCGCGGCACTGTCGACGCCTGTCTGGTCGTTCCGCCCGCGCCAGCTGTTCTTCTCCCGCAGCTCGCGCATTGCCTTGTCCATGAGCTGCCGCACGTCGCGCAGGATCGACTTGAACTCTTCCATCGTCTTGCGATCTTCGGAAGAGATGCCTGACGTGGCGGTCTTTCCGTCTTCGACGACGTTCTGGTAGGCCTTGCGTGCCTGCGTTGCGTCATCGAGTTCTGTTGCTTCAGCCGAGCCATCATCGGTGCCGGTGCTTGAGGCGGAATCGTCTGCGGCCGCAGTCTGGGCGCCAGCCGCAGTGGTCTCTCCAGATGTGCCCGCCGCGGCATCGGCGCTCACGGCGGCCGAGGCGGCGGTTGCACTGGAAGCGGTGGCGGCGACGGCGGATGCGAATTCGGCCGCGGCGGCGCTGATCTTGTGGGCTAGTTCGGCTGCTAGAGCGGGATTGTTTTAGGCGGAGTCGGGAAGTGGATTCCCTTTCTGGTGCAAATCAGATTCACCATTCTGGCCGGTGAAGGAGGCCGGCCTGGATG
>NZ_LXKO01000019.1:0-35608 GCF_001692185.1 Rhizobium sp. AC44/96
GAGCCCCCGCTGAAAATATGCGAGGGACGGTTGAAACATGGGTCAATTCTCGATGGAAATATCGGGCTGCGCCGGGTCAGCTCTCAGTGGAAATCAACAACCCTCGTGTTCTTGTCGATGAGCGGCAGTTCCTCAGTGTCCTTCTCTTCGGACGAAGACGTCCGCGGCGACTTGCGGTCGACCTGCGCAAACTGCAGGCCAGACTCCAATCCGAGTAGCTTTCGCCGATGCAGCTCCTGCTCGCTGATCCCCAGGACTTGCGCTGCATGAGGGATTCCGTAAAGTGCAATCGCTTCCCATTTATCCCCAAATTTCCTGATCATTTCCTCTAGGACTGCCTTGGCTCCGTTCTTGTCGAGATAGAAGAACGGCATGAACCCGTCGGAGTGATTTCCTAACTCCTGGTTCATCGCCAGCCCGAAATCGTCCATTTCGGCACTTCGGTTTAGTGCGGTCCGCCGGATGACCATCCTGGTTATACGCAATCCTCCAATCATGGCGTTGTTCGCGTGACGCTGTAGGAATGCGGGCCACCATTCAGAGTCTATCGATCCCAGGCGTGATCTTATCGTAGGCTCTAAGGGGCGCTGGAATATCCATAGACGATCGCTATCAGTGTTCCTGATCTGTGGGCTGGAACGCAGCATGCTCGTCATCTCCAGCCATTGCTCGATAACTCGCTTTGCGGAGATTTGCTCGCCAACTTTTTTCGGCAGCCAGCCTCCTTCATCCACGAGAGGAGTGTCGACTTGATTCTGTTTGCTGTTCGGGGGACCATTTTTCCTGTTTTTGGTGCTCGTCGCTGTGACGATCTCAAATCGCCCGCGCCTCTCCCTTCCTGAGATAGCGTTGATCTTAAGGTCCTTGCATGGCTGACTGTTGAACGCCGAATCGACGATCACGATATGGAACGCTGCATTCAATGCCACGGCAGTCGCCTGGATATGGCCTTGGATCCACAGTGGATCCCCGACGCTCTTCATCAGGGTCGCCAACTTCCGAGTCTTTACCACCAGCCCTCGGTGTAGTGTGGCCGAAACTAGCTTAAACACGAGGCCTTCGTACTGATCGTCGTCAATGCGGAGTCTATTCCGGAACCACTCTCTGACCTCTCCCTTGGTTTGATTGTACTCGTTTAATAGGGAGACGATCGCTGCTTCATCCGGAAGCCGAGGATCTTCCTGAAGTCTTTTGCCTCGAAGGAAGCGTTCGTACTCAATACTAAACTCCTCACAGAGGCATCGCCGGAGCTCCATCAACATATCGGCATTATGCTTGACGAACGCTTCCGCTGCTTGAAGGCGCCCCAGATGGCTCGTGGAGAATGTCCCTGCTTCTCGAGCGAGAGTTGCCAGAGCCGGCGTCCGCGCCTCCTTGTCTTCGGGAAGACCAGCACTGAATGTAAACTTTGGAGCGAAGCCAACTCTGGAAAAAGCACCCAGAACAGATTTTATAGTATCTATTTCTGAATTTATCGAACTTGGACTGCTTATTGCTCCAAACGAAGTGTCATTTCTGTCGCACAACGCGTCAAAGGTATTAGACAAACACTGTTCTAAGTCTTTCGTCTCTGGAATTTTTCCTCGGAATAAACTGTAGCAACGGTATATCCTTCCTTCAGAACTTTGTGGATTTACTATCCCTTTTTCTCCGACGACGAGAAAAAACCTAACCGTACGCTTGAAGTAAGCGTAACTGGTCGCCGGGGAATACTCCGAGGACCCATAGATAGTGCGCCACACCCTCGCGAAACTCGTACAAAAATCCGATCCGTAGAGCAGAAGAAGGGGCGTGAGATGGTACCGGGTCGGGTGACCTTGAATCTGAAAGACGAACGTCTCGCTCACGTTGATCTCTGAATCCTTTCACACTGGAGGCAAATCCGTCAGCGGACGCACGGGCGAATCCATGAGTCCTTCCTAACAATATTTAATCAAGGATTGAGTCCTTGAAATCTCACTATCTTGAATCAAGATTAGAAACAATCGAATCCTTGGATGTATAGAAACGAATCCTTCACGTATTAAATCAAACAACAACAACCTCACATTCAACACGTTCATAATCGTTACGACAAAACGCGTCGGTAAGCGCTTTAACAATACCTCCGAATCGCCATGATTCGATCACATAATTACAGATATACGTCAAAAGACAATGATATTTCTATATCCAGGTTTTGAAGCTCGCCACGCGCTATCCCTCTGGAGGTAGAGGTAGCGACCCAGTGCCGTCTTTGCGGATGGCGCAGAAGGATCTTCCGCGTTGTGCTAGTCGGGCGTCGGGTGCGGGTGGGGAGATTGCGCACATCCCTAGGCGTGAAACCCGTCTTGAGGCCCCAACTTTTACGTTTGCTGGGCCGACAGCAGAGGCAACTTTATTGTCCTCATTAGGCAGCCGAAGGCCCGGCCCCCCGAGCTGCCTCAGATGCCCGAAATGCCTGCCAGGTTTCTGGAAAGAGCATCAGCTTTCACAGGAGTCTTTCGGCAGTTACTCCGTATGTCTCATTATTTTGTATGGAGACGAATATCCGTGGATAGCCCTACGTCGCAGGCGCTTCGCCTCCATACAAAAAAACTAATGTGGCTTTGGCACCCCCTCCTTCGGCAAGTCGGCCGGCGCGAGATTGACCGTTATCCTTTTGGCCGGCAACGCCAATCCTGAGGCGTGCAATGCCGCGTGCACCCGCTCGCGGCTTTCTGCAACCGCCTTATCGGGCAAGCCGACGATCTGCGTCACGACCTTGCCGGGTGCAACCATCACCTGGACCTCGACCGGAACGCCTTCAATGCCCTGGAATGCAACCGTACTGACGCGTGCGACCATGCCCCGATCCCCTGTGGCGCAACCGTTTACACCTCATTTGGCGACCTATCATCGTCGCGGATTGCAATCTGGCATAGAAATCAGAATGGAACAAGAACAATAAAGGAACAAATTCACGTCCCCGCTGCAATCAGGTTGCAGCGGGTTGCAGGGCTGGAACAAAGGGAAGAAATCGCGGTTACGACCGCTTGCGTTCGATCGCATCCCACAGAAGGCTGGCGACATCGGCACCGCCGAACTTGCGAACTTCGCGAATGCCGGTCGGCGACGTGACGTTGATTTCGGTCATGTAGTCACCGATGACGTCGATGCCGACGAACAGGAAACCGCGCTCGCGCAGCGCGGGACCGATCCGCCGGCAGATTTCCTTTTCGCGCTCGGTCAGTTCCGTCGCCTCGGCGCGACCGCCGACATGCATGTTGGAGCGGCTGTCATGCTCGGCGGGCACGCGGTTGATGGCGCCGACAGGCTCGCCATCGACGAGCAGGATACGCTTGTCGCCCTTGCGGACGTCCGGCAGGTACTGCTGGGCGATGAAGGGTTCACGGAAGAGCTGGCCGAACATTTCGAGCAGCGACGAAAGATTGCGATCGTCCTTGGTCGAATGGAAGACACCGGCGCCACCATTGCCATAGAGCGGCTTGAGGATGATGTCGCCCATCTCATCGCGGAAGCGGCGGATCTCGGCCGGATCCTTGGTGATCAGCGTCTTCGGCATCAGGTCGGCGAACTCGGTGACGAAGATCTTTTCCGGCGAGTTGCGGACCCATGCCGGATCGTTCACCACCAGCGTTTTCGGGTGAATGCGTTCCAGTAGGTGGGTGGAGGTAATGTAGGACATGTCGAAGGGCGGGTCCTGGCGAAGCAGGATGACATCCATGGTCGAGAGATCGACGCGCTCCGGCGCGCCGAGATCGAAGTGGTCTCCCTTGACGTCGCGCAGCGTCATCGGCTCAACCGACGCATAGAGCTTGCCATCGAGGAAGCTCAGGCGATCCGGCGTATAATGAAAAAGCTGATAGCCACGGCTCTGCGCCTCGAGGCTCATGGCGAAGGTGGAATCGCCTGCAATATTGATGCCGGCGACATGGTCCATCTGGACCGCTACGTTCTTGATCTTGGCCATTTTTCGTCCCTTAGCTCGTGCGGGACAGATGTAGGCTGCCGAACCCCTGAACGCAACGGCCAATCCATGGCTTTGGCCGGCAAGCGCGTGGGTTTTTAGGCCGCCAGGCCCTGCTGACCGTTGTTGCGAATAAGGTTTCGCAGACGATAAGCCAGCGCCACGGGCTTAGGAAACGGCTTGCGTAGGAACGCCACCTTGCGAACGTAGGTGTCGACCCGCCAGTGCGCCCACGTGCCGGCTGCGAAGAACGCAACGTCGCCAGCGCTGAGCGTGCGCTCGGCGCCATCCTCGGCAACGATATGAACCTCACCTTCCAGGATCATCACCGTTTCGTCCCAACCGAAGAACCAGCGGAACTCCCCTGCCGTGCAGTCCCAGATCGCGGTCAGGGCCGCGTCATCGTGGCTGCGAGAATGCTCCGCCGTGCGCGCCTGCGGCTCGCCCTTCGTGATCCATTCCGGATTGATCGGCGTGGACCGCATGGAGAGACGCTCTCCCGATGCCGCCACAAAGGACTTTCCCGACGCCTGGATTGGCATGGAAAAAGGTACGACGCGCGCGGCCATTGCGACCATGCTCGCCAGCATCATGTGCAAACCCATAAAAACCCCCGTCACCGCCATGAGCGATGGTGCCGGGATAGCAGAGAGTTGTAAAGGCGCGGTGCGTTCAGCCGTTAAAATTAGAGATATATACCATTGTACTAGTTAGACGTGTGCCAGGCCCACCGCTGCGACGGATTGACGGGCTATCTCGGCATCGATGCGCTTGCCGGTATCATGAGCAAAGAAGTGCAGCTTTTGCGGCTGAACGAAGAGGCGAAGCTCAGAGGACAGCTGTGTCTCCGGTGAGAGGATTGCCGTCAACGGTTGATCTCCGAGAAGGCCGTGGACAAGGCGCTGCGAACCGAGCTCTTCGATGTAATCCGCAGTCAGCTCCAGGGCATGTTCCGACGGCTCGGCCAGCCGCAGGTCCTCGGCGCGGATTCCGACCGTTACCGGGCCGGATGTGGGGGCATTGCCGGCCAGATCGATCAGGTTCGGCCCAAGCGCCAGCTTGTCGCCGTGCAGTTCGCCCTTGAGCAGGTTCATGGCCGGCGAGCCGATGAAGCTCGCGACGAAAGTGGAGGCCGGGCGATGATAGACGTCGAGCGGCGTGCCGATCTGTTCGATCTCGCCATGGCTGAGCACCACCAGGCGGTCGGCCAGCGTCATCGCTTCCAGCTGGTCGTGAGTGACGTAGAGCGAGGTGGTGCCGAGGCGGCGCTGCAGGCGCTTGATTTCGCCGCGCATGGAAACACGCAGCTTGGCATCGAGGTTCGACAACGGCTCGTCGAACAGGAAGGCAGCCGGCTTGCGGACGATGGCGCGGCCCATGGCAACGCGCTGGCGCTGACCACCTGACAGCGCGCGCGGGCGGCGGTCGAGATAGGGCTCGAGCTGCAGCATGCGGGCGGCCTCGGCGACGCGCGCGTCGATCTCGGACTTCGGCGTCTTGCGGTTCTTCAGGCCGTATTCCAGGTTCTCGCGCACCGTCATGTGCGGGTAGAGCGCATAATTCTGGAAGACCATGGCGATGTCGCGGTCAGCAGGGTCGACACTGTTGACCACGCGGTCACCGATGCTGACGGTGCCGTCCGAGATCTCCTCGAGCCCGGCCACCATGCGCAACAGCGTGGACTTGCCGCAGCCGGACGGGCCGACGAGCACGATGAACTCACCGTCGGCGATCGAGATATCGACGCCGTTCACGGCGCGAACGCCGCCATGATAATCCTTGCAGACCTTCGAGATTTCGATCCGTGCCATGTTTCTCTTCCTTACTTGTCGCTCTCGGTGAGGCCCTTGATGAACCATCTCTGGAAAATCACGACGATCAGCACCGGCGGCAGCATGGCCAGCACGGCGAGTGCAAAGGCTTCGTTGTAATCGGGAATTTGCGAACCGACCCAGACCTGCAGGATCGACTTGATACCGCGCATGAGCGTGAAGAAGCTCTCGTCGGTGGTCATCAGCATGGGCCAGAGATACTGGTTCCAGCCATAGACGAACATGATGATGAAGATCGCCGCCATCATGGTGCGCGACAGCGGGATCAGGATGTCGATAAAGAACTTGAACGGCCCGGCGCCATCGATGCGGGCCGCTTCCAGAAGCTCCTCGGGAACCGACTTGAAGAACTGGCGGAAATAGAACGTGCCGGTCGCCGACGCGAGCAGCGGCACGATCAGGCCGGTGTATGAGTTCAGCAGTCCGAGTTTGCTCATGACTTCGTAGGACGGCATGATGCGGACCTCGAGCGGCAGCAACAGCGTCGTGAAGATGATCCAGAAGGCGAGCGTCGCGAAACGGAAGCGGAAATAGACGATGGCGTAGGCCGCCATCATCGACAGCACGATCTTGCCAACGGCAAAGCCGACACCAAGGATCAGCGAGTTCAGCACCATGTTGAGGCCGGTAATCTCGCCGGTGAAGCCGCCCTTCTGGGTGAGTACCTTTTCGTAGGTGCCGACGAAATTGTCGCCGGGCGTGATCATCAGGCCCTTGGTGTGGATCTCGGCGGCCTCGTGCGTCGAGGTCATGAAGGCGACGATCACGGGCACGATCAAAAACAGCGCGCCGAGGATGAGGATCAGGTGATCGAGAGGTTTCGTCTTGTACATTGGTCTTCCCCGATCACGTGTAGTGGATGCGCTTCTCGATGAAGCGGAACTGGATGATGGTGAGGACGAAGACGACGATCATCAGGATGACCGACTGCGCCGAGGAGCTGCCGATGTCATTGCCGCGGAAGCCGTCCATATAGACCTTGTAGACAAGGGTGATCGGATTGTTGGCCGGCTTGTCCTTCACCATCACGTCGATGACGCCGAAGGTGTCGAACAGGGCGTAGGTGATGTTGATGATCAGCAGGAAGAAGGCGGTCGGCGCCAGCAGCGGCAGCGTCACCGTCCAGAACCGGCGAAAGCCGGAGCGGCAGTCGATGGTGGCGGCTTCGCGCACGGAGACCGGCACGCCCTGCAGGCCAGACAGGAAGAAGATGAAATTGTAGGGGATCTGCTTCCAGACCGCGACGACAATCAGCGCAAAGGCCGTGTCGTAGTAATTGAGACCGACCTGCATGTCCCAACCGAACCAGGCCGCCAGCTTGACGAAGGGGCCGATATGCAAGTCGAAAAACATCATCCCTATGAGGCCCGCAACCGGCGGGGCGATCGCATAGACCGAGATCAGCAGCGTCTTGTAGGCGGAGCTGCCGCGAATGACGGCATCAGCCTTGACCGCCAGTAGCAGGCCGAGCGCCAGCGAGAAGAACGTCACCAGGCCAGTGAAGACGACCGTGAATTTGGCAATGCTCAGATATTCGGGGCTGAAGATCGCGTCCGTATAGTTGGCGAAGCCGACGAAGGTCGAGCCGAATCCGAACGGGTCCTCGATATAGAAGGACGACTGCACCGCCTGTACGGATGGCCAGTAGAAGAAAATGAAGATCACCGCGAGCTGCGGCGCCAGAAACAGATAGGGGATGAGCGATGGCGAGAACTGGACGCGCTTGGCGCCCGATGGCTCGGCAGCGGCTGCCGGTTTCCTGGCGCTTGCCGCAAAGCCCGGAATGAACCGGCCGAGGCGAGGTTGAGAAGGTGTATAGGCCACGCGCGGTCCTCTATCGCTGATAGGACCTCCCTTTCGGAGAAGGGAGGCCCATGTTGACTGTCATGGTCGACGCGGCTTGGATCAGCCGGCGGTCTTCGCGAAGCGGGCGAGAAGTTCGTTGCCTTCCTTCTCGATGGTGTCGAACGCGTCCTTGACGGTGGTTTCACCAGCGAAGATGCGGTTGTATTCGCGCTCCATGATCGAGCGGATCTGCGGGTAGAAGCCGAGGCGATAGCCCTTCGACCATTCGCCGCCTTCCAGCTTCAGCTGCTTGATACCGACTTCGGCGACAGGCTCCTTCTCGTAGTAGCCTTCCTTCTTGGCGAGATCGTAGGCTGCTTCGGTGATGGCGACATAACCGGTTGCCTGGTGGTAGAACTTCTGGATCTCAGGCGAGGTCAGGAACTGGAAGAAGTCGGCAACGCACTTGTTTTCGGCTTCCGGCTTGCCGGCCATCGCGAAAAGGGCAGCACCACCGATGAAGGTGTTCTTGCCGGCGCCGCTGATCGAGTTCCAGTAAGGCAGGAAGGTTGCCGAAAACGGCATGGTTGCCGTCTTCTTCAGGCCGCCGAAGGAGCCGGAGGAGCCGATCCACAGGGCGACCTTGCCTTCTTCGAAGGGCTTCTGGTTGTCGTTCCAGCCGGCGCCGTAGTAGGCGAAGTAACCTTCATCCTTCCAGGCCTTGAGCTTTTCGAACATCATGATGAGGTTCGGGTCGGTGACCTTGAGCTTCGTGTCGACGATGCTGTCGTAGCCGTTGTTGTTGGTGGCGAACTGGATGTTGTTGCGCGAGAAGAAGTTCTCGGTGAACTCCCAGGTCAGCTGCGTCTGGACGAGCGGGATGTAACCGGCTTCCTTGAGCTTCGGCGCGATCGCCTCGAACTCTTCCCAGGTCTTCGGGGCCTCGACGCCAGCCTTCTTCAGCGCTTCCGGATTGGTGTACATGATCGGAGCGGAGGAGTTGAACGGCATGCCGACGAACTTGCCGTCTGCAGCGGCGTAGAGGTAGCGAACGCCCGGGATGAAGGCGTTGCGGTCGAACTTGTAGCCGGCGTTGTTGATCAGGTCTTCAGCCGGAATGACAGCGCCCTTGGCGTTGATGATCGTGGCTGCACCCGCATCGAAAACCTGCAGGATGTTCGGCTGCTCACCCGAGCGGAAAGCGGCGATGCCGGCTGCGAGCGCTTCTTCATACGATCCCTTGGAGACCGGCGTGATGGCGCAGCTCGTCTGCGATGCGTTGAACTTCTGTGCGACTTCGTTGATGACTTCGCCGTTGCGGCCGCCCATGCCGTGCCACCAAGTGATATTGGTCGCGGCAAAAGACGACGAGGCCGAGAAGCTCACGGCCACGGCCGCCATCGTAAATTTCTTGAACATGGCTAATCCCTCTCCACCCGTTATTGGGCGCGAGGAGTGCAATAGAGGCCTTATGTGACGACCCCTTAATGGTTTTGTGACAGCCACGTTACAGCGGCGTCTTTTTGCACGCGCTTGCAAAAATAATCAGAACGCATCCGGAAAATGGCGCGGCAGCCGGCCGGGAATGATGGCTATGATGTCATAACGCTGGGACAACACAGCGAAATCGCGCTGGCGCGCCAACCACAGGTCACTCGCCGCCCTGATGCGATTTTGCGCTGTATACGACACCGCATCGACGGCGCTCGCCTCGTCCCGCCTCGCCTTCACCTCGACGAAAACCGCAACGTTGCGCTTGCGTGCAATGATATCGATCTCGCCGAGCTTCGTGCGGTAGCGGAGCGCGACGATGCGGTAGCCCTTGAGCATGAGAAAGAGAGCAGCCAGATATTCGGAGACATGACCCCGACGAAGCGCCCTGCGGCGATTGCTGGCGGCGCCCCCTTCAACCATCGCTGCCCTTCATGTCGAGCAACCGCTGATAGAGCTCCTTGCGCGGCAGCCCGGTCAGCCTAGCCGCCTCCGCGGCGGCCTTTGCCGTCGGCATCGTCCCCGCGAGGTCCGCAAGAATGGTATCGACATCGGCCTGCTCGACTGGCCTCTCCGGCGGCGGGCCAATGACTAGGACGATCTCGCCCTTGACGTTATCGACCTCGGCATAATGCGCCGCGAGCTCGGCCAGGGTGCCGCGACGAAACTCCTCGAAGCTCTTGGTCAGTTCGCGACAAACCGAGGCCGCCCGGTCGCCGCCCAGAACATCGGCGGCAGCAACCAGCGTGGCGGCGATGCGGTGCGGCGATTCAAAGAACATCAGCGTCGCGGGGACCGCAACAAACGCCGCCAGACGGTCCCGGCGTGCCTTGTCCTTGGTCGGCAGGAAGCCGGCGAACAGGAACGCATCGTTGGGAAGGCCGGAACCGACCAGGGCGGCAAGCGGTGCCGAGGCGCCCGGAATGGGCACGACGCGATAGCCCGCCTCGATCGCCGACTGCGCCAGGCGGTAGCCGGGATCGGAGACCAGAGGGGTTCCCGCGTCGGAAACGAGTGCCACCGACTTCCCGGCCTCGAGTGCCGCCAGCAATCTCGGCCCCGCCTCGTCGGCGTTGTGCTCGTGGTAGGCGTAGGGCCGGTTCTGGATGCCGTAACGATCGAGAAGAACCCGGGTGACGCGGGTATCTTCACAGGCCAGCACATCGGCGCCGGCCAGCGTCTCCAGCGCGCGCAGCGTGATATCGCCCAGATTTCCGATCGGCGTCGCGACAAGATAAAGTCCCGGCTCCTGCGGCCGGGCGGGAACTGCCATGTTATGCAGGCGGAAGCTACGCTGCCTGCCGCTTTCTATCGTCGCGTCGTCATTGCTCAAGATCTGTTGCCCTTTCTGGCTTCCGGCCTTTATGGGCGAGGCCCCACTCTTCGGCAAGGGGCAGCCGCCCCGCGAGGGGTGGCGATTTCTGTGAGCATCTGCGGGGAAAAGCGCAAATGCAGCAACCGGCGCGTTCGCACCTCTTGCATTCGGCCGCAAAATTCTGCCATTTTGCCCGTCCACTCCTCCGGTCCCATGTTTGGGCAAAGGCATTCTTCAGGCGCGCGGCGCGCGCCCGGACAGTAACGGTCGAAAGCGGTAGCATCCCATGCGTATTACTATTGAGCGGTCCAACCTTTTGAAGTCGCTGAACCACGTGCACCGCGTGGTCGAACGCCGCAACACGATCCCGATCCTGTCCAACATCCTGCTGCGTGCCGACGGCCAGAACCTCGACATGAAGGCCACCGACCTCGATCTGGAAGTGACGGAAGCGACGCCCGCCAATGTTGAGCAGGCTGGCGCGACGACGGTTCCTGCCCACCTTCTTTACGACATCGTGCGCAAGCTGCCTGACGGTTCCGAGGTTCTGCTGGCAACGAGCACCGATGGCGGCTCGATGAGCGTGCAGTCCGGACGCTCGAAATTCTCGCTGCAGTGCCTGCCGGAATCCGACTTCCCGGATCTGACCGCCGGCACCTTCAGCCACACGTTCAAGCTCAAGGCGACCGACCTGAAGATGTTGATCGATCGCACGCAGTTTGCGATCTCGACCGAGGAAACCCGCTATTACCTGAACGGCATCTTCTTCCACACGATCGAAAGCGAAGGCGACCTGAAGCTGCGCGCCGTGGCGACCGACGGTCACCGCCTCGCCCGCGCGGACGTCAAAGCGCCGTCGGGTTCGGAAGGCATGCCCGGCATCATCATTCCGCGCAAGACGGTCGGCGAACTGCAGAAACTGGTCGACAACCCGGAGGCCATGGTCACCGTCGAAGTGTCCGACGCCAAGATCCGCCTTTCCATTGGTTCGATCGTCATGACCTCGAAGCTGATCGACGGCACCTTCCCGGATTATCAGCGCGTCATACCGACCGGCAACGACAAGGAAATGCGCGTCGATTGCACGAGCTTCGCGCAGGCCGTCGACCGCGTTTCGACGATTTCGTCCGAGCGTGGCCGCGCCGTGAAACTCGCCCTGTCGGACGGCCAGCTGCTGCTGACGGTCAACAACCCTGATTCCGGTAGTGCCACGGAAGAAGTCGCCGTCGGATACGATACCGACGCCATGGAAATCGGCTTCAACGCCAAATATCTGCTCGACATCACCGCCCAGCTTTCCGGCGACGAGGCAATCTTCCTGCTCGCGGACGCCGGTTCGCCGACGCTCATTCGCGACACGGCCGGCGACGATGCGCTCTACGTGCTGATGCCGATGCGCGTCTAGGACGACGTCGCATTTGCTTCACAAACTTTGCCGATTGCGACGTTTGGGCTTGTTTTTCACGTCGACTGCCTGCAATTAGGTGCGGGGGTGTTTGTTGAATCAAGGAGGACGGCATGGCATTGCGCCTGAAGGAACGGCTGGGAAAGAAGTTCGACGAAGAGATCCGCTTCTTCAAAGGAATGATGCAGGGACCGAAGACGGTCGGCTCCATCGTCCCCACTTCTTCCATCACCGCGCGCAAGATGGCCAGCGTCGTCAACCCGCATTCCGGCCTGCCGGTTCTCGAACTCGGTCCCGGCACCGGCGCGATCACGAAGGCCATTCTCGGACGCGGCGTGAAGCCTGAAAACCTCGTCGCCATCGAGTATTCGACGGACTTCTACGAACACCTGATGCGCCTCTACCCCGGCGTGAACTTCATCAACGGCGACGCCTTCAATCTCGACAAGACGCTGGCTCACATGGAAGGCCAGACCTTCGATTCCGTCGTGTCGGCCGTGCCCCTCCTGAACTTTCCAATGCAGGCGCGCATCGCCATGCTGGAAAGCCTGCTCGACCGCCTGCCGGCGGGGCGCCCCGTGGTACAGATCTCCTACGGCCCGGTATCGCCGATCATCGCACGTCCGGATCGCTACCATATCCAGCATTTCGACTTCATCGTGCGCAACATTCCGCCGGCTCAGCTCTGGATCTACCGGCGCGGCTGAGGTGTTCGGCCTCTACATCACCCATCCGCAAGTAAAGATCGATCCCGACGTTCCCGTGCCAAAATGGGGACTGTCGGATCTGGGCGCCGCGCGCGCCCGCCAGGCCGCGCAACGGCCCTGGGTGGCGCAGCTGCGGCGCATCATTTCCAGCGACGAGACCAAAGCGATCGAGACCGCGCAGCTTCTCTCCGATGTGGCCGGGGTTCCCGTCGAGATCGTTGACGGCATGCATGAAAACGACCGCTCCGCGACCGGCTTCCTGCCGCCTGCCGAATTCGAGAAGGCTGCGGACTGGTTCTTTGCCAATCCGCTGGCCAGTTTTCGCGGATGGGAGCGAGCAGCTGATGCGCAGCAGCGGATTGTCGCCGCGGTCGAAGCGATCCTTTCCACGCACGACGCCTCCCAGCCCATCGCCTTCATCGGCCACGGCGGCGTCGGCACATTGCTGAAATGCCACCTGCAGGGGCGGCCCATCGGACGCGACCGGGACCAGCCGGCAGGCGGCGGCAATCTCTATGCTTTCAGCCTTGCAGATCGGCGCTTATCATGCGACTGGACGCCTATCGAAGAGTGGCAAGGATGGATGTGACATGGACGCACGCGAGCGGCTGATCGTCGGACTGGATGTTCCAACGCTTGGTGAGGCCGAAAAGATGGTCTCGACGCTCGGTGACGATGTCATTTTCTACAAGATCGGCTACCAGCTCGTCTTCGCCGGCGGCCTCGAATTCGCCCGCGAGCTTGCCCAGAGCGGCAAGAAGATCTTCCTCGACATGAAGCTGCTCGACATCGACAACACGATCGCCTCCGGCGTCGAGAACATCGTGAAGATGGGAATGTCGATGCTGACCCTGCACGCCTACCCGAAGGCGATGAAGGCCGCCGTGGAAGCGGCCAAGGGATCCGATCTCTGCCTGCTCGGCGTTACCGTCCTGACATCCATGGACGAGCAGGACCTCATAGCCGCAGGCTACGAATACGATCCGCATACGCTGGTGCTTCGCCGCGCCGAGCAGGCACATCTGGCCGGCATGGGCGGCATCGTCTGTTCCGCGGAGGAGTCTGCGGCCGTGCGCAAGATCATCGGCCCCGACATGGCCCTCGTGACCCCGGGTATCCGCCCGGCGGGCAGCGACAAGGGCGACCAGAAGCGGGTGATGACGCCTGCCGAGGCCCTGAAAGCGGGATCGAGCCATCTCGTCGTGGCGCGCCCGATCATCAAGGCCCCCGATCCCAAGGAAGCCACTCGCGCCATCCTTGCGGAAATGGCGGCCGCCCTCCAATAGTCCAACAAAGCAAGGGAGACGTCAGATGGCAAAAGGATACTGGATCGCACGCGTCGATGTACGCCAGCCCGATCGCTACAAGGATTATGTCGCAGCGGCAAAGCCGGCCTTCGAGAAATACGGCGCGAACTTCCTCGCCCGCGGGGGCGCGATCACGGAACTCGAAGGCAACGCACGGGCCCGCAATGTGGTGATCGAGTTTCCCTCGATGCAGCACGCGGTCGATTGCTACAATTCGCCGGAATACCAGATCGCCGCAAAGATCCGCCAGGAGATCGCCGACGCCGAGATGGTTGTCGTCGAAGGCATCTGATCGAATTTTAAGCCATGAGAACTGCGACGCGACGGCCCTTTTCGTCGCGCCGCTATTGGTCTAAGACGAATTCAACGACCTTCCAAATCAGCCTTTCGAGGAGCCTGCCATGACCCTTGCCAACCTGCCGCCACTCGTCACCGTGTTCGGAGGGTCCGGCTTCATCGGCAGGCACGTCGTGCGCGCACTTGCCAAGCGCGGCTATCGCATCCGCGTCGCCGTGCGCCGCCCCGACCTTGCTGGCTTCCTGCAGCCGCTCGGCAATGTCGGCCAGATTTCCTTCGTACAGGCGAACCTGCGCTATCGGAACTCCATCGACCGCGCAGTCGATGGCGCCGACTACGTCGTCAACTGCGTCGGCATCCTGCACGAAGCCGGGCGCAACTCGTTTGAAGCGGTCCAGGAATTCGGTGCCCGCGCGGTTGCTGAAGCCGCCCGCAGCGTCGGCGCGAAGCTGATCCATCTTTCGGCGATCGGCGCCAACACACATTCCGATTCCGGCTATGCCCGCACCAAGGGTCGCGCGGAAGCGGCAATCCATTCCATCAAGCCTGACGCGATCATCTATCGCCCGTCGATCGTCTTCGGCCCCGAGGACAACTTCTTCAACAAGTTCGCCGACATGGCGCGCCTCGCCCCTGCCCTCCCGCTCATCGGCGGTGGCAAGACGAAGTTCCAGCCGGTCTATGTCGTCGACGTTGCCGAAGCCGTGGCCAAGGCTGTCGAAGGCAAGGTCGAGGGTGGCAAGATCTACGAACTCGGCGGCCCTGAAGTGCTGACCTTCCGCGAATGTCTCGAGGCCGTGCTCAAGGCGACGAGCCGCACGAACCGTCTCGTCTCCATTCCCTTCGGGATTGCCTCGCTGATCGGCAGCATTGCATCGCTGGTTCCCTTCGTCGCGCCGCCGATCACTCCGGACCAGGTGCGCCTGCTGAAGAAGGACAATGTCGTCTCCAAGGAAGCCGAAGCGGAAGGCCGCACGCTGTCTCACCTCGGGATCACGCCGACGCTGGTCAACTCGGTGCTCGATTCCTACCTCGTGCAGTATCGCCCGCATGGCCAGTACACCGGCTCCGGCAAGGCTGCCTGAACAGCCAAGCTTCTCGCCTTTCCTGACGCCGCTCGCGACACCCCGCGGGCGGCGTTTTTCATTGCGGGCGGCTGTGGACAAGACCGCCGCAACGGCGACGTTTTCCACCCTTTTGGCCTACCAAGCGTTGCATAAAAGACGCACGAGAAAATTAGCGGAATTAACACCAAATTTAGCAGGAACGTTTATTGCTATTTATCATTCCTCTGACTACACACCCCGCGCGTCTGTGCATGGACTCAGCGCCAGTCTTCGGCGCGCTAAACGACTTGAAAGGCTTTTTCGATGGGTAGGTCAATCGCGCTCCTTTTTGCGTGTGCGGCGCTGGTTATTCTGGCGGGTTCCTTCATTGCGCCGGGTTCGGTCGCGGCAGTGAAGGGCGAGTGTTCGCCGGCTTATGGCGTAGACCCTTGCGAAACCGGTTCCATCAACCGGTAATGAAAAAGCCGGCCTGAGAGCCGGCTTTGTTGTCTCTTCGACAATCTCTGGACTGCCGCATCCGCGCCACCACGGCGCGAATGCACCGTATACCTCGCCTCAGGCGATCATGCCGGCTGCAGCCATGCCGAGCAGGACAGCGCCGAGAATGATGCGGTAGACCGCAAACACCGTGAAGCGGTGGCTCTGGATGTAGGACAGAAGCCATTTGACGGCGACGAACGCGACGATCGTGGAAACGACGAAAGCGATCCCAAGACCGGTCCAGTCCTCGTTTGCCGCGCCGCCATCCTTGAACGTCTTCAGCAATTCATAGGCGCTTGCCGCGTACATCGTGGGAATGCCGACCAGAAACGCGAATTCGGTCGCAGCAGCGCGATTGCCGGTACCGGCCAGCATGGCCACGAAAATCGTGGCGCCGGAGCGCGACGTTCCCGGGAAAACGCCCGCAACCACCTGGGCGATACCGACCAGGATGGCGACGTACCAGGTAATGCTCTTGTACTGCGGCCGGCGCGCGGCGATCCATTCCGCGAAAATCATCCAGAAGCCGCCGATGATCAGCGCCCAGGCGACCGGCGTCGCAGTCTCGGGCAGCTCGAAGCCAAGCTTCTTGACGATCAGGCCGAGGACCGCGGTGATCAGAAATGCGACGATCAGCTTGCCCGCGTAAGAGCGGTTTTTCGGGTCCCGCCAGCCGATCACGAGATCCCAGAGGCGGCGCCAATAGATGATGGTGACGGCGAGAATCGCGCCAGCCTGGATAACGATATTGAACAGATCGGACCGATGGCCCAGCCATTGTTCGGCAATGATGAGATGGCCGGTGCTCGAGATCGGGAGAAACTCGGTAATCCCTTCTACGATGCCTAGAATTACAGCGTTTATATAGTCCATATAATGTCTCCGGTTTAGAGTTTGCTCGGACCTGAGTTGTGCTCATGCCGTGGGGGGCGGCATCCGTCGCGTTCGACAAGTGTGTGGCGCGGGCCACTTGGCTGCTGGTGAGAGCTGTTCAGCGATGTCCACATCCTTTGTCAGGCGTTGGGCAGCCCGACTCGCTTGTATTGGAAGGGCCAAACTCCTATAGCTTCAACGAATGAGTCATGACTAGGGCGCTATGATTGTTGCGCCCCTGCAAGTGCGACCCACCCATCAAAAATCCGAGTCTCGATGCCCACGCTCTATCATCACCCCATGTCATCCGCATCACGCTTCGTCCGGTTGATCCTGACGGAGTACGGTTATCAGGCAGACCTGATCGAAGAACAGACCTGGGAGAAGCGCCGGGACTTCCTGGCGCTTAATCCGGCCGGCACGCTGCCGGTTTACGTCGACGACAGCATGCGCGCGCTCTGTGGCGCGAGCGTCATCTCCGAATATCTTGACGAGACGCATGGCGTCTTGAAGCGCGACCGGCGCCTTCTTGCCGAAGACCCCTTCCAGCGCGCCGAAATTCGTCGGCTGACGGAATGGTTCATGACCAAGATGGAGACGGACGTCACCAAGCCGCTCGCCCGCGAGCGTGTCTACAAGCTGCAGATGACGGCGGACCAGGGCGGCGGTGCGCCGGATTCGAAGATCCTGCGGACCGCGCGGGCCAATATCCGGCAGCACATGAAGTACCTCACCTGGCTTTCCGGCTCGCGCCAGTGGCTGGCGGGCGAACGCATGAGCTATGCCGACCTCGCCGCGGCTGCCTCGATTTCGATCCTTGACTATCTCGGCGAGATCGACTGGTCGGAATCGCCGATGGTCAAGGACTGGTATCAGCGACTGAAGTCGCGACCGTCTTTCCGTCCGATGCTGACCGAGCGCGTGCGCGGCCTGACGCCGGTTTCTCACTACGCCGATCTGGATTTCTGACGAGGGCCGTATGCCCGAACGAACCGCAGAGGCCAAGGAGCACAAACGCCGCGAAACCTTGACCGCCTTCGTGCGCGCGGAAGCGCAGGCGCTCGGCTTCGACCTCTGTCGGATCACGAGTCCTGACACCATTCCGGACGCGAAAGCCCGCCTCGGCGAGTTCATCGACGCAGGGCGGCACGGCACCATGGAATGGATGGCGGAGACCCGCGACCGACGCGGCGATCCCCGCACGCTCTGGAGCGACGTCAAATCGATTGTCGTCTTTGGCCTGAACTATGGTCCCGACGAAGATCCGCGTGGCATTCTGGACAAGCCGGACAAGGCGGCCATTTCTGTCTACGCTCGCAACCGCGACTATCACGATGTCATCAAGGGCCGACTGAAGGAGATCGCGACACGGTTCGCGGCCCGTGCCGGCGCTGACGTCAAGGTCTTTGTGGATACCGCGCCGGTGATGGAAAAGCCGCTCGCGGCGGCGGCGGGCCTCGGCTGGCAGGGAAAGCACACCAATCTCGTCAGCCGCGTGCACGGCTCATGGCTGTTTCTCGGCTCGATGTTCACCACCGCCGACCTTACGATCGACGCGCCGGAGATTGACCACTGCGGTTCCTGCCGGGCCTGTCTCGACGCCTGCCCGACCGGCGCCTTTCCGGCGCCCTACCAGATCGATGCGCGACGCTGCATCTCCTACCTGACGATCGAGCACAAGGGAGCGATCGACCCGCAGCTGCGACCGCTGATCGGCAATCGTATCTATGGCTGTGACGACTGTCTGGCGGCTTGCCCGTGGAACAAGTTCGCCCGCGAGGCGTCGGAGATGAAGCTTCAGGCCCGCGAGGATCTGAAGGAACCGTCAATCGGTTATCTGCTCGATCTCGACGACCCGACCTTTCGCACATTCTTCAGCGGATCGCCGGTCAAGCGGATCGGCCGCGATCGCTTTGTTCGCAACACCCTCATTGCAGCCGGCAATTCCGGCGACCGTGGCCTTATTGCGCAGTGTCGGGCGCTATCGGCAGATCCCTCGCCCGTGGTGCGGGGCATGGCCGTGTGGGCGCTATCGCGGCTGATGGAGGCTGGCGAATTCTCGACCTTTGCGGCACAAAGGCCGGCAGATGAGTCGGACGGCGACGTGCTGGACGAATGGAGACTGGCAGGAGCGGTGTGATGCATCTGGTGATTTTCGGCTGCGGCTACTCGGGCACGGCGATCGGCAAGGCGTTCCTGGCCAATGGCTTCCGCGTCTCCGGCACGACGCGCTCGCCGGAAAAGGCAGCAAGCCTCCGCGCCGCCGGCATCGACGCCTTTGTCTTTGACGGCGAGGTTCTCACCGACGACCTCCTTGCCGCCATGGCGTCGGCAACGCACCTCGTGCAATCGATCGCGCCCCGGGATAGCGGCGATCCGCTGATCCGACTGGCCAGCGGACGCATTCGCCAGCTCATGCCGGATCTTGCCTGGATCGGCTATCTCTCGACCGTCGGCGTCTACGGCGACCACAAGGGCAACTGGGTGACGGAGGACACGCCGTGCGTTCCGGTATCCGGCAGGTCCAAGGAGCGCCTTGAGGCCGAGGCTGCGTGGGCGGTTGCTGGGCAAGAGCTCGGCATCCCCGCCGCCGTGCTGCGCCTTTCCGGTATCTACGGGCCCGGCCGCAACGCTTTCTGCAATCTGCAACGCGGTACGGCGCGACGCCTGATCAAGAAGGATCAGGTCTTCAACCGGATCCGCGTCGAGGATATCGGGGCAGCCACGCGCTTTCTGGCCGATCGGGAACTGGGCGGCATATATAATGTGACGGATGATCGGCCCGGCCCTCCGCAGGACGTCATTGTCGAGGCGTCGCGCCTGATGGGCGTCGAGCCGCCGCCGGAGCAACCGTTCGAGACGGCGGAGCTGACGCCCATGGCCAGATCGTTCTACGGCGAGAACAAGCGGGTCTCGAACGCGAAGCTGAAAGCCGCCGGCTTTGCCTTCGAATTTCCGACCTATCCCGCCTCACTCGCGCAGTTGTTGCAGCAAGATCGCTGGCGCGGGTAGAAAAAACTCGGCTTTATGCTTCATAGATCGCATGCGATGGATCGGTAGGAAATTCCTACCTTCTCGCGCCGACAACCACTTTTCTCTCCAATTTATGGTTAACGGCCTCTGAATTTGCGCAAATGGGGCAAGAATTATGGCGCGCGCGCAAAATTATTTTTATTGATTTTGTGATCGCGGGTTGCGCGGAATCCCGCCTGCAAAAAATGTTCTAATTTTACTTGATTTCCTTAATCTTTTTCTACCTTCCCCTCTTGTCGGGCCTGTCGAATCAATTGCGACTCAATCACAAATGTTACACTCTGTAACATTGCGTGATCATTGGCGGCACTTTTTTGCCATTTTTCGACGGATTTAAGCCCCACCGCCCGCAAAGGCGCAAGTTCAACAGTAGAGGGACAATCCGTTTTGAAGAAAATCTGCCGTTCTATTATCGCCGCAACGACTATAGCAGCCTGTTCTACCATCCTTCCGATGGAAGGTTTTGCTGCAAATGGTTGTGGTGGCGCTTCATGGTACGCACTTCGCTCCAAAACCGCTTCCGGGGAACGCATGAACCCCACCATCAATACTGCTGCACACCGTTCACTTGCATTTGGGACGAAGCTGAAAGTTACCAACCGTAACAACGGCCGTAGTGTCGTCGTTCGCGTCAACGATCGTGGCCCGTTCATCCGCGGCCGCGTGCTCGATCTTTCCCGCGCTGCCGCTCAGAACATCGGCATGGTTAGCACCGGCACGGCAAAGGTCTGCTACGAAGTCATCGGCTAAGCGCCGCTACCGTATCCAAACGGGCCGCTTGCTCTTACCACCAATCGCGGGTAACCACGCGATTGAGACTTGTGAACAATCCGCTGCGTCAGTCGCGCTTCCTGCGGATTGTTCACAAGCCCGGTGTTTTGACCTTAAGCGATAGGAGCTGTTTAGATGCGGTTGGGCGGACGGCTCGAAGGGGCAATTTCGGTTCTTGCTGATATCGATGCCCGCAGACGGCCAGTTGCCGATGCGCTGAAAGACTGGGGTCTCGCGCATCGCTTTGCCGGATCCGGCGACCGGGCCGCGATCGGCAACATCGTCTACGACGCCCTTCGCATGCGCCTGTCCCATGCCTGGCTCATGGATGACGATAGCGCGTCAGCCATTGCTCACGCGGTCATGTTCCGCCAGTGGGGTTTTACGCCGGAAACGCTTTCCGCTGAGCTTACAGACGACAAGTTCGCACCGAGCCCGCTTTCCGAGGCCGCACTTTCCGCATTCCAAAGCCGACAGCTCGTTGATGCTCCTTCCTATATCCAGGGTGACATCCCGGAATGGGTTGTCCCGTCATTCGAGCAAGCCTTCTCCGACACATGGCTTGCAGAGGCACAAGCGCTTGCCACTCGCCCGACGCTCGATCTTCGCGCCAACATCCTGAAGGCTACCCGCGAAAAGGCCGTCAAGGCGCTGGAGCGCGCAGGCGCTCAAGCAGCAACCATCGCACGGTACGGCATCCGGATTCCGGCCGGCGAAGGTGCCTCTCGTCTTCCTAACGTCACCGCCGAGCTTTCGTTCCAAAAAGGTTGGTTCGAAGTTCAGGATGAAGGATCGCAGATCGTCGCGGATCTCGTGATGGCGAAGGACGGCGAGCAGATCCTCGACTATTGCGCAGGCGGCGGCGGCAAGACGCTCGCCATGTCGGCCGCCATGCACAACAAGGGCCAGGTTCACGCCTATGACGCCGACCGCAAGCGGCTGGCGCCGATCATCGAACGGCTGAAGCGCGCCGGCACCCGCAACGTGCAGGTCCACGACGATGCCAGGGATCTCAAGAGCCTGTCCGAACACTGCGATAAGGTTCTCGTCGATGCGCCCTGCACCGGTACCGGAACCTGGCGCCGTCGTCCCGATACCAAATGGCGCCTGACGACAAAGAATCTCGATGAACGCACCTCCCAGCAGCAGGACGCACTGAAGCAGGCGAGCGCGTATGTCCGTCCGGGCGGAGAATTGCTCTACGTCACCTGCTCGGTCCTGCCGCAGGAGAATGAAGAGCAGGTTCGCGCCTTCAGCGTCGCACATCCGGAATTCGAGATCGTCAGCGCGATTCCCGATTGGGACAAACTGTTCGGCAAGGACAGCCCGCGGCCGCGCTCGTCGGACGGCAAGACGATCACGCTCACCCCCGCCTCGACTGATACCGACGGCTTCTTCTTCAGCAAGCTGCAGCGCAAGGGCTGACCCGGTATCGCGAATGCCGAAGACCGGGCGTCGCCGAGCGACTCGCGGTCGATGCGCTTTGTCCATATCTCCCTGAATCACAGGCCTACGTGCCAGCTATTTTGCGCCAGCCCAATTCTTAAAACCGTTCCAAACTAGATTATTTGACACCAGTTTACTTTTGCGCGAAGAGACGAAGCCGGATTCAGACGGAACGTCCGTCACAGGAGAGGACCATGAAACTCAACAGGAATTTTTACGCAGCGCTGGCGCTGGTGGCGACGCCGATTGCCGTTTCCGCCGTTCCCGCAATCGCAGCACCGGATGCTGCAGCTGTGGTCAAGCATTATACAGAAGTCGGCCACGCGAAATATGAAGACGCGCTGACGACGGCCAAGGCACTCGACGTTGCCATTGACGCGTTCCTGAAGGAGCCGACGGATGCGACGCTGAAGGCGGCGCGCGCAGCATGGATCAAGGCTCGCGTCCCCTACCAGCAGACGGAAGTCTACCGCTTCGGCAACCCGATCGTTGACGACTGGGAAGGCAAGGTCAATTCCTGGCCGCTCGACGAAGGCCTGATCGACTATGTCGACGCCTCCTACGGTACCGAAAGCGATGAAAACGCGCTCTATGTCGCCAACGTCATTGCCAACAAGACGATCAAGATCGACGGCAAGGATGTCGACGCTTCGAAGCTGACGCCCGAATTTCTTTCCGGCACGCTCTCTGGAGCTGGCGGTGTCGATGCCAACGTCGCGACGGGCTACCATGCCATCGAATTCCTGCTCTGGGGCCAGGATCTGAACGGCACCGGCCCAGGCGCCGGCAACCGTCCTGCCACCGATTATGACCTCAAGAATTGCACGCACGGCAATTGCGACCGCCGCGCCGAATATCTGAAGTCCGCCTCGAGCCTGCTGGTTTCCGATCTCCAGGAGATGACCAACAACTGGGCTCCGGATGGCGAAGCGACCAAGCATGTCGAAGCCGACCCCAAGGCTGGCCTCGTTGCCATACTGACCGGTATGGGCTCGCTCTCCTACGGCGAACTGGCCGGCGAGCGCATGAAGCTCGGCCTGATCCTGCACGATCCGGAAGAAGAGCATGATTGCTTCTCCGACAACACCTACAACTCGCACCTCAACGACGCGATCGGCATCGCTGCCGCTTACACCGGCAACTACACCCGCGTCGACGGCACGAAGATGAAGGGTCCGTCGCTGCACGATCTCCTCGCGGCCAAGGACAAGAAGCTCGACAAGGAAATGCAGGGCAAGCTCGACGCTACGCTGAAGGCCATGAACGCCATGGCGAAGCGCGGCGAGACCGTCGAAAAGTACGACCAGATGATCGGCGAAGGCAACAAGAAGGGCAACGCTGTTGTCCAGGCTGCCATCGATGGTCTCGTCAATCAGACGAAGTCCGTGCAGCGCGTTATTGCCGCACTCGATCTCGGCACGGTCAAGCTTGAAGGTTCCGACAGCTTGGATAATCCTAGCGCCGTCTTCAAATAAGTGAAAAGGCGGGCCGCTCCGTTTGCCGGAGCGGCCCGAACTCCCAAATGTCGCCTTTCCCGGCTCGTCGTCTTCTCAGTAGCGCAGCATTCTGCGCCGCGATTGCCGGTTTTTCCGTCGCCCTGGCGTCCGGTTTCGATCTCCCGACCAAGCGGACCGACCTTTCCGATACCGACGCAAAACGCGTCGCCGATGTGACGCGGCCGACCACCGACTTTTCCAAGGCCGAACAGTACGAAGCGATGCAGGCGGGCGGCGCGACCTCCATCGATCCGGTCACGCACCGTGCCTTCTCGCATATCTCCGCCAACATTCCCTTCGAGGAAGAACAGAACTTCAAGCTGGGCAACGCGCTCTTCAAGAAGCTCTGGGTGTCCGCGCCCTCCTCGACGCAGGCATCGGATGGCCTCGGGCCGCTTTACAATGCTCGCTCCTGCATGAGCTGCCACGTCAATGACGGGCGCGGCAAGCCGCCGGAAAATGGCGCCATTTCGCTTTCCATGTTTTTGCGCCTGTCTCGCACGGCTGCGACGCCCGAAGAGCAGCGCTCCGTCGCGAACGCCGATATCCTCAACTTCCCCGATCCGACCTATGGCCACCAGTTGCAGGAACTCGCGGTGCCGGGCCTTGCCTCGGAAGGCCGGATGGCGATCCGCTATACCGAAGAAACGGTCACGCTCGGCGACGGCGAGAGGATTTCGCTGCGCAGGCCGACCTATTCGGCCACGGACCTCGCCTATGGCCCGTTGAATGCCGCCACGACAATCTCGCCGCGCGTCGCGCCGGCCATGATCGGGCTGGGCCTGATCGAGGCGATACCGGAAGCGGACATTCTCGCGCACGCCGACCCGGACGACACGAATGGCGACGGCATCCACGGCAAGGCCGCCATCGTTCGCGACCACCGGACCGGCAAGATTGCCCTCGGACGCTTCGGCTGGAAGGCCCAGAATGCGACGGTGCGCGATCAGAGCGCCGACGCCTTTTCCAATGACATTGGCATTTCCACCCCGGACAAACCGGACGCGCACGGCGACTGCACGCAAGCCGAGGCAAAGTGCCTGATAATGCCGACCGGCGTCCAGAAGCGCCTCGGCAACGAGGAAGCACCCGGGCCGATCCTCGACCTGGTGACCTTCTATTCAGCCAATCTGGCGGTGCCGGCACGGCGCAAGGCAAGCTTTCCCGAGACGTTGAGGGGCAAGCAGATTTTCTACGAAAGCGGCTGCATTTCCTGCCATGTGCCCAAATTCGTCACCCGTCGCGACAGCACCGACAAGGCGCAATCCTTCCAGCTTATCTGGCCCTACTCCGACTTTTTGCTGCACGACATGGGCGACGGCCTTGCCGATGGACAACAGGTCGGCCTGGCAAGCGGACGTGAATGGCGCACGCCGCCGCTATGGGGTATAGGTCTGACCCAGACTGTCAGCGGACACAGCTTTTTCCTTCATGACGGCCGTGCCAGAAGCCTTACCGAGGCGATCCTATGGCATGGCGGCGAAGCACAAAAAGCGCGCGACGCTTTCGCATCCCTGCCCAGGGATGATAGGCAGGCACTGATTACATTCCTGGAGTCTCTTTGATGCGCCTTTGGCACCCCATCGTCCTTTCGTTTGCCCTTGCTTCATCCGCCTTCGCACAAGATGCCGCGCCACAGGTCGGGCTCAATGAGGACGCGGTTCCTGCTGTGATGCAGCGCGCCGTCGACGAGGTGATCCGGCCGGGCTACCGCAATGCGCAGCAATCGGCCGCGCGACTGACGACCGCGATGAAGGACTTGTGCGACGACGGCACGCAGCAGACGCTTGATAAGGCGAAATCGGCCTTCGACGACACGATCCGCTATTGGTCGACCATCGAGATCGTTCAGGTCGGCCCTGTCATCCAGGACAATCTCTTCGAGCACATTCTCTTCTATCCCGATCGCAAGGGCGTTGGCCTGAGGCAGGTGCAGACGCTGATCGCCAAGGCCGATCCAAAAGACACGACGGTCGATGCGATCGCCGGCAAGAGCGTGGCGCTGCAGGGCCTTACGGCGCTGGAGTACGTGCTTTACGGTGCGGGCTCCGAGGACCTTCTCAAGCAGAAGAACGGTTTCCGCTGCCTGTACGGCGCAGCCGTTGCCGGCAACATCCAGCGCGAAGCCGGCGAAGTCGTCGCAGCGTGGGAAAAGCCCGATGGCGTCCAGGGCAGCTGGAAGCATCCGGGGCCGAAGAGCGAAGACTTCATGGACAACAAGGAAGCCGTGACAGCGCTGCTCGGCATCCTCGTTCACGGAGCCGAGACCGTTCGCGATCAGCGTCTCGAACAGTTCTACAAGGGCAAGGACAGTTCTCCCAAGCCGAAGATGGCCATCTACTGGCGCTCGAAGAACACGTGGAAGTCGATGGCGGCCAATCTCGAAGGCCTGCGGACGCTCTGGCAGAAGGCCGGCATGGCCGAGCTGCTGCCCGCCGACCGCAAGCCGATCGCCGAGGCAATCGACGCGAACCTGAAGTCGCTGCTGGAGACGGTCCCGAAGCTCAATCCCGACATCGAGGTCGCGACCAGCGATGCCGAGAAGGCAAAGCTTGACGCTCTGCTCGTCAGCACGCGCGAGCTCATCACAAAGATCAGCGACGACTACGGCTCGGCCATCGGCCTGTCGGCCGGCTTCTCCTTCTCGGACGGCGATTGACTGATGTGGAACAGTTCGGCGATTGACCGGCGTCGTTTCGTCAAAGCTGCCGGGCTCGGTTTTCTGGCCGCCCTGCAGCCGCGCGCCCTGATGGCGCTTGAGCGTGCCGACGCCGTCTATGCCTCGGGAATGCGCGATGCCAACGGCTCCTATGCCGTGGCTACGGTGACGGAGCGTGGCGAGATCGTCGATCGCGTTGCTCTGCCGGCGCGAGCCCACGGGATGGCATTCAGTCAGGCGACGGGCAAGACCGTCGCCTTCGCGCGGCGTCCCGGCACCTATGCAATGATCTTCGATGCGCACGGCACGACCGATCCGATCGTGATTGCCTCTGTCGAGGGCCGTCATTTCTACGGCCATGGCGCGTTTTCACCGGACGGTCGCATCCTCTACGCGAGCGAGAACGATTTCGACGCCAATCGCGGCATGATCGGACTATACGACGCCACGAACCGCTTTGCGCGTATCGGCGAATTCGAGACCTATGGCGTCGGTCCGCATGACATGACGGTTACCGACGACGGGCGGATGCTTGTTGTCGCCAATGGCGGGATTGAGACACACCCGGACACCGGCCGGACGAAGCTCAACCTGACAAGCATGCAGCCGTCGCTGACGCTGATCGATTCGGCAACGGGCGGGCTGATCGAAAACCATGCCCTGCCGCCGCAATGGGCACAGGTTTCGACGCGCCATGTCGATATCGACGATAGCGGGCGCATCTGGTTTGCCTGCCAGTACGAGGGCCACCGCAACGACCTGCCGCCGCTGGTGGGATCGTTCGCCAAGGGCGAAGACCTTCGCTTCGTCGAACTGCCCGAGGAGACGACGCGCAGGCTGGCAAACTATGTGGGTGCGATCGCCGTGAACCGGAATGACGGCCTTGTGGGGGTTACCTCCCCCAAGGGCGGCGTTGCCGTGACCATCGATGCCCGCAGCGGCAAGGTGCTCAGCGAAACGACCGTTCCCGACGCCGCCGGCATCGCGCCGGCGACGGACGGTTTTGCTGTGTCATCCTACGACGGCGATTTCCTCGGGTCGCGCAGCAGTGTCGCCTGGGACCAGCACATCGTGCGGATCGCGCCCTCACGCCGTCTGTGACCACGTTTTCTGCTCTGACGTGATCGCGGCGGCCGCGACCTTTGCCGCGTCGGACAACCAGGTACCGCTTCGCGCCTTGATGTCCTGCTCGATTGCCGGCCCGACGGACGGATCGCTTGCGTGACAATTGCCGATCTCGAAGCCCATCAGATCGAGCATATCGGGCGAGAGCAACAGGCCCGGATTTCGATCGATCTCGATCTTCGTGCTGTTGGGCGAGAGACGCCGGACGAGAATGGAACCCTGCAGCTCATAGTGCGGATCCGCACACCGCATTCTTCCGGCGGCGATATCGACGGCGTGGATTGCGCGATCTGCCGGATTGTGCGCCAGCGACCATGCCGACTGCAGCATCGCCTTTGCTTCCCGCAGCACCGGTCCACCCTGCCAATCCACATAGGCGACGAAACGCGGGCGACCGAGGCTGCCGGTTCCCGCCGTGCGCGGCTTTGGAACAAACGCGGGAGAGTTGCTTGGCAGTGCTGCTTCCAGCGCCCGGTGATAGGCGGCAGGCACAGGCTTTTCCGCTGGGCGCAACGACGCGAACTTGTCCCAGAACTCCTTGCGCTCGGCATCGGGCAGCAGCAGCGCCTTGCGCAGCCATTTATGATCGCGTTCGAGGATGACGGGCATCGGCGCGGCGATGGCACGACGATAGCCAGTGAGGATGGGCTCGGCGATCGCATGCGCGGCCGGACCATCGCTGCCGCGCGCCAGAAGCGCGCTTGCCGTCAGGCGGATAAGGTCGAAGGCATAGGGCATAACGGCCGCATCGTCGAAATCGTTGGCGCCCCACACCAGCCGCCCCTCGGCATCGCGCCAGGTGCCGAAGTTCTCCAGATGGGTGTCGCCGATGGCGAGCACCTGTGGCGCAGCCTTGAAATCGGGGCAGACATCGAGAATCGTCTCCGCCCACCGCCAGTAGGTCGCGCGCAGGAAGACGAAGCCGTTTGTCTTCATCTTCGCGTGCTTGCGCGCAAGATCGTTCTCGACAAGGTCGCTTCCGAGTTGTTGGCGTAGCCAGGCCTCGTAGGCTTGCACAGACTGTGAAAAGGTTGCCATGCCGGCTCCTCGAAATATCGATCCGGCGCAGAATATACCCACCCCTCCGCGGGGCAATCGAGATGCAGAGACTGCGCGCTTAAATCGCAAGGATGCTCGATCTGGCAGGTCGCAAGCACCGCCCTATTTCCCGCGCATGAGCAGAGCCCTGACCTACATCATCTTCGTCGCCATCGCACTCGGCGGCGGTTTGGCCATCGGCATCAACAATCTTCCAGGCGAGTGGTATCAATCGCTTGCCAAACCATCGTTCAATCCTCCCAACTGGATCTTCGGTCCGGTTTGGTCGGTCCTCTACGTCGTGATCGGCATTGCCGGCGCCCGGACATGGCTGCGCGGGCATCTCTCCGTGGGCATGCTGATCTGGGCCTGCCAGATGGTTCTCAATTTTCTCTGGTCGCCGTTTTTCTTCGGTCTGCAAATGCCGCCCGTCGCGCTGGCGATCATCCTTGTCCTGCTCATGGTGGTTCTTGCCTTCATCGGAAACCGGTGGCGCGCCGACCGGGTCGCGGCATTGCTGTTCGTTCCCTATGCGGCGTGGGTGGGTTTCGCGACCGTGCTCAACGCGTCCATCGCCTATTTGAACTGAACCGGCGCAAGCGCCCCGCTGTCCTCTCCGTGCCTTAACATCTTCGGTTTGCACTGGAATTATGCCGGCTACGCCCGCCCGGAGCGCTTGTCGAACACTGCGCGCCGTGCCACTTTCGCGCTGGCAAAGGACAGGACACATGACCAATAACGACAATGGCGACTTCCGCGAACGAATCCGCCAGAATTTTGCGCGACAGGCCGCGCTGCACACCATCGGCGCTGAGCTGACGCGGGTCGAGCATGCGATGGTCGAAATAGAGCTGCCCTTCGATGTGAAACTGACGCAGCAGCACGGCATCCTGCATGCCGGCGTGATTTCGGCTGCGCTCGATTCCGCCTGCGGTTTTGCGGCCTACAGCGTGATCGACCCGGACGCGTCGATCCTGACGATCGAATTCAAGGTCAACCTGATGTCGCCGGGGCGCGGCGACCGCTTCCTGTTTCGCGGCGAGATCACCAAGCCTGGATCGAACATCATCGTCGCCGACGGAAGAGGCTATGCGATCAGCGATGGACCAGCCAAGCTGATCGCTTCCATGACAAGCACCATGATGATCATCCGCGGCAGAGAGGGAATTACGGGATGAAGTTCGAACTGAAATCGGTCGCCGGCAAATCCATTTTGTTCGTGATGGCGGCCGAGGCCGAATACGGTCCCTTCCTGCGCTCGCGGTTCGAACCTCTGATGACCGGCGTCGGCCCGGTGGAAGCGGCCGTCGTGCTCACCCGGGCGCTGACGGAGTTGGACCACGGAGGCGACTTGCCGCAACTGGTCGTTTCGCTCGGCTCGGCCGGCTCGTCGAAGCTCGAGCAGACCGAGATCTACCAGGTCACCTCCGTCTCCTACCGCGACATGGACGCCTCGCCGCTCGGCTTCGAGAAGGGACGCACGCCGTTCCTCGACCTTCCGGCCACGGTCGAGCTGCCGCTCCGGATCCCCGGCATCGCGGAGGCGAGCCTGTCGACGGGCGGCAACGTCGTCTCCGGCACGGCCTATGGCAGCATCGCCGCCGACATGGTCGACATGGAGACCTTCGCCGTGCTGCGCGCCTGCCAAGCCTACCAATTGCCGCTGATCGGCCTGCGCGGAATTTCCGATGGCGTCGAGGAGCTGCAGCATATTTCCGGCTGGACGGAGTATCTGCACGTCATCGACCGCAAGCTCTCCTACGCTGTCGACAGCCTGTTCACGGCGCTTGAGGACGGTGTCTTTTGGTTCTAAAACCCTTTAAAACGGGGACAATCAGCACAATAAAATGTTCGTGCGGCGGATTTCCCGCATTGCAAGACCGGGTGCTTTTCATTAAAGGCTCGCCATGACCCAGACAGCACATCCCGACAGCGTTCTCATCGTCGATTTCGGCAGCCAGGTAACCCAGCTGATCGCGCGCCGCGTGCGCGAAGCGGGCGTCTACTGCGAGATCGTTCCCTTCCAGTCCGCCGAAGAAGGCTTCAAGAGCCTGAAGCCGAAAGCCGTGATCCTGTCCGGCAGCCCGGCCTCGACGGTCGACGAGGGTTCGCCCCGCGCCCCCCAGATCATCTTCGACAGCGGCCTTCCCGTTTTCGGCATCTGCTACGGCCAGCAGACGATGTGCATGCAGCTCGGCGGCAAGGTCGAGAGCGGCCATCACCGCGAATTCGGCCGCGCCTTCCTTGAAGTCGACGAAGACAGCGAGTTGTTCGAAGGCCTCTGGTCGAAGGGCTCGCGCCACCAGGTGTGGATGAGCCATGGCGACCGCGTCACCGCACTTCCCGAAGGTTTCAAGGTCGTCGCGACTTCGCCGAACGCGCCCTACGCCTTCATCGCCGACGAGAAGCGCAAATATTACGGTGTGCAATTCCACCCCGAGGTGGTCCACACCCCCGATGGCGCCAAGCTGATCGGCAACTTCATTCACAACATCGCCGGCATCAAGGGCGACTGGTCGATGTCGGCCTACCGCCAGAAGGCGGTCGAAGAGATCCGCAAGCAGGTCGGCGACAAGCGCGTGCTTTGCGCTCTGTCCGGCGGCGTCGACAGCTCGGTTGCGGCTCTGCTGATCCACGAGGCGATCGGCGACAAGCTAACCTGCGTGCTCGTCGACCACGGCCTGATGCGCAAGGACGAGGCGGCCAATGTCGTCGCCATGTTCCGCGAACACTATAATCTGCACCTGATCCACGTCGACGCGGCCGACAAGTTCATCGGCGAGCTCGAGGGCGTTTCCGACCCCGAGACCAAGCGCAAGATCATCGGCCGCCTGTTCATCGAGACCTTCGAGGAAGAGGCCAAGAAGCTCGGTGGCGCCGATTTCCTCGGCCAGGGCACGCTCTATCCCGACGTGATCGAAAGCGTTTCCTTCACCGGCGGCCCGTCGGTGACGATCAAGTCGCACCACAATGTCGGTGGCCTGCCTGAACGTATGAACATGCAGCTCGTCGAGCCGCTGCGCGAACTCTTCAAGGACGAAGTGCGCGTGCTCGGCAAGGAGCTCGGCCTGCCCGATAGCTTCATCGGCCGCCACCCCTTCCCGGGTCCCGGCCTCGCGATCCGCTGCCCCGGCGGCATCACCCGCGAAAAGCTGGAGATCCTGCGCGAAGCCGACGCCATCTATCTCGACGAAATCCGCAAGGCCGGTCTCTACGACGCGATCTGGCAGGCTTTCGCCGTGCTGCTCCCGGTCCAGACCGTCGGCGTCATGGGCGACGGCCGCACCTATGAATTCGTCTGCGCGCTGCGCGCCGTGACCTCCGTCGACGGCATGACGGCGGATTTCTACCACTACGACATGGAATTCCTCGGCCGCGCCGCGACCCGCATCATCAACGAAGTGCGTGGGATCAACCGCGTGGTTTACGACGTGACCAGCAAGCCGCCCGGCACGATCGAGTGGGAGTGATGCTTAGGGGCTGATTGCCTCGTGCTGATCATGATGCCGCCGGCGTGATGCGCCTGGCGGCATTTTTGTTGCGAGCTGCCTTCCGTTGTGTGACTGTTAACGGGTTGAACTTGAGTTGACAGTCAACGCAATCGGGCGGCTCTTTAAATGGCTGAAGCCGAGCTCACACAAGACCAGCTTGCACTCCTAGATGCGTTTGTAGCCGCCAAGGATTACCTGAGCGCGTTTAAGCTCCTGACCGGAGCATCCCATTTAATTGACGACAACCTACTTCGCTTCTTAAACGGGTGGTCTCGCGAGCATTATGCGCGGTCGCAATTCGAAAGCGCTGCGACCATTGCCGACCTTGCCTTGCTTGTCGGCGAACAGGCCACCGTGCCCACGCGCATCGACCTGTGTATTTCACTCGGCCAAAGCCTGTCCCAGTTAACTAGACGCGAAGACAGCGCTGCGTCGGCTTATCAACGCGCGATCCTGGAATCGGAACAAAACGAAACGCTGTATAGGCGCCCTCTCGCCAAGGTTATGCTGGCGCAATTTCTACAAAGAGCAAACGATCCCGAGGGTGCCCGACGCCTCTTGGAAAGTGTCCCAAAGGAAGTGCTGTCTCCACAGAGCGAGGCAGATGAGGAGGTATTGTGGACCGCGATGAGGTTCTACGCGTTGGCCACCCGCGACTGCTTGTTCGGACACGGCACCGTCCTTGACGATGCACAAGCGGAACGACTGGTTGAGGAGATGCTGGCCCTCGTGCCCGCATCTCACGTTGCCGATATCCCTCATCGTCTTGGCTTGGGGAGAAGCGACGACATTGAGCAGCGCTGGGCAATCGCCAAGGCAAAAACAAGCATCGTTGTGACAGATTTTCACCCCGGCGAAAGCGATTTTCTATCCTTCCTGCAGGGTATGATGGAAGGGTTCGCTAAGCGCAATGGTCCTGGGCCGGCGCCACTCACGGCGACGAAACTGCCAAACACAAGTGTGCTGACCGACCGCGTCATCAATCAATTTCCTCATTTTTCGGTGTTCATAACACGAAGCGGAGTGCGCCGACGGCCGGAGGCGGCTTCCATCGTGGTCCATGAATTCGTTCATTACTGGACCTTTCTTAGTAGTCTCGGAGGCTATTTCAGCGCGCTTGCCGCAGAGTTGCTATTACTGGACAGCATTCTGCGGCACAGTTTTTCCCTCGAGCGGGGTCCCGGAAAAGACCATTGGGTGGTGTCCGAAGGACAATCGGCGGCCAATCGTGCCTCAGCACTGCGTGCCGTCCGCAGGCTGACGAACTTCCAGAAGAAGGTACGGCTATTTTGGCAAGCATGGAGACCCTGGGCGGAAGGGCTTTCATTGTTTGCCGAGATCGATCTGGACCTCACCGAAAGCGGCGACATCCTGCTTCCAATCACGGCATTCCTATCGGGCCTTCCCGATTATGTCGCCGACATCGATGAGGACAGCCCATACGAGGTCGAAGAATCGCCGGAGAGCGCTTTATACAGGGTATTTGCATCCGCTGAAGCGCTGCAGCGCGAAGTTCGCGACAAAGTCGGCGGAATGCACCGGATCAACCTGTATTTGGGAACCAGTCAGGGCGGCAATGAATCCTACTATTTTTCGGGATACGCGCTTATCAATACCCTTTGGCGCCGCTGGACTGATCGGGCCCCGGCGTTCCAAAACACGGTGGTATTCATGCGTGCCATACTGTGGCTAAGCCATTCGGCGTTCGACGACCTCGTTCCCGACTGGCGACAAACGCCTGCCGATTTCGCCGCAAGCCTGCAAGAAGCCCTAAGAACCTTTTTGGTAACGCTTATGGAGGTTTCAACCGAGCGTCTCACCGATCTGGCTGAAGCAGCCGGTGGCACGGGATCTCAGACCTATGACGCCTGGTATTTCATACGGGACGGCCGGACCGATATTCACTCTCCGCGCCAGTGGGATAAACGCATGAAGGCGCTCTATGCCGAGATATCCGCAAGCTTCTGGCGCGATCCCGACCACTATTCCACCGAGACCGAGCAAGCGCGTGAAGCGCTGTTGAACTCCATGCTATCTGCATCAAGACTGCATCTGCTCGGCGAGAGCACATGTGAGATTCGATTGCTTGACGAGACGCGCCATATCGCCATCGTCGCGCGCTCCATTGTCGGCGGCTCTTCCAGTGCCCTGTCCTTTAAGCTCGAGGACGACGTCTTCGAGCGGTTAAGAAATGCCGCCGCCAGCAGCGAGAACGGAGAGGGCCGATTGCTGCAATTTTGCCTAGCCAAACACCACCCGGTGGTCCACGAAGTCTACCTATTCCCTCTTGCGCTTTGCTTCGGCGACACCTTCGAGGTTTTTCATCTATCGGCGATCGCTGAAGGGTCGGATCTTGCCGTCACTCGGAGCGATATAGATCAGATGCGCGCCTTCATTGAAACCGATCGCCAAACTACGCGTGACGATCTCCAGCAAATGCTCGGTGGCCGGATTTCTCTCGCCGAAGCATTCTCTCCGACGCTCGATACGACTGACGGTGGCCAACTTGACCTGGCGGAATGGTCGGACGCTTTCGACGTTTGTTACTTGGGCAGCGTCATGACGGGCGAGCCGTCGGACATTGATAATTTCCGGCTTGAGAGGCTGAATACACTGATGCCGCCACGTGGTGCCAACCGCAACGCACTGCGCGATGCCTTGAGACATCTCATACGGCGCGACGCCCCTGCAACGCTGGACGAACTGGCCAAGGCTTCGCGAACGAAAGTTGACGAGATGGACACAATCCTCAATGATTTTCAACAGGCGGGGCGAAAGCTCGGGCAGGAGTTCATCGGCTTTGACGGCGAACTCATACGGTTCAATGGGTTTCGCTAGGCCGGCAACGCTATCGAGACTGATCAGTTCCAAGAGGAGAAACGATATGCATCTCGAACTGCAGTTACCTGGTCCAGTTCTGCTGGATATCTATCGCTCGGTCGCGAAAAAGCCGGTAAATCCCGATGGAGTTGCGGCGTATGCACCTGGTTTCAGCGCTGTAAGAACATGGTTCGATGCGATATGGGATACCGTTCAGGATGCAATTGCGGACGTTTATCAACAAGGCGACGCCAAGATCACGGAATGGACAAACCGTATTCGCGACAAGATCGCGCTGGCCAAACAAGAACTCGGTGATCAGGCTGAGCAGTTGGTCGCGATGTTGCAGGAAAACTTGCTAAAGGCCGCGCAGAACGTTCAAACCGCAATGATCAGCCTGTTGCCGACATCTTTGAGCATTCGATCCTCAGATATGCCGCTGAACGAACTTACCGTTCAATATCAGCTGACAGTTGGCGCCGATGTGACAGCAGCGGTTGCCGCGGCGTTGCGCATGTCGGCCGGCACAACAGTCAGCGTCTCGGCGAAATACGCGCTGTAATCAATTCAAATTACCGCCTGGCACAGCGCCTAACCACCCCTCAAAACAACGACTGCTGCACCGGCTTCGGCCGCGCCAGTTTCACGCCTTCCAGTTCCAGCATGCGCGCCTTCGACACCGAGCCGCCGGGCGCCGAGAAGCCGCCGATCTTGTTGCCGGCGGCGAGACTGCGGTGGCAGGGGATGATCAGCGTGACGGGGTTCTTTGCCATGGCCTGGCCGACGTCGCGGGCGGCTTCGGGGCCGTGGCCGAGCTCTTTGGCGAGCGCGCCGTAGGTGGTCGTTTCGCCCCAGCGCAGGCGGCGGGCGGCGGCGTAGATTTCGCGGAAGAAATCATCCTGGTCGGCGAGATCGAGCCCGAGATCGGAGAAGTCGATCGGTTCGCCGGCGAAGTAGCGCTTTACGGCGGCGATGGCCGTTGTAATCTCAGGCGTCGGGGCTGCCGGCTCGGCATCGGGGACGCGGCGCAGCAGCAAGCGTTCGGTTCCATCAGCGCTTGATGTCGGCAGCTGGAAGCGGGTGATGCCGATGGCGTTCCATGCGATGCCGCAGAAACCGCCCTGGAGAAGCTAACCCAAGTGCGTCATGCCCGTCTTCAAGGGTAGGGGATCAGCCTCCCTCTTGCAAATGCGCCATGAACACTTCGGTCGGTGTCCTGTA
>NZ_LXKO01000020.1:0-34728 GCF_001692185.1 Rhizobium sp. AC44/96
CATCCAGGCCGGCCTCCTTCACCGGCCAGAATGGTGAATCTGATTTGCACCAGAAAGGGAATCCACTTCCCGACTCCGCCTAAAACAATCCCGCTCTAGGCGTTCAAGGCGAGCGTGTCCGATATCTGCTTGAACTGAATGTGGGCTATGCAAGCCTCGGTCTTAGTCTTTTGAAAGGGCGGGATGATTGCCATAGTTTGCACGCCAATCAATCGCTCTTTCAAACTCTTTGATCGCAATTTCATCGCCAAAGGCGAGGGCTGACTGTCGAGATGGGGTGGACACCAATTGCGTCATGTCTAATCCCGGTGTAATTAAAACGGCCTGATCGCGGGGGATGGCAATGATGCAAGACGATAGCTTGCAAGCGGCGGGAGTTGCGGACTTTAGGAAGCTAGTCGAAACTTCCGGATTCGATCATATCGATTTTGGTTGCTCTAAGGGTGGGTCGCTGGCTCTCGCCAAAAAGCGTTTCGACGGCCGTCGTGGCTTGGGAATAGACATCGACCCATCCAAAATCGAACAGACGCTGGCCGCTGGGTACGACGCTATCTTATATGACATCCATAATATACCGGACGAGAAGCTGGTGCGGTTTGTGATCATGTCCCATTTTTTGGAGCATGTGCCAAACTTGAAAGATGTAAGGGCGTTTGTTCGCAAAGCCTGTATGATTTCTAGTGATTTCGTTTACATTCAACAGCCGTATTTTGATGCGGATTCGTACTTGTTCGAACGCGGCTTCAAACTCTATTGGTCGGACTGGTTCGGGCATCGCAATCAGATGACCTCGCTAGAACTGTGGCTGATGCTGCGTGACCTCCAGAAGGAGGGCCTGCCTATAACCTTCTCGCTGCACGCCCACAAACCGATCACCAATTCAGTCAGTCCACGAATTCACCCGCTGGCATCCCCTAAGAATCAACACGACTACGCGGCTGATGTCCATCCGCCGAAAGACCGGTCGGTACGGTTCCAGAGCAACGTTTTTCACGAGCTGATCTGCCTCATTACTTTTCCTGGATGTGATCATGCGGAGCAACTCAAGAAGCTTCGCTACCACCACACCATCATCGATAGTTCCGGTAAGCCGGCCAAAGTGAAACAGCACAACACACTCGACAGAGTTAAGCAGTTCGTTGGGCTGGGAGCCAGCAGCTGATTTTGATCACATTGGCGGGATGGTGATCTGACCTAGGATCCCGACGAAGCCTTCGCTAGGCCTGGCTGGGAGTGGCGTCACGTCAACAGGGGAGGGGGCGATGCTTCGGCTATCGAGGCAATGAGTGCTGGCTCGGCTTTACAGTGGCTGGCGGGCGATGGAAAAGACAAGCCACTGCCGTTTGTTCTCCTTCAACAGAGGAGTGATCTGGGGCGATTCAATGCAGCCGCGTGGCTATGCGGACATCTCATGACCTTCGCCTTTGAGGCATTGAAGAAGTAGATCGCGGGGAAGGCCATGACGCGGTCGGGCATAGGCGAACGCTGTTGCGTTCTAGTTGACCTTTCTGGCGGCGCAGTATTTCGGGATACTAGCTACGTGGTTGAGACGATAAGTAACGCTCAGTCGCACAAGACGCGCCTGCCTTGGCTGTCACTCGCTTTATACATCGCGGATGCGCAGGCTAGTCCTTGAACTGGCGCAGAAACGGCGCGCTCACAACCATCAAGCCCACCTCAGCCCCTATATCGACAGCCTCCATCGGCCGGCTTTGGGTTCAAAATGATGCAAACGAACATGGTCAGCGAAGTTCTTATTGCTGCGTTTAGCCATCTCAAAGATTTCGGGAGTGGCCTCGACCGGGACACGCAACGAGTTCAGCATGTCGACGAAAACATGCGCTTCCGTTTGAGGAGAATGAGCTTTAATTCCCGAGGGCGTAATGTCGCTCCAGTAGTGATAATCGGAACCCGCAGCAAACATCGTGAAGCCAGTCACACTAAGGTTTTTCGGCTTTAGCAAATTTGCGACCAGTGAAACACCGTAAGTGCCCGTCGTCAGGGCAATGTGCTGACGATCAAGCGTATCTATCTTCAAATCAGGCGTATAGGTGAATAGGACTCGGTTATTCCCAACCCATCGGAGGAACTCTTCTTTGTTGCCGCGTCGTGTCTGTGGGTTAATAACAAGCACCGTGACTGGCGGAAGCAGATCATTTAGGTAGCTTCCAGGACGGGTTTCAGCGTAGGGATTGGAGATCAAGATGTCGGTCTTTGATCCAACGTCGGCTTCAAAACCACGAACTCGACAATCATTGAACCTGATGACGATATCATGCGAATCAATCCACTTTCCGGCCTTCCGCCCTGCTAGGGTTGGTGCATTACCAACAACGGCAACCCGTTGGCCCGCCTCAAAGGAGTCAACGAATTCAAAGGGTGTTAGCAAATCCATTGGCGGAATCTCTCAGGTAATTCGTCCATCAAAGACGAGCATTTTTGGAAGCCTTCTTCGGACGAGTTACCAAGCGTTCGACGATTCGCATAGGCTCCAAGAATTGCCTCTTCCATGCCATCGGTCCCACTCAGCTCGACTTTGGGGTATCCTGAAAGCTCGAAAGTAGCGTCGAGCTTCCAAGTGTTGGAGGGGATTGATACGATCGGCACCCCGCAACGCATCAGAAACAGGTTGATGTGATGACGTCCAGAGATGGCAAGCGCTGAACTTCCAAGAACCTCAAGAAGGCGATCCAGGCTGATCTCGCCGGCGTGAATGAGCGGTACGTCGAGCTCTTCGCAGATTTTGGTCGCAACCGCAGTCTCGCCGCCATCGCCAATCGAAAGATAGACGGGCTCTAGGCCGCATCTCGTGACGGCCTGCAGCAACGAACGAAGCATTTTTTCATTCACAAGAACGCCGTAGCTAACGAGGATTCGCTTGCCGTCGATGTGGGCTTTGGCGCGGTGAGGGGGCGGCATGAGGCGCATAGCGAGCACCGCGAGATCTGGCGCGGTGAATACGGCCGGCTGAAACTCTTTTACTCCTTGCATGGTGCGTTTCTCCCGGACATGACAGAATCGCACCGACGGCAATACCTCTTTCATGAGTTCCGGATCCATAGCTTGTATGGTGGAATTCAAAAGAGCCACTGATTTACCGGCAGCAGTAGCTGCGCTCATCATAGCAAGCAAGGCGAGCGCGCGTGGCAGGTTGTGGTGAAGGGAGCCTTCGCCATTCACAACTAAAACGTCGACTGCCTCCAGCGATTTTGAGAACATAATGTCTCGCTGCGAGAGTTCGTTTCGGGTTTGTCTCCATCTAGCAATATCAATTGATACCGGCTCTTCCGTCCCCGACGAAAATTTGCCTTCTTGTCGGCGTAGTCGCGTTTCTCGCGGTGGCGCGAGTTCGGCGAAGTGGGTCTCCCAGAAGCCGAGTGGGAGCGTTGCGTTTCCACGAACACCGCTAAGTGCCAACAAGCGGCTCACGCCGCGTCGGACAGCCCGACATCCTGGGTTTGAGGTATGACCTGTCTCGTTCGCCACCAAGACTTTGGTTGCTGGGCTCACGCTCGCCTCCTGCGATATCAAATGCACACCGAGCAAATATCATGCACGATCTCAGCTAGCCATTCATTTGATGCCTACCATGTCATCCCCTGGCGTGATAGGCACCTGCCTCGATCTGGAAGAATATGAGGGCGCCATTTAAATGCTGGTACATAGTGGAACATTTGACGTGGCGAACTATGGCGATTTGCTGTTCCCACTGCTTTTGCAGAAGCGCTTGGGCGCTGTTCCACTAGTTCATGTCAGCCCAGCTGGTGGTCCACCGGTGTGGACAGGCTGCGTTTCTTCGACAAGTTTCGAAGAACTACTCGGGAAGCCCGTTGCCGGGCTCGTTATTGGCGGAGGGAACATTATTCATGCCATGCCCAGCAAGCTTCCTGACTACGAGAACGCGGGCGTAGATCTTACTGGTTATGGCGATTTGTGGGTATGCTCTGCTCTTTCGGTTGACGCTTCGATTCCAGTAATCTGGAACGCCCCCGGGGTGGCGGGTCGTTTCGAAACCGCATCCATTGACATCGTTCGCCGGGCGTTGCGTCGCGTCAATTACTTGTCCGTGCGGGATAATGCCAGTCGCGACTGCCTGTTGGAGGTCGATCCAGATCTCGAAGTAGCCGTTGTTCCCGATAGCGCTTGGGCGCTGCCGAAGCTTTGGGAGCAGGCAGAGCTGGATGCCAGTTTTGCTGTGCTGATGAATAGATTAGGCAACTCTCCTCTAGAGCCAATTGTTACAATTCATGTCAATGCGCGTTACATGAAGGGTATAAAGATTGAGAGTGTGGCCGAGAATATTGATCGGATTTGTGAAGCGCTCGAGGCAAGGCCCCTGTTCATCGCTATCGGGCCCTGCCATGGTGACGACGTCACCGCGGTCGAGGTCGCTCAGCTTTGCCGCAGTCGTCCGCTTATACTCGACAAGCCGGAGAGCTTGATCGAAATCGCTGCGGTAATTTCTCATTCAGAGTTCTACATGGGCTCGTCGATGCACGGGTATATCACCGCTGCATCGTTCGGGGTGCCTGCTGTCGCCGTGGCGCGAGGGAAATTCAAGTTTGACGGCGTCGTCCAGCTTACCGGTGCGCCGGAGACGCTTATTTCTTCCTGGGAGGAGGCGCCAGAAATCTTTGCGGAGATTGACAGAAAAGCGCTTGGTGAAAAGTTCAAAGCAGTAAGCGCGAATGCTCAGGGTCAGCTTGATAAGCATTGGAGTCGGATAGTCGCTCTTCTCGCACAACGAGAGAGCGTTGAGCCGCCTCTGACGGACAAAACAGCATTTTATCGCAGCCGAACTGAGCTGCTCTCCTCCTTGGCAAGACACTATAGAACTCTTCACGATGAAGCGAAGGAATCATTGAAGCGGGCCGAAAAACGTCAATTCGCGCGGGCAAGCGCCAAGGAGCCAGCTAAGAAGCCAGTCAGCCTGTTCGAACGTTGGACAAAGGCCATGAGAAAAGACGTGTAGCTGGAGTAATCTAAGGCTTTTAAAGCGTTTGAGAGGTTGATCGCGGGAAAGTTGTGCAGCATGTTGCTGAAATGTTGCTGCAGTGTTGAAAATTGGCGCCATCTATGGGATCGAATGATTAGCGTTTAGTGATGCTTGCTGCAGTTGCATGAGGTAATCGGGGGATATCCAGTATGTCGCGAATAGAGTCGGCGGTCGTTTCCGCATCCGCAAGAAGTGCCCATCTTGATGCGGATTGGTATTTGTCTCGCTATCCTGAAGTGGCGAAGTTTGGTCTTTCTGCTGAAGAGCATTATTCCAAGGTCGGTGCGTTCATTGGTTATGACCCGGGTCCAAATTTCAATACGCGCGAGTATCTGCGTGCGAACCCTGATGTCGCCTTGGCAGGGCTTAATCCCCTCGCTCACTTTGAGGAGAACGGTACGGCAAAAAGCTCGGAAACAAACGCAGCGTCAACGATCGATATGCCCGAGGGCTTTCTGGGACGAATAGATATCGTTGTCCCCGTTTATAATGCCCTCGACGATGTCAAGGTCTGCTTGGCGTCGCTGTCGCATGCTCCATCGGACTATCAATTGCGGGTGATTGTTGTCAACGATGGCTCGGAGCCTGAGACAACGGCTTGGTTGAGAAGCGCGGTCAATGACCTATCGCACGAACGAGTTTCGTTCACATTGATCGAGCACGAGCAAAATATGGGATACACCGTTACGGTTAATGACGGCCTTAGAGCTTCGACCGCGCCCTATATTGTTACGTTGAATAGCGACACGATAGTCACGCCTCATTGGGTTGATGGACTTGTACGTTGCATGCATTCCTCTCATGAAATCGGCATTTGCGGCCCGCTTTCTAATGCGGCGAACTGGCAGAGCGTGCCTGATCTCTATGACGAGAGCGGAAAGTTCGCGATTAATGCTCTGCCGAAAGGGATGACCGCGGCCGACATGGCTCAGCTAGTGTTGGCATCTAGTCGCAGAGATTACCCTCGCACGCGATTCGTGAATGGCTTTTGTTTTATGATCCGACGAGAGGTCATCAATTCAATCGGCTATATGGATGAGAAGGCATTTCCTACCGGCTACGGTGAGGAGAATGACTTTTGCATTCGCGCGCAAGACGCGGGCTACGCGCTGGCCTACGCAGACGACACATATGTATTTCATGCGAAGTCCAAGAGTTTTGGACATGAGCGCCGTATCGCACTTTCAAAAGCCGGGCGGGAGGCACTGAACAGCAAGCACGGCAAAGCGAGGATGGCGGCACTCACTTCCGAAATCAAAGATACTCGAGATATGGATGCGGTGCGCGGACGCATCAAAAAGAGTTTAGGACTGGAGATTCAGGGGGCGGCTCTCAGTCTGCTTACTTCGCAAAAGATCCTCTTTATCCTTCCCGGTAAGGGGGGCGGAGGAGGGGCGCACTCTGTGGTTCAAGAGGCTATAGCAGCGCGGCGCCTAGGGATTGAGGTGAACATTGCTGTTATGGAGGAACATTGCGCCAATTTTTGTAAACTCTATAGCGATGTTCCTGGCGTTTCACAGATCTTTGTGGGTTACACACCCGCGTCCTTAGTTAAGACGGCTTCCGCCTATGACGTTGTCGTTGCGACGATATATAAATCTGTCCAGTTGCTAAAAGCGATCGTTGACGACTGTCCTTGGATTCTCCCGGCCTACTATGTTCAGGACTATGAGCCACTCTTCTTCGATGAGGGGAGCGAGGATTGGCAAGCCGCAAGGGAGTCCTACACGCTTGTCCCTAACGCAGTTCTTTTCGCAAAAACTGACTGGATCCGAGAGCAGGTGAGAATAAATCACGGTGTCGAGGTTCAGAAGGTTCTTCCGAGCATTGATCATGACGTCTATAAGCCAACCCTGTCGCAACGGGCGAGCAGCAGCATTCGGATCACTGCAATGATACGTCCGAAGACGCCCAGGCGCGGCGCTCTTCGAACGATGCAGCTTCTCCAGCGTCTCAGCCAAGAATACTCCGACAAAATCTCTATAAGCGTCTTTGGCTGCGATCCCGACGATAGTGCCTATCTTGAACTGCCGCGGGATTTCAAGTTTCGAAACGCTGGTGTCCTCCAGCGCCCGGCGGTGGCTCAACTGCTGCAACAGACTGATATCTTCATAGACTTGTCTGACTATCAAGCCTTCGGTCGGACTGCCGCAGAAGCGATGGCCTGTGGGGCGTTGTCAGTCGTTCCAAGAGCAGGAGGGGCGGAAGAGTATGCGATCGACGAGGTTAACGCTTCTGTCGTAGACACGAAAAACCCTGATGCTTGCTTCGAGGCGATCAAAAGCCTTCTGGATAATCCCGACAAGGTGCAGGAAATGCGCTTGGCGGGTCTGGCTACAGTGTCTGCTTATTCTCCACGACGCGCGGCTATTAGTGAGCTTCTAGTTCTCGTGCGTCCGCTTGCAAAGCTACGGGAGGTGCATGCGAGCCCCAAACGTCAGCCGGCTCCACTAAATGTCCCGGTGCCACGAAACAATTACCTTGTATACTTGAAGTGGAGTCTTCGCGCAGCGCGTACGAGACGATTGTTACTTTTTCCTGTAGCAAAATGGCGGCGGAAATACAGCCGGCTGGCTCGTGAACTTAGTGCGGAAATCAACAGCATCCAGCAGCGCGAGAAGCTGGCTCGGGAATACTTCAAGAGTCGATAAATTCGGACTGAATAGATAAGACTGTTCGCTGCTCGTTCGCGGGTATGCACCTTCAAGAGCCGTATCTTGGCGTCACAGACGCTGAGATACGGCTTTTCCAAGCGGGGTCAGCGGTCGGAGCAGGAGCGTTTCATGTTACTAGCCGCCTTAGATAGGTGCCGTAATCTCCTTTTCCGGCTCGTTCCGCAATTAGTGCGAATTGTTCGCGCGAGATAAAATTCATTGCTAGTGCGATTTCTTCCGGACAGGCGATTTTAAACCCTTGCCGTTTTTCCAGAGTACGGACGAACTCTCCTGCTTCCAGCATGCTCTCCGGGGTTCCAGTGTCGAGCCAGGCATAGCCCCGTCCCATAACAGACACTTTTAGTTTCCCACGCTCCAGATATGCTCGGTTGACATCCGTGATCTCGTATTCACCTCGAGCAGAAGGTCGTAAATTAGCAGCGATCTCCACAACGTCTGAATCGTAGAAGTATAGTCCAGTCACTGCCCATTTTGATTTGGGTACGCTCGGCTTTTCCTCGATGGAGCGCGCTCTCATATGCTCATCAAATTCAACGACACCATAGCGCTCCGGGTCATTGACGTGATAGGCGAAAACCGTGGCCCCTTCTTGAAGAGTGGTAGCCTCCTGCAACAACTCTGGCAAACCATGGCCGAAATAAATGTTGTCGCCCAGGATGAGGCAGGAGGGTGATCCTGCGACAAAGTCTGCGCCAATGATGTAGGCTTGAGCGAGCCCGTCTGGGCTGGGTTGCTCGGCGTAGCTCAATGAGATGCCCCAGTCTGATCCGTCCCCCAGAAGGGCACGAAAAAGTGGTAAGTCGTGCGGGGTGGATATAATGAGGATTTCGCGTATTCCTGCCAACATTAGCGTTGTCAGCGGGTAATAGATCATTGGCTTGTCATAGACCGGCAGAATTTGCTTCGATACAGCGATTGTCATCGGGTGAAGGCGAGTTCCGCTTCCTCCTGCCAAAATAATTCCCTTCACGCGTGAGTTCCTTCCGAAAGAAGAGTTGAAACGACAGCCCGCACGGACTGTTGCCAGTGAGGCAAACGGCGACCGAAGGTTTGTTCTAGCTTGTGGCAATCAAGTCGCGAATTAGCGGGGCGATGGACAGGTGTGGGATACTCTGCCGTCGAGATATTGTGAACTCTTATCCTTCGCCCGGTAATCTCTTCATAAACTAAAAAGACGTATCTTGCGAAGTCAGCCCACGTGGCTTCGCCGGAACCTGCCACGTGGAAAACGCCGCGCAATTCAGGGTCGTGGTTCGATGACAATTCCTTGGCGATTGTTGAGACCATTGCAGCGATGTCATTGGCGGATGTGGGGCAACCAATTTGATCGGCTACGACTTTCACTTCGTCGCGCGTTTCGGCTAGCCGAAGCATCGTCTTGACGAAATTACTCGAGTACGGAGAATAGACCCACGCTGTACGGAGGATCGCATGGTTCGGATTGGCAGCTATAACTGCCTGTTCGCCCTGCAATTTGGATATTCCGTAGGTTGACGTCGGGCCCGTATGGTCTGTTTCCACGTAAGGCGTTAGCTTTTTGCCGTCATAGACATAGTCCGTAGAAAGATGAATGACCGGGACGCCCAGTTCCGAGGCGACCAAGGCGACGGCCTGAGCCCCATCTCGATTGACGGCGAAGGCTGCGTCTGGTTCGCTTTCAGCTTTGTCGACCGCGGTATAGGCGGCCGAAGAGATAACGGCATCTGGCTTGGCCTCTCTAATGGCGCTGAACACTGTTGAAGGACGTGCCAGATCCAGATTTGGGCGACCTAACGCTATGATTTGATGTTCGCTTTGCTCCAAGGCTTTCAGAGCGCAGGCCACCTGACCGTTGATGCCAGTAACGACGAATTTCATCTCAAGCTTTCTTCAACATTCCTAATCGCTCGCCAGAATAGATACCGTCGCGTAGCGGTTGCCACCACCAAGAATTTTCAAGATACCATTCCGCTGTCTTTCGTATGCCGGTATCAAAATCTTCTTTTGCCTGCCAACCAAGTTCTCTCTCAAGTTTCGTAGCATCAATCGCATACCGAGCGTCATGGCCAGGCCGGTCGCTCACGAAAGTAATCAGATCGGAATAGGATGAAATTGCCGGTTTGAGCTCATCCAGAATTGAGCAGATCCGCTGTACAACGTCGATATTACGTCGCTCATTGCGGCCACCGACGTTGTACCGCTCTCCGGGGCGGCCCTCGGTTACAATCAACCAAAGCGCACGGGCATGATCTTCTACGTAGAGCCAATCGCGTACGTTCATTCCCCGGCCGTAAACGGGCAGCGGTTTGCGGTCCAATGCATTGAGGATGACGAGCGGGATTAGCTTTTCGGGGAAATGAAAAGGCCCGTAATTATTCGAACAGTTAGATATAACCAAAGGCAGCCCATATGTTCGGTGCCAGGCAGTCACCAAATGATCACTTGCTGCCTTTGAGGCCGAATAGGGAGATGAAGGGTCGTATGGTGTTGTTTCTTCAAATAATCCATCATCGCCGAGCGAGCCATAAACTTCGTCTGTCGACACATGCAGCATTTTGAACGCTGATTTCCTGTCCGCCGGCAATTCGCTCCAATACTGTCGCGCGGCTTCCAACATGCTGAAAGTGCCGTTCACGTTTGTTTGGATGAATTCCGCCGCGCCGTTAATTGAGCGATCAACGTGGCTTTCGGCCGCGAGATGCATGACGTAGTCTGGCTGAAAAGATCGAAATGCCTCGTCAATCCTGGCTCGATCACAGATGTCGGCTTGAAGAAAATTATAGCTTTGGGCTTTCTCGACTGATTTCAACGACGCCAAATTTCCGGCGTAAGTTAACTTGTCGATATTCAAGACCTCTGCCCGGACATCGCCGACTAAATAGCGCACCAGCGCGGATCCTATAAAGCCGGCCCCGCCCGTAACCAAAACACGCATGAGCTAACCCTTCACTTGCAATAGTGGAACGATGCCGGGAGTTCGGAGAGCAACGGCTGTCTGCCGTCCTTCTCCGACAAAACATAAGTGGCCAACTTAGGCCATTCGATCCCTATCGCGGGATCGTCCCATTTTAGACCGCGATCATGTTCGGCACTATACGGGGCCGTGACTTTGTAGCTGATCACCGTTTCTGCCTTGAGCGTTATGAATCCGTGAGCAAAACCACCTGGGATCCAAAGCTGAGCGCCGTTCTCAGGGCTCAGCGTGGCCCCTACCCATTTTCCGAACGTTGGTGATCCGACTCGGATGTCTACGGCGACGTCGAACAGTTCGCCAGACGTGCATCGAACAAGCTTTCCTTGCGAAACGGGCTCCAACTGAAAGTGGAGGCCCCTAACAGTTCCGATCTGACGTGAGAGCGACTCATTATCCTGAAGGAAGGTCACATCGGCAATATTCTGCCGAAACCATCCATCTTTGAAAACCTCGCTAAAATAGCCCCGATCATCCCCGAACCTATTTGGGGTAACCAGCTTCACGTCGGAAATCGACAGGCTCTGGTATTGCACTGTTTAAGTACCTCCAATTCGATTGCTTATTCGACGCCCTTCGTCCCTACTCATGAGCAACGCAATCGACTGATTAAGCTGAAAAGTTATGCAGTTCATTAAGCCGAGAGTAGAGGCCGCCGGGAACCTGAGACAAGGATGCGTGCGTTCCTTCTTCCACAACGTTGCCACCATGCATTACGACAATCTTGTCAGCGTTCCTGATCGTCGAGAAACGATGCGCGATCACAATCACAGTTCGCCCCACCATGGCGGCGTCCAGCGCCTGTTGCACCGTCGCTTCCGACTCGGTGTCGAGCGCTGAGGTCGCCTCGTCTAGAAGCAGAATGGGCGCATTGCGCAGTATCGCTCTCGCAATAGACAAACGCTGGCGTTGACCGCCCGACAGCGTTATCCCATTTTCTCCGAGTGGTGTGTCGTATCCCATCGGCTGCTGCAGGATGAAGTCGTGAGCGAATGCCAGCCGCGCAGCCTCCTCAATTTCCGCTTGCGTCGCACCGGGTCTGCCCAACCTTATGTTCTCGCCTATCGAACCTTCAAAAAGATAAGGTTGTTGTGACACATACGCAATCTTTTCCCGCAGAGAGCGCTTCGTTACGGAGGCAATGTCCTGATCATCAATTGCGATGCAACCTTCGGCCGGATCGAAGAACCGTAACAACAGCGATGCCAGTGTCGATTTTCCGGCGCCCGAGGGTCCCACAAGGGCGGTGGTCTGTCCACCTTCAGCGGTAAAGGCGACGTTGTTGAGAACGAGTTGCTCCCCGTACCCAAATGAAACTGATCTAAATTCAACCCTGCCAACCGGCACCTTCAGCTTTGTCGCTGATGGCGCGTCAGGCTGGTTGGGCTCAGAGTCAAGCAGTGTGTATAGCAGTTTAGCGTTGGTCGCGGCGCGCTGCATCTGCACTTGTATTTTGGTTAGGCGCCGAGCTGGATCATACGCCATCAGCAACGCCGTGATAAAAGAGAAGAACGCACCCGGTGGGACGTTGAGGTAAATTGTACGATACGCAGCGTAGCCGATGACGCACGCAACCGCGGCCCCGGCGAATGTCTCTACCATCGGACCATTGCGCTCTGACAGCCTTACGATCTGGTTAGATCGATTTTCGGCTGCGACAATAACTTCGTCGAGCTTGTTTGAAAGCTGATCCTCCATCGTGAACGCTTTCACGATGGAGATGCCCTGAATGGTCTCTTGGAAAGATCCAAATACTCGCCCTGAGATCTTAACGCCCTCGGCGGTCGCCGCTCTAAGTTGGAGCGACAAATGCCTTAATCCGAAAAGCATTGGCGGGGCAAAAATCAGTGCGATCGTCGCCAACATAAAGTCCTGGTAAAACATGACGCCGACCAGGGACACCAGCGAAAGCAAGTCCCGGCTTGTGGACGTAATGGTTATGTTCAGGACATCGCGAACGCCGGATATGTTTTGGTTGATCTGTGCCACGACTTGAGCGGATCGCCGCGTATTGAAAAATTCGACGGACAACTTCATCAAATGCGCTGAAACGCGCCGCTGGTACGAGGCAATAATATTATTGCTTACTCTGGAGAGGGCGATCGCTTGCCCATAACTGGCGAAACCTCGCAGGGAAAACGCGACGAAAATTGAAAAGCAGATTAGCCAAACGCTCTCCGCGTTCTGTCCTGAGAAGGCTCGATCAATAAACGTCTTCATTATGTAGGCTACATAAGAAGTGGAGAGGGCGACCGTTACAAGACAGATGCCGGCAAAAACATATCCACGTATGTGCTGCCTTCCGTTTTCACTGAAGACGCGGCGAAGAACCTTCAACCCTTCGTCTCGGCTTATGTTTTTGACTTTCGGTCGGCGCTTACGCACGTTCAAACCTCTGACAATTCCGACATCTTGTCCCGCCATATAAAGGCTCTGTTCCCATATGGCTAGCTGGACTCGGCAGTAGAGCCTGCGCGAGGCCCAGGATAATGCAGCCGTCTCTGGTCTCGGGTAAGGGCGGGCGCAGTCGTGAGCCGCAGGTCTGACCTCAAAGCTGCCTGCAAGCCGCTGTTGCCGTGCCGAGAAATGTGCGATGAGTTCTGGTTCGAATTACAAGCACTCATGAATGCGAGCGCCGCGGGCTCGACCTTCCGAGCCGCCATCGAGCGGCTTAGGCGCTGGCCGTCGCTGGCGTTGCCGCGTTCTGTTTAGGATTTCCATTCATTCAGGGCGCCTTTGCTGGCGTCGGCGTCTTCTTTGCGACCTAAGGCTAGTCACTCGCATCTTTGCGCTCATCTACAGTCAAACGGTATCTTGCCGCCGCCAGAGTTGTGCATTTTGAAATGCCAACGGCTTCTTCTGGGACGTGCGATGCCACTGACGCAGCGTCTTTTGACTACCCCCGTTGATCTTCCCCGAGCGTGGGAATTCATCGTGTTCTTTTCAGGGGCAGGGCGAGGAACCACCAGCAACACTCAGTGGACAACCGCGATGTAGCGGATTCCTGCTTCGTGCGCGGCGCGGATCAGCGCGTCGCGCGCCGCGGTTGGGGAGATGATGCCGTGGATGGCGTCGAGGCAGGCCTTGACCGCGACGACGTATTCCTCGCCGTCATCGCTTGGCCATCGCTTTATCAGGATCTCGGCGGCCTCTCCGAGAGTTCGCACGGGCCTGGATCGTTCCTGACCACCCAGGACGAGGGTCAGAGCGGGAAATTCCATATATGTGTGCCGAAACATTACAACTGGCCTCTACACAATGAAGATATTGATAACTGTGCAAGGAGCATTCCAATTTAGTGGGGGAAAAGCCTTGCCGGTGCGCTTGATGCCTCCAGGCGGCGGTGGGGCGGGACCGATCGCGCGCTGACTGGGTTAGAGCGGCTGCGTCTTGAAGACGAGGCAGGTTCCGCCGTTCTTCTTGATTTCATCGCAGGTGTCGTTCGCTTCCGCGCGTGTCTGTCGTCCGATGCGGGCGCTGTAGCGGGGGCGGAAGCCGAAGCTTCTGTCTCTATGGGGAATGATAAGCGGCAGCTCGTCCTTGAGCGGCGATGGAAGCCTGACGATGGCGCTGGCGAATAGGGCGCGTGCCGTGTCCGGCGTGGTGCTTGCCGCGAGCTGTACGCCCCAGGGAGCCCAGACGCCCTCAGGCTTATAGGTCGGCACGGCCAGCCGGCGGCTTTCGGCGAGTGTCACGCATGCGTCGAGAAAAGGGGCTTTCTGGTCGAGAAGGGGTTGAGCGAAATCGCTCGTGGAGGTCTTCCATTCCTCGACGGTGTGTCCGGTGATATTGAGGACGTAGCTTCGCGTCTCGAACGGCAATGTGCCTGCGTTCAGGAAATTCGCGAGGCGCTGTTCGCCGGCATTGTAGGCCGCTGCCGCCAGGCCCAGGTTGCCGAAGCGGGCCTTTAGTTCGCCCAGATATTCCGCCGACGCGCGCAAGGCCTGAACGACGTCGAAGCTGTCGTTCAATCCGCGCAGTTCGGCGGTGCCCGGCATGAACTGAGCAATGCCGCGTGCGCCCTTGGGGCTTACAGCATCTGCGCGAAATCTGCTCTCCCGCCATATGAGCCTGGCGAGATAGTCGGGCGGCAGGGCGTTGGCGTTTGCGACATGGGCGATCGCGGTGCAAAGGTCGCGATTGAAGCTCGCGGCCTTGATGCATAGGTGATCGTCGCTGGTGAGGTCCGTTGCGCTTGAATAGAGGCAGGTGGATTCGCTCGCGATTTCTTGAGACGTCGCGGGGCGGGGGGTGGGCGCGACAAGCACCAGCGCGGCCGCCAAGCGTGCCGCTGTCGAAATGCACCAGTGCCGCCGAAGTGCCGCCATCTGAGTGTCGTCCCGCGTGCCTCTTGATTAGCATCGGCGGGCGAGGGAAGGCAACCGGATGGTTCCCCGTGCCTTCCCCTGGACGGGCGGAAGACCGCTAGGCGCGATCGTCCCTGGCTGCCGCCTTGGTGGCGGATATTGCATTCAGCCCTTGTAGAATTGGCCTGCGCGCGGGCCTGCAAGGGTAACCTGCCAGCTGCCCTTCCTCTTGAAATTCTGGCTGGCGAGGAAGGTATAGCCTGTCCGATGCCATGGTTTGACGCTGCCGCTGAGATTGTCGAGAACATAGTCGCCAGAGTTCAAGCGGGCGAGCAAGACGATGTGGTTGTTGCCGCTATGATCGAGGACGACCGATAGTGCCAGCTTATTGGAGGGGAACCCTACGTTGAGCAAGGTCTTCATTTTCAGAAGCGCATAGTCTTCACAGTCCCCCCGGTTGTTGATCGGCAGCGACCAGTACTCGGACTTCCCCGTCGTGGTTCGGTCTTCGGCCGGTATCACGCTGGCGTTTACGTAGCGATTGACCTGCTGCAACACGCGCAAAGCCTGCCCGTCGTCGATGTTGCCGCCACCCTTGCCGTGGCACACCCAACCATATCTGGCGCAAGCAGAACTGAAGCCAATCGGCGCTGCGATAGATCTACTTGCTGGAACCTCAGATCCAGCAAAACCTTGACTGGTCCATAAAGGAACCGAAACAACAACACCGAGAATGGCCAAAATCTTCCGCATGCAAAGCTCCTATGTTCGCCCGTGATTTGCTCTAGCGCTACTATTGGATGACGTATTAGCTCTTAATAATGTAATTGTAGCCAAATTGAGTACACGCTCATATTTTGTTTCTTCTTTCAAAATTAGGTTGCCCTAATAAACTCTCCCCCTGTTAACGTCACGTTAACCATGGGAGTGAGCGATATGAACAGAACAGTAATCAAGCTCTCTGTCGGCATGGCACTTCTGCTGGCAGGAACAAGCCTGGGGAGCGCACAGGCGCTCAATTGCAATATTGTCCGTCCCGGATCGATCGAAGAAAGACTGTGCTACCCCGTACAGACCATCTTCCAGAATCCGTTCCTGAGCGACGATCACAATCGTAACGGCCAGAATGGCGGCCCTGCGGATCCCGGTAATGACGACAATGGCGGCGGCAACGGCGGCGGTAACGGCGGCGGCAATGGCGGCGGCAACGGCGGCGGCAACGGCGGCGGCAATGGCGGCGGCAACGGCGGCGGCAATGGCGGCGGTAACGGCGGCGGCAATGGCGGCGGCGACGGCGATGGCCATCACCATCATGGCGGTGGCGACCACGGTGGTCGCGGTGACCACGATGGGCACGGCGGTCGCGGTGATCATGATGGACACGGCGGTCGCGGCGACCACCACGGTGGCCGCGGTGATCACGATGGGCACGGACCGAAAGGCCCAGGCGGTCACGACCATGATGGCGGCGATCCCGGTGACCACAATGGCCATGGACCCAAGGGGCCGTGGGGCGGCTGGGGCGGTGGTCCCAAAGACCCTGGTGATCACAATGGTGATGGTCCCAAGCATGGACATAAGCATCACCGCGGCGATGATCATGGCGGCGGACCTCGCGGTCCTGGTGGACACCACGGTGATCCAGGCGGCGGCAATGGCGGCGGCGGCGGCAACGGCGGCGGCGGCGGTAATGGCGGCGGCGGCGGTAACGGCGGCGGCGGCGGTAACGGCGGCGGCGGCGGCAACGGCGGCGGCGGCGGTAATGGCGGCGGCGGCGGTAATGGCGGCGGCGGCGGCAACGGCGGCGGCGGCGGCAATGGCGGCGGCGGCGGTAACGGCGGCGGCGGCGGCAACGGCGGCGGCGGCGGTAACGGCGGCGGCGGCGGCAATGGCGGCGGCGGCGGTAACGGCGGCGGCGGCGGCAATGGCGGCGGCGGCGGCAACGGCGGCGGCGGCGGCAACGGCGGCGGCGGCGGCAATGGCGGCGGCGGCGGCAATGGCGGCGGCGGCGGTAACGGCGGCGGCGGCGGCAATGGCGGCGGCGGCGGCAATGGCGGCGGCGGCGGCAACGGCGGCGGCGGCGGCAATGGCGGCGGCGGCGGCAACGGCGGCGGCGGCGGTAACGGCGGCGGTAACGGCGGCGGCGGCGGCAATGGCGGCGGCCATGGCGGCGGCGGCAACGGCGGCGGCAACACCTAAGGTATGGCCGACGCAATTAGCCATGTTGCAAAGACATGGGCCGAAAGGTGATAACGCCTTGCAAAGGCGTTATCATTCCATCGGAACATCGAGATCAGGCCCGGGCATTCGCCCGGGCTTCGGCGTTTACAGGTCAGGTGATCGGAAGTGGAGCCTACTGTCCGCCCGCTGACTCAAGTCCCGCCCGCTGTCAGGTGCCTGAGAATTGCCGGGCGCGCGGGCCTGCGAGCGTGACTTTCCACGCACTTTTGTTGTCGAAGTTCTGGCTGGCCAGGAACGTGTATCCGGTGCTCGACCAGGGGACGACGCGACTGGCGAGATTGTCGAGGACATAGTCGCCAGATTTCAGACGCGCCAGCAGGACGACGTGGTTGCCGCCGCCGCGATCGATGACCACCGACATGGCGAGCTTGTTGGAAGGGAAGCCGGCATCGAGAAGGGTCTTGAGTTTGAGAAGTGCGTAATCCTCGCAATCTCCTCGACCGTTGATCGGCAGTGACCAGTATTCCGGCTTGCCGGTCGTCGACATGTCCGTTGCAGGGGTGACGCGAGCATTAACGGATCGATTGACCTGCTGAAGCAGAGGCATCGCCTCGTCATCGCTGATCTCGTGGCTGGCAGTGTTGTGGCAGAGCCATGCGTAGCGGGTACAGGCTGACGGGAAGCCGATCGGTGCTCCTATCGATCGAGATGCCGGAAGCGGGGAGCCGGCGATGCTCTGACTCGGTACAGCAAGCATCGCAGCGGCGAGTATCGCAAGTACAGTTGACGCTTGCATTGAAGCACCTTTCGGCGAGCAAGTGCTTGGCTCGCGGCCTTAATACATTGAATTTAATTATAAATTTAATATTCAAAGGTTAACCATGTGCTAATAAACCGGACTCGCCTGTATTTATTTTGATCTGCTAATAACCTATAGATCTCGGCGTTAACACTTCGTTAACTTTGGGAGTGGGTGTTTATGCGTAAAGATTTACTTAAAATCTCTGCCGGTATGCTTTTTCTGCTTGCCGGAACGAGCCTCGCGGGCGCTCAAGCCCAGAAGCTGAATTGCAAATCGGTCCTGCCGGGTTCCATCGAAGAACGCCTGTGCGGGCCGGTAGAGACGATCGTTCTCAATCCGTTCGCCGATCCGGCGCATCATGGCGACCGTCTGTTCGGGAAGGTTGCTTCATCCTCCGGCAAGCCTTCCGGCAGCAGCGATCCGCGCCCCGGCGGCGGCGACAATCAAAATCCAGGTGGCGGCGACAATTCCGGTGCCGGTGGCGACGAAGGCGATGGCGGCATTGGCAACGGGGACGATCCGGCTCCGGAACATCCCCATCCCGACCATCCGCCGCACGATCATGGCGAGCCGGGCGACGACCACCATCCCGGCAAGCCCGGCGACGACCACCACCCCGGCAAGCCTGGTGACGACCACCAGCCCGGCAAGCCTGGCGACGACCACCAGCCCGGCAAGCCTGGCGACGACCACCAGCCCGGCAAGCCTGGCGACGACCACCACCCCGGCAAGCCTGGCGACGATCACCAGCCCGGCAAGCCCGAGAAACCCGGTAAGGACAAGCCATCGGGTAAGCCTGAGAAGAGCAAGCCCGGTCAGGACAAGCCGTCGGGCAAGCCTGAGAAGAGCAAGCCCGGCAAGGACAAGCCATCGGGTAAGCCTGAGAAGAGCAAGCCCGGTCAGGACAAGCCGTCGGGCAAGCCTGAGAAGAGCGAGCCGAGCAATGACAAGCCGTCCGGCAAGCCCGAGAAGAGCGAGCCCGGCAACGACAAGCCGTCCGGCAAGCCCGAGAAGAGTGAACCGAGCAACGACAAGCCGTCCGGCAAGCCTGAGAAGAGCGAACCGAGCAATGACAAGCCGTCCGGCAAGCCCGAAAAGAACGAGCCGAGCAGCGACAAGTCATCGGGCAAGCCCGGGCAGGGGCAAAGCAAGCACGGTGGTGGCGGCGACGACTGAGTGGGGTCGCTACGGACACCGAGAACAACAAAAGCCCGGATCGCTCCGGGCTTTTCCAGCTTCAGCTTGTCTGCGGAGGCACGCGAGCCTCAGAATTTGTAGCCGACGCCGACGGTTACGACATTCTGGTTGAAGTCGCTGTTCACGCCGAGCAGGTCCTTGCTGCCGTAGTCGTTGTAGCGATATTCGACCCTTCCAAAGACATTGTCGGTGAAGGCGTAATCGAGGCCTGCTCCGACTGTCCAGCCTGAGAATGTGGCGCTGTCGTTGCCCGCTGCGGTATCAACATGGCCCCTCGCTCCGGTCCAGCCGGCGGCGCCGTAGATCAGCGCGTGATCGAGCGCATAGCCGACACGAGCGCGAACCGAACCTGTCGTGTCGAACTTGTATTGATTGCCGCCAATCGTCTCTTCGTTCCAGTTATGGGAGACGTCGCCTTCAAGGCCAAGCACGATATTGTTGTCGAGTTGCCAGTTGTATCCCGCAAAGCCGGTGATCAGGCCGCCATCGAGACCGCCCGATCCAACGCCGGAAAAGTCACCGTTGCCCCACGCGCCGCCACCTTGCAAGCCGAGATAGAAGCCATTCCAGGTAAAGACGGGTGGTGCAGCCTGTTCGACGGGAGCCGGCGGCGTCTCTGCGACCAGGTCAGCAGCCGAGGCGGAGCCGGCAGCCAAGAGAAGTGCTGCCGATGCACAAACTATACGGACATTCATAATCAATCCCTCTCCAATGACGAGGATGCATTCGGTTTTAATGAACGATCGAGGGCAAAATGCGCCCGATCGCTGGATCGAGACGCATGCATACGGATACGCTTTCACGAACGTGCGCCCATTGAGACCCGCGTTGCAAACGTTGCTACGGTTCGAAGGGTTCCATCAACCAATCGTGACTGTGTGAAGTCAGGGGGGGCCGGGCGGCGGGCCGTGGATCAGCCGGCGACCTTGATCGCCGTCTGATTGGAGACAAAGGCGCATGTCTCTTCCGCCGGCATCGGCTTGCCGAACAGGTAGCCCTGGCCGATGTCGCAGCCGAGCTGGATGAGGTTGCTGAGCTGGCGATGTTCCTCGATGCCTTCAGCTGTCGTTGCGATGTTCAGGCTGCGACCGAGGCCGAACATGGCGCGGACGATCTTCTCCTGCCGCTCGTCGTCGCGGTAGGTCGCAATGAAGCTCTTGTCGATCTTGATCTTGTCGAAACGATAACGGGCAAGCTGCTCCAGGCTTGAATAGCCGGTACCGAAATCGTCCAGTGCAACCTGCACGCCCGCCTCGTGGAGATCGTCGAGGATGGCGGCAGCGCTGGCCGGATCCTGGATGAGTGCGTTTTCGGTGATCTCGATCTCGAGGCGCTGCGGGGGCAGGCCATTTGCGGAAAGCACCTTCAAGATGCGCGCCGCAAGCAACTTGTCTTCCATCTGCACCGGCGACACGTTGAACGACAGGGTGATCGAATCCTGCCAGGTGAGGGCGTCGCGGCAGGCCTGCGCGAGCAGGTCCTCGAACAGCGCGGTAATCAAGCCGGTTTCTTCCGCAATGGCGATGAACACGATCGGAGGGATGCTTACGCCTTCCTCGTCGGTCCAGCGAGCGAGCGCTTCAAAGCCGCAGACGCCGCCGGTTCTGAGATCGATCAATGGTTGATAAAACGGACGAATGGCCTTTTTCTGGATCGCCACCCGCAGCTTTGCTTCGAGCGAGGCCCGCGTGGCAACCTTGTCCCGCATGGTTTCTTCGAAGGCCAGATAATGGTTCGGGCCGCGGGATTTTGCCTCGTACATCGCGAGATCGGCCCGGTGGGCGGTGGCCTCGAGCTGTTCGCTGTCTTCGGCCCAGCGATCGTAGCCGATGCTGGCACCAACCTCGACGGCAAAGCCGTTGATCAGGATCGGTCGCGTCACAGCCTGGATCAATAGTCGCGCAAAACGCTCCTCGGCGGCGGATGAAAGCCCGATCGCAAGGATGAGGAATTCATCCCCACCGAACCGATAGACGCAGTCGGCGTTGCCGATTGCACAGATCCGTTTGGAGACCTCGACCAGAAGCGCGTCGCCGCCATTGTGGCCGATGAGATCGTTGACCTTCTTGAAGCCATCGAGATCCACGCAGAATACGGTGACGTTCCCGGCCCATTCCTCGCCGTCGTCATCCGTCGGCTTGCGACGCAGGACCTTGCGCTCGAACGCATAGCGGTTGGGCAGTTTCGTCAGATGGTCGTGGGTGGCTGTCCAATCGGCCTTGGCCTGCGCTCTGGCGCGCAATTCCATCTCACTGCGGAGATCGACAATTCGCAGCACCGAGTAGACGAAGCTCATGGCGCCGCCGATGCCCAGCGCGAGAATAAGCTTGTCTGCGCCGTAACGAGCGAAGTCAGTGACAAACGCCGCCAGCCAGTCGCTGAAACCCAATGTTGCACCGGCAATCCACAGCGTCACTCCCAACGCTATGACGGACAGGCATTGCCGTCCGGCTCTGCTCCGGAAAAATACCGGCATGCTTCACTCCATCTCCACCCGGGACAGGGTGTAGCATCGAAGTCTGAAATGTTTATTGAAACTAGAGGGCGATTTCTAGCGATCGGCAGCCACTCATGAGCGTGGCGCGGCTCGCGTCAAAGGCAGGCGAACGGATAGCGTTCGCCTGCCGGTATCACATGCGCATCAATAGGGTTGCGCTGACAAGCAAAATAAGAAGAACCACTGCACTGGTCAAACGCATCAGGCGTGTGCGCCGTGTCCGCGCCCCACTCCAGTCATAAGGCATGGTCAGTCCTCCTGTTGAGGATAGCACTCGGCGAGCCGAGCGTATCGCTTATCGCGCAAATGGCTTGCGTAAGGCTGATCTAAATGAGCAGGTTCGGGAATGAGGCTGTTGTCAGTGAGTTGGTACTTCGAAACGAAGTGACCAGCGGCTGCCGTTGCTGGTCATGCGCACCAGCGCCAGCGGTTCGATATCCGCAAGCCAGAAGGAAGAAAGCGGCGCCTGCAGTGCAACCATGATGGCAGCCCTGATGACGGGGGCATGGCTTATCGCGATCGTATGCCCGCCTTCGCCCTTCCTGAGTTCAAGCCATGCCGCAAGGCGTGCGTGAAGGCTTTCGATGGATTCGCCGCCATGCGGTGCGGCGCTGGGCTCCGTCATCCATGCCGCCACGGCGTCCGGATCGGTTGCGTGAAGCTCGGTGATCGAGCGACCCGCCCAGTGCCCGTAGTCACAATCGGAAAGCTCCGGCGTCACCGTGGCAGGCAAGCCAAGTGCCTCGGCGGTTTGCCGCGCACGCAAGGCCGGGCTGACGAAGACAGCGTCGGCGCGGGGCAGGGAGCTTGCTATCGCCGCAGATCGCGACACGGCATCAGCCTCGAGCGGTTCGTCGAGCGGGAACCTCGCCTGCCGGTTGGCGGCGGTGGCGCCGTGGCAGATCCAGGTGAGGCGCGTCATCACGTTGATTCGTCTCCGGGATGCGGGGATATGCCGCCGGCTCATGAAGTCTCGTTGACAGGTTCAGGGCCACAGCTATAACGGTGATGTTGTAGGTTTGGAAGCCGGTGAAATTCCGGTGCGGTCGCGCCACTGTGATCAGGATGAGGATACCTCGGACTGGAAGTCAGACCCTACCACACAACGATTCTCGACTGAACGCGTCATTCCAGGAGGAATACAATGTCTGATACCACTTTCGCGCCCGTAGCGGCGCCGGCCCCGATTCCAGTTGGCGAGATCCTGCCATGGGCGATCTTCGGTGGGCTGCTGATGCTTATCGCCATCTATTTCGTCGGCACCGAAGAAGGCGCAATGGCGCTCTTCAACGGCATGTATGTGCACGAATTCGTACACGACGGCCGACACCTGCTCGGCTTCCCCTGCCACTAAGGGAGTTCTCGACATGGTTGGAAAACTTTTGCTCCGCGGCATGCTTGCGGGGTTGATCTCTGGCGTCCTGGTGTTTGCCTTCGCACATACCTTCGGCGAGCCATTGGTGGATCAGGCTATCGCCTTCGAAGAGGCTGCATCACAGGCAGCCGGCGAGGCGGCGGAACCTGAAATCGTCAGCCGCGCCACGCAGGCGGGTATCGGGCTGTTTACCGGTGTCATGGCTTACAGCGTTGCGATCGGCGGGTTGTTCGCGCTTGTCTTTGCCTTCGTGCAGGGCCGCTTCAGCAGCCTGAGCGCGCGTGGCACATCGGCGGTCATCGCGGCCGCTGCCTTCGTTGCCGTCGTTCTCGTGCCGAACATCAAGTATCCGGCAAATCCGCCGGCAGTCGGCAATCCCGATACGATCGGCGTCAGGACGGAGCTGTTCTTCCTGATGATCGTCGTATCGACTGCGGCTCTGGTTGCGGCCTTCGCGCTTGCGCGTCGCCTGGCGCCGCAGTTCGGCGCTTGGAACGGTGCGATCGTGGCGGGCCTTGCCTATGTCGCCTTCATCGGGCTCGTCGAGTATCTGCTGCCGCCGATCAACGAAGTGCCGGAGAATTATTCCGCGCTGGTGCTATGGCACTTCCGCACGACCTCGATCGGCATGCACGTGATCCTCTGGTGTGCTCTCGGGCTGGTTTTCGGGGCGTTCGCCGAGCGCAAGCTTGAAAGCAAGGCGGGGCTGCGCACGCATGCTCCTGCCTATCGCTGATCTGAAAGGAAGGCTCCGGGTTACCGGAGCCTTTACACCACATGATCCTGCGAAGCGTTCTTCCTGCCTTCATTTCCGTTGTCTGGCTTTCGCTGACCGCGGGCGGTTCCGCTGCTCACCAGCGCACGGCGAGCGACCCGCAGAGCGGTATCGCGATCCCGGAAATCTCGCATGGCGAAATGGTGATGATGGCGGAATATCGCGGGAGGATCATCGATCTGGCCGCGCGCGCGACCGATACGAACGAGCATTTCCGGCGCGTTCTGAACTACGCGCAGATCCAGTATGCCTACTGCTTCTGGGGCAAGATGCCGGGCGGCGTGACCGACGAGGCGAGCCCGTTCAACGAATGCTCGCATGCCTATCTTGCCGCGACGAAAGCCGTACTGCTTCTGATGCGAGACATGCCGCGCGAGGCGGACGCCGCCAGCGAGATCGTGTCGGCTATCGATGCCGGCATGGTTCTGCGGGGGCTCTCTCTGATCACCTGCGCCTTCAGCGGCGAGGCGTTCAATACGGCTGATATCGTGCGTCCTGAGTTGACCGCCATACCGGCACACCCCGCCAGCGTTGGGGCACTGGCGGGATGTGGCGCGCTTGTCGGAACAGCGCTGCTGGCCTTCCGGCGCCTGCTACGTCCGGCGGCGCCGTAAAGATCGATGATATGGCCGTCCGGTGCGCTCAGACGTAGGTGACGCGCTCGCCGAACTCGCTGTCCTCGCCGTAGGACTTGGTTCCGATACGGTCGCTTTCACCGGAGAGCTTGGCTGGCGGCGCGGCCTGCTGCCCGCCTGAAGACTGGCCGGACTTCGAGCTCGACGATTTCTCGAGCTTTGCAAGTTTTGCTTCGAGCGTGGAGATGTCGCTCTGGATCGACTGTGCTTCCGTCGGATCCTTCGTGCTGGCAAGTTCGGCCTTCTTGCTCGCGATCTCTTGCTTGATGCTCGCTGCATCGTCGGATGACGATGACGATGACGAGGAAGAGCTGGTGGTTAAAAGTGACGTCGTTGAACTGGAAACTGCGTCGACCATGCGACACTCCTTTTGGTGATGCATGTTCCAGATAACCCGCGCGGATTACCGCGAGGTAAATACGGTACCAGTTGGTACTATATTTCTGTGTTTGCACCGCAAAGAGGCTTGTGCCGCCGACCGGAGGCGGTCGCGCTGAAGAGTCAATCGCCGGAATAGCGCTGTTCGCGCCAAGGGTCGGCATACATGTGGTAGCCGTTCTGTTCCCAGAAACCGGCAGCGTCTGCGGCCAAGAGGTCGATGCGGCGCAGCCACTTGGCGCTCTTCCAGAAATAGAGGTGCGGCACGACGAGGCGCATCGGTCCGCCATGATCCCTTGAAAGCGGCTGGCCTTCCCAGGAGGTCGCCAGAATTGCATCCTCCGCGGCGAAATCCGCCAGCGGCAGGTTCGTGGTGTAACCGTCGTAGCTGGTCAGCATGACATGGCTCGCATTGGCCTTCGGCATTGCGAGATCGAGAAGATCGCGGGTGGAGACGCCTTGCCACTGGTTGTCGTAACGAGACCAGGTCGTCACGCAATGTATGTCCGAGACTCTGGTGCTCTGGTCCAGTTCCTGAAACGCGGTCCAATTCAGATCCAATGGCGTTTCCACCAGTCCGCGCACCTCAAGTCGCCAGCTATCCACGGAAACGGTCGGCTGTTGCCCAAGATCGAGGACCGGCCAGTTCTTCACGAGATGCTGGCCAGGCGGCAAGCGGTCGGCGTCCGGACGGCTGATGCGGCCGGTCAGGAACTTGCCCTCGCTCGCCCAACGACGTTTGGATGTGGTCAGTTTGCTGTCCGCAGGGGTCGGATCGTCACTCATGAAAGCTCTCTTGCGTTGCGGAAAATAGGACATTCGGTTGCTCCGACTGTCAAGGGTGGAATATCCGGCGCGAGAAAGTACTGGCAGCCGAAGTTAGCTACGGCAAACACCTGTGGTCAGGTCTCCAGAGGTTGAACTTCGAGCGCTTTTATCTGATAAAAGGACCTTATCGCGGGCGCCGTTCTGGCGCCCGATTTGCATTTACAGGACATCCAGGCTCATGCGCATTCCCGCCCGGATCGAAAACGATCTGCCCTTCCTCACCGAACTTCGCCGCGACCTGCACGCGCATCCCGAACTCGGCTTCGAGGAGGAGCGCACCAGCGGCATCGTTGCGACGATTCTGGAAGAGGCCGGCATGAAAGTGCACCGGGGCCTTGGTGGAACGGGGGTCGTCGGCACGCTTCAGGTGGGCAATGGGACACGAACGATCGGGCTTCGTGCCGATATGGACGCACTGGCCATGCCCGAGGTGGCCGAGCGGCCATACAAATCCACGGTCGCGGGCAAGATGCATGCATGCGGTCATGATGGTCATACGACCATGCTGCTTGGCGCGGCGCGGCATCTGGCTGCGACGCGGGACTTTTCGGGCACCGTGCATTTCATCTTCCAGCCGGCCGAGGAGGGCCGGGGCGGTGCAAAACGCATGGTGGACGACGGCTTGTTCCGGCTTTTTCCCTGCGACGCCGTCTACGGTTTGCACAATATGCCGGGGCTTGCCGTCGATGAGATGGCAGTGGTCGAAGGTCCGCAGCTTGCTTCGTCCGATAGCTGGCGCGTGACGTTCCGAGGGACCGGCACGCACGGCGCCAAGCCACATCTCGGGCGTGACCCGATCACGGCTGCCGCGACGTTCCTGTCGTCGTTGCAGACGATCGTCGGCCGTGTTGTCGATCCGTTGCAGCCGGCGGTCGTCAGCGCCTGCTCGCTGCAGGCTGGCGATCCCAAAGCCTTGAACGTCATTCCGGATATCGTTGAAATCGGCGGTACCGCACGCGCCTATTCCGCCGAAGTGCGCGACCAGCTCGAAGAGGAGATCGGGCGCCTTGCCGCCGGCACCGCGACGATGTTCGGGATCGCGGCCGATTACCAGTTTGAACGTCGCATCCCTCCCGTGGTCAACGATCGGGATGCAACCGAGCGAGCGCTTGGTGCGGCGGTCGCAGTGCTCGGCGAAAAGGTACGGACCAGCTTTCCGCCATCTACCGCAGGCGATGACTTTGCCTTCTTTGGCCAGAATGCCGCGGGCTGCTACGTCTGGCTCGGCAATGGGCCGGCTGTGGATGGCGCCCTGCATCACAACACGGCCTACGACTTCAATGACCGGGCGATCGGACCGGGCGTCGCGTTCTGGACGACGCTTGTCGAGCGGGAATTGCGCGCCGTAGGTGACGGCGCGCCGTGATCTGCGGCCCAGCCGTCAGAGGATTTCCAGAACGGGACTTTCCATGACCTTGCCGGTTACAACATCCGCGATGCCGCGGTCTGTCTGATGCGGGCCGACATTGCAGGCAAGCGTCGCGCCGAAGCATGCCTTGAACACCAGGTAAGGTGGCTTCCAGTCAACGACTTGTTCCATCGCATTGCGGATGGCACGGAAGGTGGCGGCGGTCTCCTGCAATGGCGCCTCGGTGACGAGGCCGGAGAGCGGCAATGGCAGCAGCACCTTGATCTCACCGTCCTGCGCGACCGCCATGCCGCCGCCGGCCGCGATCACCGCGTTTGCCGCGATCGTCATATCGGTGACATTGCCGCCGAAGACGGTGAGGTTGTGGCTGTCATGCGAAACGGTGGTGCAGAAGGCGCCCCGCCATTCGCCCCACCCCGTGAGGAAGCCGACGCGCGGCCTGCCGTCCACCTTGCCATGGCGATGCGCGACGGCGATCATGGCACTGCCGGCTGGCGGAACGACAAAGCCGTTCTCGACGGCCGTTTCCGCCTCGCTCCATTGAGTGAAGCGCGGACGGTCGATCGTGGCGACGCGAACGCGGTGGCCCTCGGAGCGGATGCGGAAGTCGTCTTCGGTCAAGATGGGCAGCTTGACGGAGTGTTGGAGCGGCGTGCTTTCCAGGGCCGTGGCCTCTTGGCACATGGCGCCGTCACGCGATACCGCACGGCCACTGGCAAAGACCATCCGGGTCTCGAATTCGACCAGATCCTTGAAAAGGACGAGATCGGCGCGGCGTCCGGCCGCGACGAGACCGAGATCGGGGCGCTTCAGCCGTTGCGCGGCATTGAGGGTTGCGGCGCGCAGCGCCCATTCCGGCTTCATGCCGTAGCTGACGAGCCGGCGGATGACGTCGTCAAGTCCGCCGCAATAGTAGAGTTCGTCTGGAAAAACGTCGTCGGTACACAGCGTCACCGTCGAGGGTAGTTGGCCGATGCCGTTCAGCGCCGCCACGAACTCTCGCAGGAGGTGATCGTGGGAGCCGCGAAGCTCGATGGTCAGGCCCGCAGCGAGCTTTTGCAGGAGATCGGCGGCCGAGGTCAGCTCGTGATCGGAGGTGATGCCTGCCGCCATGAAGGCGTTGAGATCCGAACCCTCAAGTCCGCGAGCATGGCCGCAGACAAGTTTTCCTGAGGCAAGTCCGGCATTGACGATCGATGTCATGCGCGGATCGCCGTCGATGACGCCGCGCATGTTCATGACCTCGGCAACGCCGCCGATATCCGGCCAGCGCAGCATCTCGGCGATCGTGGACGCGCCAAAATCAGCGCCGGCGACTTCGAGGCCGGGTGCTGAGGGGACACAGGAAGGTGCCAGAAGGATCACGCGCAAGGGCAGTCCGCGCGAGGCCTCGATGGCCCAGCGAACGCCGTCGAGACCATGCACATTGCCGAACTCGTGCGGGTCCCATACGACGGTCGTGACGCCGCGCGGCAAAACCGCGGCCGCATATTCGGCTGGTGTCACCATCGAGCTCTCGACGTGCATATGCGTGTCGATCAACCCCGGCGCTATGATGCTGCCACGGGCGTCGATCGTCTCCTCGGCGTCCTTGCGGCTTTGCGGCGCGTGCACGCTTGCGATCAGCGGGCCGACGAGGCCGATATCGGCGTCACGGATCAGGCCGGTGACGACGTCGAGCAGCTGTCCACCCGTGATCAGCACGTCGAAGGGCGCATCGCCGCGCGCAGCGGCAACCGCGCGGGCGCGCAGCTTGGGATCGCTGAGGTCCATCGGTTCCAACTGGCTCATCGGGCGGCCTCCTGCTGGAGCGCGCCGAGGATGATGGCGCGGGCGGCCTCGCTGTCGATCTCGACGGCGTAGTCGGCGTTCGGCTTGGCGTGGGTGGCGCGGGTTTCGACCACGGTGCGGCCGCGCGTGAATTTGCCCTGCAGCTCGACGTCGATGCGCGCTGCCCGGAAGGTGACGATCTCGGGGTGAGCGAAGGCCACGGCGGCGCAAGGGTCGTAGATCGCCATGCCCAAGCGGCCACGGCTGGTGCCGATGCCGATATAGCCGTCGAGGAAATCGGCCAGTATCTCGGCGTTGGCGCCGCCTGCCTTGCGGATCGGGGCAACGTCATCGGGGACGGCGATGACCTTGCGGCAGAGGTCGAGATCGACCATGCGCAGCGGCAGGCCGGAGGCGATGACTATGGCGAGCGCCTCGGGGTCGGCCAGCGCGTTGAACTCGGCGGATGCGGTGTGGTTTCCAGCCGTGACGCCGCCGCCCATCCAGGTGAGCTCGGTGATGCGGGCGGCGAGACCGGGGCGGGCGAGCGCGAGAGCCGCGATGTTGGTCAGCGGGCCGAGCGCCAGGATGCGGTGCGGGCCGTCCTGCTCGAGCCAGTTGCAGAGTGCTGTGAAGGCGTCGCTTTCGGGCAGGGCGGGAGCGTCGGGCAGCGTCTTGCCCGATGTCGGGATGCCTGTTTCGCCGAGGATCGCCTGGGCGGTCTCGATCTCTCCAAGCACGGCTGAAGCGCGGCCGGAGTGGATCGGGAAGGTCCAGCTGAAGGCCTTTGCGGCGCCGGCGGCATTTCTGCTCACCTGCGGCAGCGGCGTGTTGCCGAAGACCAGCGAGATGCCTGCAATGTCGAGCTTGGCATGCGCCACGACCAGAATGGCGGCGATGTCGTCGAAGCCCATGTCGGTGTCGATCCAGACGCCCATGATATTACCTGTAGCGAGAGAGTGGGGCAGCGGCCGCGAGCGGCAGATCGAAGGCAAGCGTGGCGCCGATGGCGTGGCTCGGCTCGCCGGCATCGACCTCGGCTTTGATGGGGCCGAGCGGTGTGTCGAGCAGATATTCTCTGACGTTGCCGGCAAACGAGGTGCCGCGCACGGTGCCTTGGAAAGGACCTGAACCAAGGATCACCATGCGCGGACGCCAGGCCAGGCCCTTCACGGCATTTGTCGCGAGGGCGGGCGGCACTGGAGCGGAAAGCTCGACGAGTGAGTTGGATGTCGCGAGCTTGCCGTTTTCCAGCGCAAAGACGTTTTCGAAGCCGACGAAATCGGCGACGAAGGCCGAGACGGGCTTGTTGTAGATTTCTTCCGGCGTGCCGATCTGCTCGATGCCGCCGTTCAGCATCACGACGATCCTGTCGGCGAGCGCCAGCGCCTCGATCTGGTCGTGGGTGACGAAGATCATGGTGACGCCGGTTTCCTTCTGGACGCGCTGCAGCTCGGCGCGCATTTCCAGGCGCAGGCGGGCGTCCAGGTTGGAGAGCGGCTCGTCGAGGAGCAGCACCTTGGGCTCCATCACCATGGAGCGGGCAAGCGCCACGCGCTGCTGCTGGCCGCCGGAGAGTTCGCCCGGCTTGCGCGCGGCGAAACTGGCGAGGCCGACGGACTTGATTGATGCCGTGACCTTGCTGTCGAGATCCTGGCCGCCGACGCCCTTGAGGCGCAGGCCGAAGGCGACGTTTTCATAGACGGTCAGATGCGGGAACAGCGCGTAGGACTGGAAGACCAGGCCGACATTGCGCTTGTTGGCGGAGACGCGGGTGATATCGGCGCCATCGAGCGTGATGCGGCCGGAGGCGGGGTTGAGCAGGCCGGCGATGGAGCGCATCGTCGTGGTCTTGCCGCAGCCGGAGGGGCCGAGGAGGGCGACGAGCTCGCCCTTCTTGATCGAGAGATCGAGATCCTTCACCGCGACCGTATCGCCATAGGCAAGCGTCAGCTTGTCGAGTTGCAGATAGGTGTCAGACATAGCGAGAGAACCCCAGGAAGCGTTCGGCAAGGAAGACGATGCCGATGGAAAGAAAGGCGAGCAGCGCCGAAAGGGCGGCTATCGACGGGTCGTAGGTGGTTTCCATGTAGCCCAGCATGTCGATCGGCAGCGTGCGGACGCCCGGACCTGACAGGAAGAGCGAGACGGGAACCTGGTTGAAGCTGGTGACGAAGCCCAGAATGAAGGCGGCGAGAATGCCGCCGCGGATATTCGGCATGACAACGCGGAAGAAGGCGCCCGGGCGCGACGAGCCGAGCAGCACGGCTGCCTCCTCGATATCCGAGCGCAGGTTGTTGAGGCTGGCGGAGACGACGCGTACCGCATAGGGCAGCACCAGCGCCGTGTGCGCGAAGAAGAGCGCCAGCGTGATGTTGAAGCCGAAGGGGACGACCAGATGGCGCAGCAATGCCAGGCCGACGATGATGCCGGGCACGATGATCGGCAGCGAGACGATGGTGCGGATGGTCTCGCCACCCGGCAGCCTGTAGCGCGACAGGGCATAGGCGGCGGGGATGCCGAGAACGAGGGCGGCCAGCGTGCCGCCGACGGCAAGCAGCATCGACATGGCGAAGCTGTCGCGGAAGCTCTCGATGGTGAAGACCTTGGCGACCCACTTCAGCGACAGACCCTGCGGCGGGAAGGCGAGCGTGTCGCCCGCAGACATCGAGGCGGCGATGATGATCAGGAACGGGCCAATCAGGAAGACCAGCAGCAGGCCGAGGACAAGGGGGGAGAGGATGCGTGATGTCATCGTCCGTTCCTCCCCGTTCTGTTTCGGGCTGTCGCCAGGCGCTTCAGCAGGATGTTGGCGGCGAAGCTCATGACGATCAGCATGAAGGCGATGACGCTGGCGGCGACGAAGTCGTTGGCGACGGAGACCTGCTGGTAGAGCAGGGTTTCCAGCATCAGCACCTTGGAGCCGCCGAGCACGGCGGGGGTGATGTAGGCGGTGAGCGAGCCGGTGAAGACGAGCGTGCCGCCGACAACGATGCCTTCTCGGGTGAGAGGGAGGATCACCTTCCAGAACACCTGGAACCAGTTGGCGCCGAGCACGCGGGCGGCCGGAATGGCGTCCTTCGGCATGTTTTCGAGCGCGCTGATCAGGGAGAGGATCATCAGCGGCAGGAAGAGCTGCAGCAGGCCGATGAAGACGGCGGTCTCGGTGAAGAGCAGGCGCAGCGGGCTGTCGCTGAGGCCGAGGCCCTGGATCGCCTGGTTGACGATGCCCGTGCGGCCGAGGATGACGATCCAGGCATAGGTGCGGGCAACCGGCGAGATCATCAGCGGCAATGTCACGAGGCCGATCATCCGGCCCTTGCCCTTCGGCGGCAGGTTGACGATGGCAAATGCCGCCGCATAGCCGATGACGGCCGAGACAGCGGTGACTTCGAGGCCGAGCTTGAAGGTGCGCAGGAAGACCGTGCGGTTCAGCGATTGCGAGAAGAAGCCGGTATAGGCGCTGAGCGTCCAGCTGCCGTCGATGTGGAAACCTTCGGAGAGAAGGATGACGACGGGCAGCAGGAAGACCAGCGCGGCGAACAGGGCCGCGGGCAAGGCAAGCGCCAGGGCTTCCGTGCGGTTTTGAAACATGAGGCGTCTCTCAGAGCAATCGCATAAGGCGGCTCCAGCCGGTGCCGGAGCCATCCTGTGGGTGACTGGCCGTTACTGGCCGACCGTGTCGTTCCAATCCTTCAGCCAGCCGGCGCGGTTATCCAAGGCTGCGGCCGAGGGGATGAGCTTGAGGTTCTTTACCGTGTCCTCGCCGTAGGTGAGGTTGTTGGCGGCCTCGTCGGAGACCTTCACTTCCTTGTTGGCGGGGCTGTCGACCAGCTTTTCGGCGAGCTTGGTCTGGATCTCGGTGGAGAGCCAGAAATCCATGAACTGCAGCGCGAGGTCCTGGTTCTTCGAGCCCTTGGTCATGACCATGACGTTCATGCCGCCGGTCTGGCCTTCCTTGGGGGTTGCCCAGGATACGGGGACGTCGAGCTTGGTGAAGCCGGCCCAGGAGAAACGGCCGATCGGGGCTGCCCAGATTTCTTCCTGCTGCATCAGCTGCACGAGCTGCGAGGATTTTTCATAGAAGGTGACGATGTCGTCCTTCTTCTCGCCGACGGCTGCGATCGGCGCCTTCAGGTCGGGCGTGTCCTTGCCGAGTGCGAGGCCGAGCATGTAGAGCGCAGGCGGGCCCTGGTTGGTGGTGACATTGGGGAAGGCGACGTGGCCGACATATTCGGGCTTCAGCAGATCGGCCCAGCTCTCGATCTTCATCTTGTCGGAGCGGTAGGCGATCGAGGTGGCATAGAAGGTGTAGCCGACGCTCATGCCGTCGCCGTTCGGATCCTTGGCGAGGTCGTAAAGCTTGCCGAAATTGGTGAGCTTCGAGGTGTCGATCTTGTCGATCAGGCCCTTGCGGGTGGCCGACAGCGCATCGGCCATGGAGACGACGGCCATGTCGATAACGGGGTTGGCCTTATTGGCTTCCATCTTCGCCAGGCGCTCGACGCTGTTGCCGGTTTCGACCACCAGCTTGCAGCCACACTTCGCCTCGAAGGGGTCGTATACGATCGTCTTGAAGTCATCCTGCGCGAAAGCATAGACGGAGATCGTCAGCGTCTTCTGCTCCGCGTGGGCGCCGAATGGAGCCAGAGCCATAAATGCCGCGGAGGCAACGAGAGCTTTTTTCATTTCGGCAGTTCTCCGTCTGTAGGTGTTTTTGGCATGGGTTTGGATGGTCCGGACGACTGGCGGACAATCAGCTTCATGGGAACCCGGTCGATGTCGGAAGTAACGAGCTTGCCTTCGCGGGTGCCGCTCGTCCTGATCGTCTCCACAAGCGACGATATCGCGATCTCAGCAATCGTGACCATGTCCATGGCGACCGTGGTCAGGGCAGGGGTCACGACGGGAGACCAGATAAGGTCGTCGAAACCCGTCACGCTTGCGGCTGCGGGGACATCGATTCCATCGCGCTGCAACTCGGTGAGTGCGCGCAGGGCCTGCAGATCCGAAAGTGCCGCGAAGGCGGTGTAACCTTCGCGCACCTTATCGGCGAGGCCCAGGCTGCAGCCGCTGCCGCGTTCGCGCTCCAGCTTTTCGACCCAGAGGGTCGTCGCGCTCATGGCATCGCGCAGGCCCGAGCGGATGCCACCGGCGCGATCGTTCTGGACATTCGATTCCGGATTGTTGCCAATGATGAGGATGCGCTGGTGGCCAAGATCCGCAAGGTGCGAGGCAATGTCGCGTCCCCCCTGCCAGTGATCGGCTGCCACGGTGTTGCCAGGCGTCGAGGCGGTATCGATGACCGCAACCGGACAGCTCGCCGCGGATACGCGTGTAGCGCGGCGGGGTACGATGACCATGCCTTCGACGCCGCGTTCGACCAGCCGGTTAATGGCTTCGGTCTGGGCTGACACGTCGCCTCTGGAATCGGCGATCAGGACGCCATAGCCGGCGGCGGTGGCTGCGAATTCGATCGCCTGGGCAAGCTTGGGAAAGAGTGGATTGGCAATGTCAGGCAGCACAAGGCCAAGGACACCGCTGCGACCGGTGCGCAAGGCGCGTCCCGCCTGGCTTGGCACATAGCCGAGCTCGGCGGCGTGGCCCCGTATCTTTTCCGCCAGTTGTTCCGAGACGCGGCCCTTGCCGGACAGGGCATTCGATACCGTCGCGACGGATACGCCAAGCGACGTCGCTATCCTGCTCAGGTTCGGTCCCGGTCGCGTCTGGGCCATGATTTCCGATGTCGGTAGATTAATCGTTTAATCATTGCGTACATCAGCCCAGACGGCTTGTCGAATCCAAATTCAGGCTTTGCGCAATTTATCCTATCATCAGGGCCATTGCGCGAAATAAAAAGCCCCGCGAGGGCGGGGCTTTTATCATTCCATTGTTCAGCTTGCCTTCGGCGAAGGGGTCGGCTTCGGCGGGGCGACGGGCTTTCCACCTGGATTGTAGCCGCCGCCGATGGCGACGTTGAGGGCGACGAAGTC
>NZ_LXKO01000021.1:0-34316 GCF_001692185.1 Rhizobium sp. AC44/96
GCAGGCCAGAACCAGAAACGCCGTCTCCGACGCACTCGCAATCATCCTCCAAACAGTCACCCCGCAGGAGTGTCAAAACCACTTCAGCGAGGCTGGATACGAACGGACTTAAAACAATCCCGCTCTAGGCGGGCGACAACTTCCGGCGGGAAGCCGCCGCTTTTCAGCATCTGTAGCTGCTGCTTGGCTTCTTCCAGCTTGCGGGCGGCGCGCGCCTTGGCCGCGTCGGCGGAGGTGGTCATGCTTTCGCGCAGCGTTTCGAGCGCCTTGGCCGAATTCTGAAGTATCTTCAAGCGCGCCGTGGTCGGGCTATCAGCGGTGCTTAAGCTGTCAGAAACCGCAACAGAGGTGCTGCGCAGAATATTGAGCGCTGAAGTAGATCCGACCTGCATACCATTCCCCGGATTGTACAAACCCGGACAATCTGCAACCTCAGGCTTGCGTGGGCCTGTGCGGTATGCCGTCGGTAGCGAGGAAATGAAGGGTCTCCTGCAGCAGCGGCGTGCCACCGGGCTGCCACCCGAGCGCTCGGATCTTCGCGGTGTCCATCGGTGTCAGCTGGGACTTGTCGGCTGCCGCAGGCAGCCTGTTCGAACAGTCCCGCTCCCAGCGGATCGGCTCGAGAATGTCCCAGGTGTCCAATGCGAGGTCGGAGATATTGAAGGTTTCGCCCGAGATGCGCGAACTCTCGGTTTCCAGCATCAGCCGCACCGCCTGACCGACGTCGCGGCCATGGACCTCGGTTCCGGCACGCGACAGCATAGGCCGGCCGGCGAGATAGTCGTCGATGAGCTTGTCCCATTTGTTGGGGCGAAGATTGCCGTAGACGCCGGTCAGCCTGAGGCTGGCCGCCGCAAAGCCGGGGCCGGCGAGATGCGCGAGACTGCGCTCGGCGTCCAGTTTTACCTGGCCGTACAGCGTTTCGGGCTTTTGGGGCGTGGTTTCCGTCAGGACGGTTCCCGGCGGGTGCTCGCCGTAGACCGCACGGCTGGAAATGAAGATGCAGCGACGGGTGCCGGCACGCTTGGCTGCTTCGAAGAGCCGGACGGTGCCGTCAAGGTTGAGCCGTCTGAATGTTTCCGGATCGTCGCCCTCTCCGCCGCGGTATTTTCCCGGCGCGTGATGGAAGGCCGCATGAACGAAGAAATAGGCGTCGTCGAAGGCGTCGATGTGATCGTGGGCTGGATCGAGCGACAGCGGCGCAAACTCCACCGGCCGCGAAAAGGCGCGCGGCAACGGGGCATGCCGACCGCCGATGATGACGGAATACCCGGCAGCCAGCAGCTCTTCGACGATATATCGTCCGACGAGGCCTGTTCCGCCCGATACCAATACCTTCATGCTGCCTCTTCCGGGTTGGCCATTGCCGATATGTCCGGCAGTTCATCGCCGGCGTAGAACGCATGCCAAAGGTCGATCAGCGGCCGCAATTTGGCGGCTTTCGGATGATTCGCTTCCCACGGCTTTTCGTACTGGTAGTGCAGGACGGAAATGCTCTTCCAGTCCCAAAGTTGGGGGATGGTAAACCATACGTACTGCAGCATGTTGAAGTAGACGGGCAGGCCGTGCCAGTCCGGGAAAAAGGCCTGCAGGAACGACTGATCGGTGCGTTTCCAGAAGATGTCGGGCTGATCGAGCCGTTCCAGCATGTGCCGGAATGTGTCGGCGGACGGCTTTGCGATGAACACCCCGGAGTTCATGCGTTGGAAATCGGCAAGGCTCTCGTAGACGTTCGGGGCGGCGGAGAATTCAGGATAAAGGAAAAGCTTGTCGATATTCCTGAGCACGATCGCGTCGGCGTCGATGAACACACAGGTTTCGTAGTCCGTGAGCTCCCAGAGACGCAGCTTGCAGAAGTTGTCGAGCGGCGAATGAAACTCCGGTTTGCGGCCCTTGGTGAATGGGGCGGCGGCATGCAGCGCCGAGCGCGCGTGGCGTTCGTTGAACTCATCCGACAGCGGCAGGTGCGCGACTTCGACGAGGCGACAGCCGAGCGTCTGGAGAGGAGCAAGTGCGGAGGACCTAACGCCGGCGGTGTGAAGCACGACGATATCGGCCGCGGTTTCGGTGCGCAGAAGGGAACGGGCGAGCGCCGCGGCCCCCATGGCATAGTCGCCATTGGTCACCAGCGTCACATAGGCATAGCGGGTCGGTGCTTGGCTCATGAGACCGATTTCAGCCGCTTGCCCTCGGGATCGCGGTTGAGCGTGGCGGCGATGTCCCTGGTCCAGGCCGAAACCGCGGGAACGCGCGACCGGTCGACGCGATAGGCAAACTTTTTCGCCACATCGACGATTTCGGTCATCAAGCCTGCCTGCAGCGTGATCGGATCAAGACCCAGGTTGCGGAACTTTTCGTTCTTCACGCTCAGCTCGTTCTCTGGTGCTTCCTTTCGCGGATTGGGCAGCCACGCGATTTCGGATCCTGTCATCCGGGCGATCGTTTCGGCCAGATCGCGAACGCGGTGGGTCTCGGTCACCTGATTGAAGATTTCCACGCGGGCCCCTCGGGCTGGCGGGTTGGCCAACGCCAGTTCAATGCAGCGAACCGAGTCCTGAATGTGAATGAAAGCGCGGGTTTGGCCGCCGGTGCCGTGCACGGTGAGGGGGTAGCCGATCGCCGCCTGAATGAGAAAGCGGTTGAGCACCGTGCCGTAGTCGCCGTCGTAGTCGAAGCGGTTGATAAGTTGTGCGTGGCGTCTCGTCTGTTCCGTGTGCGTGCCCCAGACAATGCCTTGGTGCAGGTCGGTGATGCGCAGGGCGTCGTTCTTGGCATAGAAATGGAAGAGCAGCTGATCCAGGCACTTCGTCATGTGGTAGATGGAGCCCGGATTGGCGGGGTAGAGGATCTCCTGCCGGACGGTTTCGCCATCGGACGTCTCGATGCCGACGGGCAGATAGCCTTCGGGTATCGCCGCGCCGACGGTCGAATAGCCGTAGACGCCCATGGTGCCGAGATGGATGACGTGGGCGTCGAGCTGCAGCTCGGTGAGGGCGTTGAGCAGATTGTGGGTGGCGTTGAGGTTGTTGTTGACGGTGTAGTTCTTGTGACGGTCGCTCTTCATCGAGTAGGGTGCGGCGCGCTGCTCGGCGAAATGGATGATCGCATCGGGCCTGCTGTCACCAAGCCATTTCTTCAACAGCTCGTAGTCCCTGGCGAGATCGATCAGATTGAAGTAAATGCGCCGGCCGGTCTCGGCGTGCCAGATGCGGGTGCGCTCTTGTATCGAATCCATGGGGGTGAGGGACTGGACGCCGAGTTCCGTATCGATCCAGCGCCGCGAGAGGTTGTCCAGAATATGGATCTCGTGGCCCGCGTCGGAGAGATGCAATGATGTCGGCCAGCCGATAAAACCATCCCCGCCCATCACCGCAATCTTCATGGCGCCATCTCCTGGTTGTCGCGTCTATCGAAAATTACTTAGGAAGCGTGACAATTGTTCAATGCTTGCACCGCGGAAACTCTTGCGCCAAAGAGGGGCGGCACGTTGGAGAAAATTATGGTGGATCACGGTTTTTCGATTTCAGGTGAACTGACAGAGGCGGGCCACCGGCTGCTGCAGCGGGTCTATTACGAAGACACCGATTTCTCCGGGCTCGTCTACCACGCCCGCTATCTTCACTTCCTCGAGCGTGGACGTACCGACTATCTGCGCTGCCTCGGCGTCGAACAGCGCGAACTCATCACCGCTGACGAGGAGGGGCTGGTTTTCGTCGTCCACCGCATGGAGATCGACTTCAAGTCGCCGGCCCGGATGGACGATATCCTGACCGTGCTGACCCACACCGAAAAGGCCGGCGGCGCCAAGATGGTGCTCACGCAGGAAATTCGCCGCGGCGACACCCTGCTGATCGCCGCAAAGGTCATCATCGCGGTCATCAACGCCAGCGGTCGTCCGCGGCGGCTGCCGGAAACGCTGGCCGAGAAGTTTCTCGAAGGTGGCCAGCCGCTTTAGAAAGTATCAGGCACCGATTGTCGGCAGCATTGACATCAGTTCTTCGAGCGATGCGGTTAAATCCTTCCCTGCTGTGTCGATGACAATGCGTCGTTGCCGCCATGCTTGGTATTCACGCGTTACCACTGCATCCCAGCTGGGTAGCCTAAAATCGGCGATATCCGTCGTGCGCGTTTCGATCCGTCGGCGGTGCTCTACAGGATCAGAACAGACGACTTCGACCTGTACGGCTGCAACCTTCGCGTCGGCCGCGATGTCGAGCCAGGCTTGGCGGGTGGTTTCGATTGGGTTGACGGAATCGGCGATGACTGTTTGTCCAACCAGCAAATTTTCACGCGCCAGATTGTAGGCTATTACATAACCTTCCGCCGTAATCTCGGCCGTTAGTGATCCCCAAGACCTCAGTGCCTGTTCTATGGTGTCGATGCGAAGGTAGGTTGCCTGAAGTCGCCGCGCGAGCAGTTTTGCCAGAGATGATTTTCCCGATCCGGGTAGTCCCGCGAAGACGATGAGCATTTCATTTCCTCTGGAGCGTACTCAAATGACATGGCTGGGGTGACCAGATAAACCGGTTTTGTGTTCGCAGCATAAACAACATGGAAAGCGAGCGCACCATAAACGGCAACCGCGAATGGTTTTCGCGTATCGGTTTTGAAAATTCAGATTTTCTCTCTAGAATACAAACAGATAGGCGCGAAACTCGTAGGGTGAATTTAAACTATATTTAATTGATCTCATTCAGATCTGGCTAACATTTGTTGCCATCAAAGGTCTGATATGTCCGGCTTCCTCTCTAATCTCAAAATCGGCCAGCGCGTGCTTCTGCTCGCGGTCGTCGCTCTTCTCGGTATCGCGGCGATCTCCGCCATATTCATCGTGCAGGGGAACGTGGAAGCGGAATATCGCGCCACGACGGACCGGTTTGCGGCCGCGGAAGCCAAGACCGGCAAGCTGGCGACCACTGTCCTTCAGAACCGCAGGCATGAGAAAGACTTTCTGCTGCGCAAGGACGATGCCTCGGTGAAGAGCTTCGAGCAATCGACTGCCGATGCGCGCGGCATCGTGGCGGATCTCCGCAGCGATGCCGATCCCGCCGTACAGTCGAAGCTGGACGATATCGCCAAGCAATACGATGCCTATGCGGCCAACTTCGGCGTGCTCGTGGAAAAGAATGTCACGCTCGGCCTCGATCCATCGAAGGGTCTCGAAGGCGCAATGCGCGAAGCTGTCCATTCGATCGAGGATCAGCTGGGCGCGCTGAAGAACAACGACCTGATGGTCAGCATGTTGATGCTGCGGCGCCACGAGAAGGATTTCATCATCCGTCGCGATGCCAAGTATGTGGACCAGCATGCCGCTGAAACGAAGACCTTCGCTGCGCTTGCCGCGAACGAACTCAAGGCTTCCGAGCAGCGCGGGCCGATCACGGAGGCGCTCAACGCTTACAGTGCCTCGTTCCAGAAGTACGCCTCGGTCGTGCTCGAAGAAGTCGCGGCACGCAATGCCACGTCCCAAAGCTATGCTGCCGTGGAGCCGATGATCGCTGCGCTCGGTGAGGATTACGCCGCCGCGAAAGCCGCCAACCTTGCCGAGAACGAGCGGGTCGAGGCGCGGAACATGGTCTTTGTGATCACCGCTCTGGCGACGACCGCTGTCATTCTCATCCTGGCTGTCTTCGTGATCGGGCGCTCGATCGCCCGGCCGATCATCTCGGTGACGGATGCCATGCGCACGCTTGCCTCAGGCGACACCGGTATCGCCGTGCCGGGCCTTGGCCGCCGGGACGAAATCGGGTTGATGGCAGCGGCGCTTGAAGTGTTCAAGCAGGCGGCGGTTGCCAATCGCCGGCTGGAGGAGGAGGCCGCCGCCAACCACGCGCAGGCCGAGGCCGATCGTATTCGCATGCAGGAGGAAGCGGAAGCTGCCGCCCAGGTTCGTCTTCGCCAGGCGACAGCCGGTCTTGCGGACGGGCTGCGGCGTCTTGCCGCTGGCGACCTGTCCTTCGAGCTCAGCGAGCCGTTTGCGCCGGATTTCGAACAGTTGCGGCATGACCTCAACCAGGCTGTCAATCAGCTCGGCCAGACGCTGGGTGAGGTTGCCGGCGCAACCCACTCGATCGACGGTGGCAGCAACGAGATCAGCCAGAGTGCCGATGACCTGTCGCGGCGAACCGAGCAGCAGGCGGCGTCGCTCGAGGAAACCGCTGCAGCACTCGACCAGATCACCGCCAACGTGTCGAACTCGTCGAAGCGGGCCGAGGAAGCACGCGGCGTCGCCGTCCAGGCAAACAGCAGCGCTGTTCAGTCCGGCACGGTGGTCAGCAACGCCGTCGATGCGATGCAGCGCATCGAGCAATCGTCTCACCAGATTTCGAACATTATCGGCGTGATCGACGAGATTGCGTTCCAGACGAACCTGCTGGCGCTCAACGCCGGCGTCGAAGCTGCCCGTGCAGGCGAGGCGGGCAAGGGCTTCGCCGTCGTGGCCCAGGAAGTCCGCGAGCTTGCGCAGCGTTCGGCGCTTGCTGCAAAGGAGATCAAGGAGCTTATTCGCAACTCCAGCACCGAGGTGCAGACGGGCGTAAAGCTGGTCCGCGAGACAGGCGAGGCGTTGCAGAGCATCGGCCAGTACGTCGCCTCGATCAACCAGCACATGGACGCGATCGCCACTGCGTCGCGCGAACAGTCGATCGGTCTTGCCGAGGTCAATACCGCCGTCAACCAGATGGACCAGGTTACCCAGCAGAATGCCGCGATGGTGGAAGAGACCAACGCGGCCAGCGCGACCCTTGCCAAGGAGGCAAGCCGGCTGCGGCAGCTCATCTCCGGGTTCAATCTCGGCGCGCAAGGGCAGGGACATGGGCAGGGGCAGGCGAGGGCGCTTCGCGAAGTGGCCGCGGTCATGGCCACGCCACCGGCGCACAGCCGCGCGCCCATGAAGCGGGTCGCCAACGGCCCGGCCTATCAGCACGGTTGGTCGGAGTTCTAGGCACCACGCACAGGGACCATAAAGGAGCCGCCGTCGATTCGTTGACCGGCGGTTCTTGCGTTCTGCCAAAACGTCGCGAGCGGGTTGTGATTTCGCACTTGCAAAAACATGACTTTCATGTGAAGGAATTGCCGCGCGCAAGACGAGCGCTGTTTTTTGGTCATCGAACCTAGCTCTGACCAAGTAATCCAAGGGATAAATCTTCCGCCGATAGATTCGCCGTCATAATCCGACGCTAACGAACTATTAACCATAATAGTGTCTTACTCGGATTGTCAGAGTTTGTGCGGTGCACGCCTTCCTTTGACCAAATTTGACGGCAAGGAAGGCGGATAAGAGCTTGGAAGCTTGACCAGGGCTTTGGGCGGCGGCCGCCAGACACTTCTTGCGAGATCACTTTGTGCCGCCCGGTCAAGTGCCGGGCGTTTGGATTCGGGGATTTTGGATCAATGGAACAAGTAGGATTGGCAGCAGCAGCGACGGACGTCAGCCTCTGGTCGCTGTTCATGCAGGCAGGTCTCGTCGTCAAGCTGGTCATGCTCGGGCTGATTGCAGCCTCCGTCTGGACCTGGGCGATCGTCATCGACAAATATCTGGCTTATGGCCGCGCACGGCGCCAGTTCGACAAGTTCGAGCAGGTGTTCTGGTCGGGCCAGTCGCTGGAAGAACTCTACCGCTCGCTGTCCGAGCGAAACAACACCGGCCTTGCAGCGATCTTCGTCGCCGCGATGCGCGAGTGGAAGAAGTCCTTCGAGCGTGGCGCACGCTCGCCGATCGGCCTGCAGATGCGTATCGACCGCGCGATGGACGTGACGCTCGCTCGTGAATCCGAATATCTGTCCGCCCGGCTTGGTTCGCTGGCGACGATCGGCTCCGCCGGTCCGTTCATCGGTCTCTTCGGTACGGTCGTCGGTATCATGACATCGTTCCAGGCTATCGCCGGTTCGAAGTCGACCAACCTTGCAGTTGTTGCGCCGGGTATCGCCGAAGCGCTGCTCGCAACGGCTATCGGTCTCGTCGCCGCTATCCCGGCCGTTATCGCCTACAACAAGTTCTCCGCCGATGCCGGCAAGCTCTCGGGTCGCATGGAAGGTTTCGCGGATGAATTCTCCGCCATCCTCTCGCGCCAGATCGACGAGAAGCTGCAGCCGCGCGCGGCCGCTCAGTAACGGACGGAAACGGAGAGAACGATATGGGTATGGGTGCTCCAAGCGGTGGCGGTAGCGGCGGTGGCCGTGGTGGTCGTCGTCGCGGCGGTCGCAGAGGCGGCGCTATCTCCGAGATCAACGTGACGCCGCTCGTCGACGTCATGCTCGTGCTGCTGATCATCTTCATGGTGGCCGCGCCGATGATGACCGTCGGCGTGCCGATCGATCTGCCGGAAACGCAGGCCAAGGCGCTGAATTCCGAAACGCAGCCGATCACGATCTCGGTCAAGAACGACGGTACGGCGTTTCTTCAGGAAACCCCGATCCCGGTCGAGGAAATCGCCGCGAAGCTCGAGGCGATCGCCACCACCGGCTACAATGAACGCATCTTCGTTCGCGGCGACGCGACCGCGCCTTATGGCGTGATCGCCGACGTCATGGCGCGCATCCAGGGTGCGGGCTTCAAGAACATCGGCCTCGTGACGCAGCAGAAGAAGGACCAATAGCAAACGCTATGAAGGCCAGTATCGTCACATCTGCTGCTCTGCACTGTGCATTGCTCGCCTGGGCGCTGATTTCGATCGGCTCCCCGGAGCAATTCAAGGTCGAGGATTTCGAGGCGATGCCCGTCGACCTCGTGCCCGTCGAAGAAATGACGCAGATGCAGCAGGGCGACAAGACCGCCAAGCCGAGCGAAAAGCCGGCGCCGAAGCCGACGACCAAGCCGACCAATGTCGAAAACGCCGAGAACATGGGCGAGAACAAGGTCGACCTGAAGACGCCGCCGATCCCGAACGCCAAGCCCAACAACAACGAGAGCGCCGCCGCGCCGAAGGCAGTCGAAAAGCCGCTTCCCCAGAATGATCCTGTGCCGAACGAGGTCAAGGACATCATGAAGGAAGAGACGGACGTCGAGCCGCAGCAGGTGGCGTCGATCACGCCGCCAAAGCCAGAGATCACGCCGCCGACGCCCGAGAAGCCTCCGGAAAAGCCGCAGGAAACGCCAGAGCCGCCGAAGCCGGATGCGGAAGCCTTGCCGGACAAGGTGCCGACGCCCGTCGTCAAGCCGCAGGTGAAGCCGCCGGAACAGAAGCCGGCCGAAAAGCCGCCTGAGAAGAAGACGGACGACAAGGCCAAGAGCGACGAGAAGCCGACGGACAAGAAGCTGGCTGACAAGAAGCAGGAAAAGGCCAAGGCCTCGTCCTCGAAGCAGAGCGACTTCAATGCCGATGATATCGCGGCCCTGCTCAACAAGCAGGACCCGTCGAATGGCGGCGCCAAGAGCTCGACTGAGGTTGCTTCGCTCGGCGCCAAGAAGGCCACCGGTGGCTCCAAGCTGTCCATGAGCGAGATGGACGCGCTGCGCAGCGCGATCGCCGGCAACTGGTCGGTCATCCCTGGAATGGAAGGTGCGAGCGACGTTCGCATCAAGGTTCACATGAAGCTTGACCCGGATGGCAACATCATCGGTACGCCCGATGTCGAGGCCATCGGCGGCACCAACGAGGCAACGCGGATGGCGTTGGCGAGCGGTGCAAAGCGCGCCGTCATGAAGTCGTCGCCGTTCACGAACCTTCCGAAAGACAAATACGACGCCTGGGGCGAGGTCATCGTCAATTTCGACCCCAGCGATCTAGCCCTTTAAAATGCTGAAAGGCTTGTGCTCTATGACCAAGTGTTCTCTTTTCCGCGCCTTGATGGTCGCCGTCGGCATGATAACCACAGCGGTTATCGCCACGCCCGCGAACGCGCTTGTCGAAATCAACATCAACAAGGGCAACGTCGAGCCGCTGCCGATCGCGATCACCGACTTCCTGCAGGGCGACATGGGCGCGCAGGTGTCGCAGGTGGTGGCGGCCGACCTTCAGCGCTCCGGCCTTTTCGCACCGATCAACAAGAACGCCTTCATCGAGAAGATCTCCAATCCGGACGCCGCGCCGCGCTTCGAGGACTGGAAGGTCATCAACGCGCAGGCGCTCGTCACCGGTCGCGTGACGCAGGAAAGCGATGGCCGCCTTCGCGCCGAGTTCCGCCTCTGGGATACCTTCGCCGGCACGCAGATGACCGGTCAGCAGTTCTACACGCAGCCTGAAAACTGGCGCCGCGTGGCGCATATCATCGCCGACGCGATCTACAAGCAGATCACCGGCGAAGAAGGCTATTTCGATACGCGTGTCGTCTTCGTGTCCGAATCCGGCACGAAGCAGGACCGCAAGCGCCAGCTCGCCATCATGGACCAGGACGGCTTCAACGTCCGCATGCTGACCAACGGCAGCGACCTCGTTCTGACGCCGCGCTTCTCGCCCAACCGGCAGGAAGTCACCTACATGTCCTTCGCCAACCAGCAGCCGCGCGTCTACCTGCTGCAGCTGGAAACCGGACAGCGCGAAGTGGTCGGTAACTTCCCGGGCATGACCTTCTCCCCGCGCTTCTCGCCGGATGGCCAGAAGGTCGTCATGAGCCTTCAGCAGGAAGGCAACGCCAATATCTACACGATGGACCTGCGTTCGCGCACCACGACGCGCCTGACCTCGACGGCAGCGATCGATACCTCGCCGTCCTATTCGCCTGACGGCGGCCGGATCGTCTTCGAAAGCGACCGCGGCGGCCACCAGCAGATCTACGTCATGAATGCCGATGGTTCCGGCCAGACGCGTATCTCCTTCGGCGACGGCAACTACTCCACGCCGGTCTGGTCCCCGCGCGGCGATCTGATCGCCTTCACCAAGCAGTCGGGCGGCAAGTTCTCGATCGGCGTGATGAAGCCGGATGGTTCGGGCGAGCGCATCCTGACGACCGGCTTCCACAACGAAGGCCCGACCTGGGCACCGAATGGCCGCGTGATCATGTTCTTCCGCCAGGCGGCGGGTGCGGGCGGTCCGCAGCTCTATTCGATCGATCTGACCGGTTACAACGAGCAGATGATCAAGACCCCGGCATACGCTTCCGACCCGGCCTGGTCGCCGCTTCTGGAGTAGGAAAGACTGTGGATGTGCCTTCTTGTCGCCGCAAAAATCCTCGATTTGGGCGACAGAGGGACAAATCAACCATTCGTTAACCATAATTCTTGAAAGCCGATTAACCTAGTAAGGTTACAGTCCGGCAACCCTAATCAAGTCGCAAGGAGACCGGCCATGAGCCGAATTCACACCCCGGCAATGAGCCGCATGCAGAATTTCGCCCGTAACCCCGTCATGATCGCGCTCGTTGCCGGTCTTGCTCTGGCTGGTTGCGCGAACAAGAAGAACATGGCCAACAGCGCCGGTGACCTCGGCCTCGGCGCCGGCGCCGCAACGCCGGGTTCGGCTCAGGACTTCACCGTCAACGTCGGCGACCGCATCTTCTTCGACACCGACTCCACCTCGATCCGTGCAGACGCTGCCCAGACGCTCGACCGTCAGGCCCAGTGGCTCGGCCGTTATCCGAAGTATGCGATCACCGTCGAAGGCCACGCCGACGAACGCGGCACGCGCGAATACAACCTTGCTCTCGGCGCTCGCCGTGCGGCTGCTGCCAAGGACTACCTCGCTTCGCGCGGCGTTCCGGCTCAGCGCATGAAGACGATCTCCTACGGCAAGGAACGCCCGGTCGCTGTCTGCGACGACATCTCCTGCTGGTCGCAGAACCGCCGTGCCGTTACCGTTCTCGGCGGCGCTGGCATGTAATTGCCGATCCGGCAGCAAAATGCCGGGTTCTATTACAAATTGGAAAGGCGGCTCCATCGCGGGCCGCCTTTTCTTTTTGAACACACTTTGGCCGAACTCCGTTGCTTTTTGAAAGCAATTGGAAAAATCTCCTGTTCGTGCCATCGAGGCGCGAAGAATCACTGGGACAGGACGAACCATATGAAGAAACTTGTCGTGGCGGGCATGCTTTGCCTCGCAGCGGTGGCCGGGGCAGGCCAGTCGGCGAATGCGACGTCGCTATTCGGCTGGCACGTGGGCGGCAAGCCCGCGGACCGTCAGCAGGATGCGCCGGTTGTCAAAGTGCAGGCCGCAGGCGGCGCTGAAGTTCGCATTCAGCAGCTCGAAGAGCAGCTTCGCCAGCTGAACGGCCGCATCGAGGAGATGAGCTTCCAGCTGCTGCAGATGCAGGAAACGATCCGCAAGGCGCAGGAAGACAACGAATTCCGCTTCCAGGAACTGGAAAAGGGTGGCGGCAGCGCTGCCGGCAGCGGCGGCAAGACGATGAAGAAGAGCGAAGCTGTCGTGCCTCCGGCCCAAGGCGGGCAGGGGGGTGACGATGTCGCCCGTGTAATCACCGCACCGCAGGGGGCCGACACGGCTCCCTCGACGGACGTTCCGGCGAATGACGGTCTTGGCCAACCGCCGAAGCAGCTCGGGTCGATGCAGTTCGACCAGAATGGCAATCCGATCGGTGGCTCCGTCAATCCTGGCGCTGATGTCGGTTCCGGCCCTCTTCCCGATGTCGATTCCGGCAAGTCGTCGCAGACGGCATCGCTCGGCAGCGAGAACGACCAGTACAAGGCCGCTTACGGCCATGTGCTGTCCGGCGACTATTCGACCGCGGAGCAGGAATTCAATCAATACATCGCTCAGTATCCGGCAAGCGCTCGCGCAGCCGACGCCAATTTCTGGCTTGGTGAAGCACTCTATTCCCAAGGTAAGTACAACGAGGCGGCAAAGACCTTCCTGAACGCGCACCAGAAGTTCGGCAGCTCGGAAAAGGCTCCGGAGATGCTCCTGAAGCTCGGCATGTCGCTGGCCGCTCTCGACAATACCGAAACTGCCTGCGCTACGCTCAAGGAAGTCTCGAAGCGCTATCCGAAGGCCTCGCGCGCTGTCATAACCAAGGTCGCCAGCGAACAGAAGCGTCTCGCCTGCTAAGGCCTTCCGGTTTTGCGCCCGGATGGCACACTTTCTCCTGAAACGGCCACACGCCGCTTTCTGGACGCGCTGACAAAGCCCTCGCGCATACTCGTCGCGATTTCGGGCGGCAGCGATTCAACCGGCCTGCTCGTCGCCCTTGCCGACGCGCTGAAAGCCACTCCCAATTCCCCAGTATTCCTCTGTGCCGCAACGGTTGATCACGCGTTGCGTGCTGACTCAGCAGACGAAGCGCGAGAGGTCGCCGCTCTCTGCCGTTCCCTCGGCATTCCTCACGTTACGAAAACCTGGCTTGGGCCAAAGCCGAAGACCGGCATCATGGCGGCGGCGCGCGATGCCCGCTACCAGCTGCTCGCGAAAGCCGCCGATGAATTCGCGGCTGACCTCGCCGTTACCGGTCACACCTTCGACGATCAGCGCGAAACGCTTGTCATGCGCGGTGCCCGCTCGGAGGCGGAAAGCACGGGAATTGCCGATCTTGTCCTGTTTGGCCGGCGCCTCTGGATTGCCCGGCCGTTTCTCTCGTGTCTGCGCGAGGACATCCGCGCCGTGTTGCGGGCACGGCAACTGCCCTGGCTCGATGACCCAAGCAATGACGATCCGAAATACGAGCGCGTCCGCATGCGTCTCGCCTTGAAGGACCACGCGGCTGCGGCACCGTCAATGGATGCGGGCGGCAGGCGAGCGAGCCTTGCCGAAGATGCTGCCCGATGGCTCGCCGCGCATTTCATTGTTCACGCTTCAGTGTTGGGTCAGGTGTCGCTGGCCGGTCTTGCCGCCGATCGGTCGGTTCTCGAATATGCGCTGTCTCGGCTCGCCGCCGTTTTCGGTGGTCAGCCCTATGCGCTGGGGCGCGAACAGACAGGCGCCCTTCTTGCCCTTATCGAAAAAGGCGAGCCCGCGCGCATGACGGCGGGTAGGGTGGTGTTCGACCTGCGTCGCAACGGGCTTTTCCTCTGCCGTGAGAGCCGTGGCATCCTGCCGCTGGTTCTTCCCGAAGGCGGATGCGGAACATGGGATAGCCGGTTCGAAATCAGGAACCACGATAGAGGGACTGTCCGGATCGAAGCCGCGGGCTCGGCCGTCATGCCGACTGCCAACGATCTGCAGGCGCTTCCGAAATCGGCTCTGCGCCGGGCATATGCGGCGCTGCCACGCTTTGTCGACGCCGACGGCGAAGCTCTGTCTGGAGGCCGCGCCGGGAAAGTTTTGGCGACGCCTTATTTCGCTCCGTTCGACCGTTTTTTGACACGATTTGACGTCATCTTTGCGGATAGCCTTGCGGCTGCTTTTGGAACACGCCCCTATCCAAAAGCGCCTTTAGGTCTTATTGACGGAAAAACCATCTAACGGACCGGTTTGCCTTGGCATTCGCCTGACGCACTCCTATGTTAGAAGCCAAATATGACGGTCGCCATGAGGCGCTCGTTCCAGTGCTGGGGAGTTCGATGAACCCTAATTTACGTAATTTCGCCTTGTGGGCAATCATAGCGCTCCTGCTGATTGCCCTGTTCAGTATGTTCCAGACGTCGCCGGCGCAGACCAGCTCCCGCGATATCCCTTACTCGCAGTTCCTGCGTGAAGTGGATGCGGGCCGCGTCAAGGAAGTCGTCGTCACGGGTAACCGCGTCTCCGGCAGCTATATTGAAAACGGCACCACCTTCCAGACCTATACGCCTGTTGTCGACGACAACCTGCTTGATCGTCTGCAGAGTAAGAACGTTCTCGTTTCGGCGCGGCCTGAAACCGATGGTTCGTCTGGCTTCCTGAGCTATCTCGGCACGCTGCTGCCGATGCTGCTGATCCTCGGCGTCTGGCTGTTTTTCATGCGGCAGATGCAGGGTGGTTCGCGCGGCGCGATGGGCTTCGGCAAGTCCAAGGCGAAGCTGCTCACCGAAGCGCATGGCCGCGTCACCTTCGACGACGTTGCTGGCGTTGACGAAGCCAAGCAGGACCTTGAAGAAATCGTCGAATTCCTGCGTGATCCTCAGAAGTTCCAGCGTCTCGGCGGCAAGATTCCGCGCGGCGTTCTGCTGGTCGGCCCTCCCGGCACCGGTAAGACGCTGCTCGCGCGCTCGGTCGCAGGCGAAGCCAACGTTCCGTTCTTCACGATATCGGGTTCGGACTTCGTCGAAATGTTCGTCGGCGTTGGCGCAAGCCGCGTCCGCGACATGTTCGAGCAGGCCAAGAAGAATGCGCCTTGCATCATCTTCATCGACGAAATCGACGCCGTCGGTCGCCATCGTGGCGCGGGTCTTGGTGGCGGTAACGACGAACGCGAGCAGACGCTCAACCAGTTGCTGGTCGAGATGGACGGCTTCGAGGCGAACGAAGGCATCATCCTGATCGCCGCGACCAACCGCCCCGACGTTCTTGATCCGGCGCTGCTGCGTCCGGGCCGTTTCGACCGCCAGGTCGTCGTTCCGAACCCCGATATCGTCGGCCGCGAGCGCATCCTGAAGGTTCATGCCCGCAATGTGCCGCTGGCGCCGAATGTCGATCTCAAGGTTCTGGCTCGCGGTACGCCCGGTTTCTCCGGTGCAGACCTGATGAACCTCGTCAACGAAGCTGCCCTGATGGCCGCACGCCGCAACAAGCGTGTCGTCACCATGCAGGAATTCGAAGACGCCAAGGACAAGATCATGATGGGTGCCGAGCGTCGCTCGTCCGCCATGACCGAAGCCGAAAAGAAGCTGACCGCCTATCACGAAGCCGGTCACGCTATCACCGCGTTGAAGGTGCCTGTTGCGGATCCTCTGCACAAGGCAACCATCATCCCGCGCGGCCGTGCGCTCGGCATGGTCATGCAGCTGCCGGAAGGCGACCGCTACTCCATGAGCTACAAGTGGATGGTGTCGCGCCTGGTCATCATGATGGGTGGTCGCGTTGCCGAAGAACTGACGTTCGGGAAAGAGAACATCACCTCGGGTGCGTCGTCCGATATCGAGCAGGCGACCAAGCTTGCCCGTGCGATGGTCACGCAGTGGGGCTTCTCGGATGCGCTTGGCCAGGTCGCCTATGGTGAAAACCAGCAGGAAGTGTTCCTTGGCCATTCGGTTTCGCAGTCGAAGAACGTGTCCGAAGCGACCGCTCAGACGATCGACACGGAAGTTCGCCGCCTGATCGATGACGCCTACCAGGAAGCGCGCCGTATTCTCACCGACCACCACGACGAGTTCGTGGCGATCGCCGAGGGGCTGCTCGAATACGAAACTCTGACCGGCGAGGAGATCAAGGCATTGATTCGCGGAGAGAAGCCGTCGCGCGATCTTGGCGACGATTCCACCCCGACACGCGGCTCCGCCGTGCCGAAGACCGGCACGCGTCCCGCAGCCAAGGGCGACGAGACCGAAGGCGGTCTGGAGCCTCAACCGCATTGATTTCCTTTGGAAATGATCGAGCGGCCGGGTACCCGTGATGGTGCCCGGCCGTTTTCGTTGGTAACGGGATATAATGAGTTTTCTCGCTAATTTACGTGATGGCGGCCGCAATTTATGTCATGCCGCTGACATGAGGAGGCCTCAATCAGGGCTTTTCTAGCGAAATTCGGCGTCCAAAGGCGCGAGATTGCTAAATGGTAGTGCGCAGCCCAAAGGGCGCGCCTAAGGCACAGGGGTGCATATGAAAAGACGATATTTCGGTACGGACGGCATCCGCGGTCAATCCAACGTGTTCCCGATGACGCCGGATCTGGCGATGCGGGTCGGCATTGCGGTTGGAACAATCTTTCGCCGCGGCAACCACCGTCACCGGGTCGTCATCGGCAAGGATACGCGCCTCTCGGGCTACATGCTGGAAAACGCCATGGTGGCAGGCTTTACCGCCGCCGGGCTTGATGCCTTCGTCCTCGGCCCTATTCCGACGCCCGCCGTCGCCATGCTGACGCGGTCGTTGCGCTGCGATATCGGCGTCATGATCTCGGCGTCGCATAACCCTTACGAGGACAATGGCATCAAGCTGTTCGGACCTGATGGTTACAAGCTGTCCGACGACCTGGAAGCGCAGATCGAAGACCTGCTCGACAAGGACCTGTCATCGCAACTGGCGAAGTCGGACGATATCGGCCGGGCCAAGCGTATCGATGGTGTTCACGACCGCTATATCGAACATGCCAAGCGCACGCTTCCCCGCGATGTCACGCTGCAGGGCCTGAGGATCGCGATCGATTGCGCCAACGGCGCCGCCTACAAGGTGGCCCCCGCCGTGCTCTGGGAACTCGGCGCCGAGGTCGTCACCATCGGCAACGAGCCGAACGGCACCAACATCAATCTCAACTGCGGCTCGACCAGCCCCGTCGCCCTTCAGAAGAAGGTGGACGAGGTGCGGGCCGATATCGGCATTGCGCTCGATGGCGACGCCGACCGGGTGATCATCGTCGACGAGAACGGCGCCGTTGTCGATGGCGACCAGCTGATGGCCGTGATCGCCGAAAGCTATGCCGAAAGCCAGCAGCTGCGGGGCGGCGGCCTCGTTGCAACCGTCATGTCCAATCTGGGCCTCGAACGGTTCCTGCAAGACAAGGGTCTCGACCTCGTGCGCACGGCTGTCGGCGACCGCTACGTGGTCGAGCACATGCGCCAACACAACTACAATGTCGGTGGCGAACAGTCCGGCCATATCGTGCTTTCCGACTATGGCACGACCGGCGATGGCCTTGTTGCCGCGCTGCAGATCCTTGCGGCCGTCAAGCGCACCGGAAAGACCGTCAGCGAAGTCTGCCGTCGTTTCGAGCCGGTGCCGCAGCTGTTGCGCAACGTCCGCATCTCCGGTGGCAAGCCGCTGGAGGACATCCAGGTTCAGAAGGCGATTGCCGATGCCGAGGCAGAGCTGGCAAGGAGCGGCCGTCTCGTGATCCGGCCGTCTGGAACCGAGCCCCTGATCCGTGTCATGGCCGAAGGCGACGATCGAAGCCAGATCGAGCGGATCGTCAACGATCTGATCGGCACCATCTCCAGCGTCCGCACAGCGGCGTAACAAGCAGTCTTTGGAGAGCCGGCGTTAACAGCGCCGGCACCTCGCCGCGGACGGGCTTGCGATCAGCGCAGAGCGATCCTAGGCGATCATGTCGGGAAAGGCGCCTTTCAGAACATCGAGCGCTTCGGTGGAGTCGACATACTTCACCTCGCGGCGGCTACTTCTGCCGAGCCCACATAGGATCTGAAAAGTCAAAATCATCGATATCTGCAGTCGTCGTGACTTGTAGCCAAGCCACTCGGCGAACGGCGGCCGCGTTTCTATCGGTCTGGTTCTGGCGATCATGCTGCGCCTGATCGAGTGGGAGATGGGGTTGGTCTTGCTGAGAATGCTTGTCTGTATGGCGCATGCCGGTTCAACCTGGACCTTACGGAGGTCCAGCGTCAGGTTGACTGCGGCATCAGCCAACGGAAGCATGGTCTTGAAGCTGGAGAGCAGTTTCCGGGCGCCCTCCGGCCAGAGCAGGTAGGCGGCCGCGCCCGCGCTGTCGCGGAAAATTCGTGCGATGGTATAATCGCCGACGCCGAGCGGCGCCCGACGCCCGAGCGTCTTTTTCGCGCCGAAAGTTTCAAGATTGACGCAATCGACGTTTTTCAAGGCGGCGGCGGCCTGCAGAATCGCCGGAGTGTCTGTGGCGAGGATGGCGTCGTCTTCAATGATGAGCATGGGGTCGCTCGAGCGTGAAACGATCTCCCAGGCTCGCCTATGGCTGAGGGCGCAGGCCACCTCCGTATCGCGCAGGCGTCGAGCCCAACGCCGCTGCAGATGTGCCATCTCCGGTGCCGGCACATCGGCGGTCGTCGTGGCATCCACGAACTCGAATGTAAGGCCAAGGCGCTGAAGTTGGAAAAGCTGCAACGCGCGGCGGTCCGCTGACGAGGCCATGCTGATGACCAAAGTACCTAGTGTCTGATGCACGAGAAACTGCTCCGCGCCGATCTGCAGCAAGCCAAACGCCGCTATTGCCATGTTGACAATAGGGGCACTCCGCTCCGGTCCCAATGTTTCCCCGGATTTAGGTGTCCTGCGCGCACTGTGCAAGCGGATCGGCAGAGCAGGCCGGGCCGGTTGGCCGGTTTCGTGGCCGGCCATGGTTTATGACCTGATAAAAATCACGGTAAACAATCGTAGTTAAGCCCGTTTTAACGTTCCCACTTCATTATCCATTCCGAAACGAGTCCGACTGGCAGCGATTGGTCCTGCCATGCCCCGAACTTTGGAGTGGGATCCATGAAAAGAAGCCTGTCCGGCATTTTTGCCGCCTTGCTGATCACATCGAATGCCTTTGCCGCAGACCTCGCGCCGGAACCGGTGCCGGAGATGCCCCCGGAAGTCGTCGTTACCGAAGCGACCGGCTGGTATCTTCGCGGCGACGTCGGTTACGGTTGGCCCGATCTGCGTGGCGCTAGCTACTTCCAGGGAAGCAATGCCAGCGAAGTCGACTTTCAGACCGCTGATCTGCGTGATGCCTTTACCGGTGGCGTCGGTGTCGGTTACCAGGTCAACAACTACTTCCGCACCGATTTGACGCTCGACTACTTCGGATCCGCTGATTTCCACGGTTCGACGGTCGGAAGCTGCGGTGTCGCGGTCGCTTGTACCTCCAGCGATATTTCTTCGCTGACGGCCTGGAGCCTGATGGCAAACGCCTATGTCGATCTTGGAACCTATGGCTACGTCACCCCGTATGTGGGCGCCGGTATCGGCGGAACCTACGTCAACTGGAAGGGCCTGAGGAATACGTCGTGCGAAACCGGCAACTCTTCGAACTGCGATGACACCTTCACGCATGATGGCAAGAGCAGCTGGCGCTTCAGCTACGCCTTGATGGCCGGCGCCACGATCGACGTTACCTGCAACGTCAAGGCAGATGTCGGCTACCGCTTCCTCCACGTCGATGACGGCGAGATGTTCGGCTACAACGCGGGTGGTGGCCCCGGCCGTGACAAGGGCTTCAACGTTCATGAAGCGCGCATCGGTGCCCGTTATCTCTTCGGCGGCTGCGCTGCTCCCTATGAGCCGCCTCCGGCGCCTATCGTCTACAAGTAAGTTGATTGCAGATGCTTACAAAGCCGCCCCCAACCGGGCGGCTTTTTCGTTTGTGGCAATGTGTCAGTGGAGGCAGCTTGGTCGCGCCTGCGTCAAAAAGTCCTCCGGCTGCGACACTTGCCCGTTGACTATCCAAGGCTCGATCTATATCCACGGCGGCGGGACACCTCTCCCCAACGAGAGGCTAATTACCTGGAAGGGTATCAATATGGCCACTGCCACCGCTAAGCCGGACGTACGTCCGAACAACACCCATTTTTCGTCTGGTCCTTGCTCGAAGCGCCCCGGTTGGTCGCTCGAAGCCCTTTCCGACGCGCCGCTCGGCCGCTCGCATCGCGCGAAAGTCGGAAAGACGAAGCTCAAGCAGGCCATTGACCTTACCCGTGAAATTCTCGAAGTGCCGGCCGATTACCGCATCGGCATCGTGCCCGCTTCCGATACTGGCGCCGTCGAAATGGCGCTCTGGTCGCTGCTCGGCGAGCGCGGCGTCGACATGGTTGCCTGGGAAAGCTTTGGCGCCGGTTGGGTCACCGACGTCGTCAAGCAGTTGAAGCTCAAGGACGTCCGCAAGATCGAAGCCGGTTACGGCGAACTGCCCGATCTCTCAACCATCGATTTCGACCGCGATGTCGTCTTCACCTGGAACGGCACCACCTCGGGCGTTCGCGTCCCGAATGGCGACTTCATTCCCGCTGACCGCAAGGGCCTGACGATCTGCGACGCAACGTCCGCTGCCTTCGCGCAGAACCTCGATTTCGCCAAACTCGATGTCGTTACCTTCTCCTGGCAGAAGGTTCTCGGCGGCGAGGGCGCGCATGGCGTCATCATTCTTTCGCCGCGCGCCGTCGAGCGTCTGCTCAGCTACGCACCGGCCTGGCCGCTGCCGAAGATCTTCCGCATGACCTCCGGCGGCAAGCTGATCGAGGGCATCTTCACCGGCGAGACCATTAACACGCCGTCGATGCTCTGCGTCGAGGATTATATCGATGCGCTGCTGTGGTCGAAGCAGGTCGGCGGCCTCAAGGGCCTGATGGCCCGCGCCGACGCCAATGCCAAGGTCATCGCCGATTTCGTCGCCGCCAACGACTGGATCGCCAACCTGGCGCTGAAGGCCGAGACGGCTTCGAACACTTCGGTCTGCCTGAAGATCACCGACAAGGACGTGCTGGCACTCGACGCCGACGGCCAGGCGAACTTCGCCAAGGGCATCGTCTCCCTGCTCGACAAGGAAGGTGTCGCCTACGACATCGGCCACTATCGCGACGCGCCGTCCGGCCTGCGCATCTGGGCCGGCGCCACGATCGAAACGGCTGACATGCAGAAGCTGATGCCGTGGCTCTCCTGGGCGTTCGCGACCCAGAAGGCGACGCTGTCCCAGGCTGCCGCCTGAGTTGATCGCATCCGGCTCCGCTGAAGAAGCGGAGCCTCGCAATCCTGATTACATTCCATCGTTGAACCTTTTGAAGGAAGCCCCCAATGGCACCTCGCGTTCTCGTATCCGACGAACTGTCGGAAACCGCCGTCCAGATCTTCCGTGATCGTGGCGTCGAAGTCGATTTCCAGCCGCAGCTCGGCAAGGACAAGGACAAGCTCGCCGAAATCATCGGCAATTATGACGGTCTCGCCATCCGCTCGGCCACCAAGGCGACGGAAAAGCTGATCGCCGCCGCTGCTAACCTCAAGGTTATCGGCCGCGCCGGTATCGGTGTCGACAATGTCGATATTCCGGCCGCTTCCAAGCGCGGTATCATCGTTATGAACACGCCGTTCGGCAACTCGATCACGACGGCCGAACACGCCATTGCGCTGATGTTTGCCGTTGCCCGCCAGCTGCCTGCAGCGGATTCGTCCACGCAGGCCGGCAAGTGGGAAAAGTCGAAGTTCATGGGTGTCGAGATCACCGGCAAGACGCTCGGCGTCATCGGCGCCGGCAATATCGGCGGCATCGTCTGCAAGAAGGCCATCGGCCTCGGCATGCACGTTCTTGCCTACGACCCCTTCCTCTCGGCCGAGCGCGCTCAGGAAATGGGCGTCACCAAGGTCGAGCTCGACGAGCTGCTCGCCAAGGCTGACTTCATCACCCTGCACGTGCCGATGACCGACAAGACCCGCGGCATTCTCGGCAAGGAAAACCTCGCCAAGACCAAGCCCGGCGTTCGCATCATCAACTGCGCCCGTGGTGGCCTGGTTGACGAAGCGGCACTTGCCGAAGCCATCAAGTCCGGCCATGTCGCCGGCGCCGGCTTCGACGTCTTCGAAGTCGAGCCCGCCAAGGAAAGCCCGCTGTTCGGCCTGCCGAACGTCGTCTGCACGCCGCACTTGGGCGCATCGACCACGGAAGCGCAGGAAAACGTGGCCCTGCAGGTTGCCGAGCAGATGTCGGACTACCTCGTCAAGGGTGCCGTTTCCAACGCCATCAATATGCCCTCGATCACCGCTGAAGAAGCGCCGATCCTGAAGCCGTTCATCAAGCTCGCAGACGTTCTCGGCGCCTTCGTCGGCCAGGTGTCGGACGATCCGATCAAGGAAATCGAGATCCTCTATGACGGCGCCACCGCCACGATGAACACCAAGGCGCTGACGTCTGCGCTGCTCGCCGGCCTCATCCGTAACCAGGTCGCCGACGTCAACATGGTTTCGGCACCGATCATGATCAAGGAAAAGGGCATCGTGCTCTCCGAGGTCAAGCGCGACAAGACCGGCGTCTACGACGGCTACATTAAGCTGACGGTGACAACAGACAAGCAGACCCGTTCCGTTGCCGGCACGGTCTTCTCCGACGGCAAGCCGCGCTTCATCCAGATCAAGGGCATCAACCTTGACGCCGATGTCGGCGCCAACATGGTCTACATCTCCAACACCGACGTCCCCGGTATGATCGGCTTCATCGGCACGACCCTGGGTGCGGCCAACGTCAATATTGCCAACTTCCAGCTCGGCCGCGGCGAGCAGGGCGGCGATGCGATCGCACTGCTTTACGTCGATGGACCGGTCAGCGACGACGTGCTTGCAAAATTAACTGCGAACACGGCGATCCGACAGGCCAAGCCGCTCGTATTTGCTGTTGATTGAGTTTTCCTCCCAAGGGAAACATACAAAGGCCCGGCGCAGGCGACTGCGCCGGGCTTTTGCATTGGTTGATGACGGTTCCCTGGGCCGCGCGGCTATTTCTGCGGGCGCAGCAGCCTGAGGGCGTTGATCGTGACGAGCACCGTTGCACCGGTATCCGCCAGGATCGCGTGCCAGAGGCCGGTGATGCCGGCGATGGTGGTGACCAGAAATACGGCCTTCAGCCCGAGCGCGATGGTGATGTTCTGCATGATGTTGCGCATCGTTCGCTTGGAAAGGGCGATCATGGACGCCACGTCGCTTACCCGTCCGTGAAGGATGGCTGCATCGGCGGTCTCCAGCGCAACGTCGGTTCCGCCGCCCATGGCGATGCCGACGTCGGCGGCGGCCAAGGCCGGTGCGTCGTTGATGCCGTCTCCAACCTTGGCGACGACAAAACCCTCACGCTTCAAATCGCCCACGATGCGCTGCTTGTCCTCAGGCATCAGCTCGGCGCGAACCTCGATTCCGAGCGTCTCCCCGATCGCGGTTGCCGCGCGGCGGTTATCGCCGGTCAGCATGACCACCTTGACGCCCTCGGTTTTCAGGGCGTCGACGCCTGCCTTCGCGTCGTCGCGGGGCTCGTCGCGCATGGCGATGGCGCCGGCCAATACGCCGTCGGCAATCAGGACGGAGACTGTCTTGCCCTCATCGTTCAGCGAGGCGATCCGCGTGACCTGATCGGGAGAGAGTGGAATACGCTCGTCGGCGGCCTTGGGCGAGCCGAAGAATATCTCGACCCCTTCGACCGTTCCCGTCACGCCCTTTCCGGGCAGGGCGCCTGGGTTGGTTGCCGGCGCCGACGCGATGCCGTCCTCGGCGGCTCTGGCGAGGATTGCAACGGCCAGGGGATGGCTTGAACCAGCCTCGAGGGCGGCGGCGTATTTCAGCACATCGGCTTCTGTTAGCCCGAAGCCCAGAACATCTGTAACCTTCGGTTTGCCGGCCGTCAGCGTGCCCGTCTTGTCGACGGCGATGGCGGTAACCTTGCCGAGCGTTTCCAGCACCGCACCACCCTTCAGCAGCAGCCCGCGACGCGCGCCCGCCGAAAGCGAGGCTGCAATAGCGGCGGGCGTGGAGATCACCAGCGCGCAGGGGCAACCGATCAGGAGGATGGCAAGGCCCTTGTACACCCATTCGCTCCAGATGCCGCCGGCAAGGAGAGGGGGCAGGATGGCGACGAGTGCGGCCACGGCGACCACGCCCGGGGTGTAATAACGGGAAAAGCGGTCGATGAAGCGCTCCGTTGGTGCCTTCGATTCCTGTGCTTCCTCAACCAGCTTGACGACGCGGGCGATTGTGTTGTCGGCGGCTGCAGCCGTGACCCTGACCCGCAGCGCGGTGTCGCCGTTCACGGTGCCTGCGAAGACGATGTCGCCTTCGGTCTTGCGCACGGGAGTGCTTTCACCTGTCACCGGTGCCTCGTCGATCCCGCTTTCGCCGGAAAGAATGACGCCATCGGCAGAAATCCGGTCGCCGGGGCGAACGAGGATCGTCGATCCGACGGTCAATTGTTCTGCCGGGATCTCCCGTGTCTGGCCGTTCTCCTCCAGAATCGCACTCTTCGGCACAAGGGTCGTCAGGGACTGGATGCTTTCGCGCGCCTTACCTGCGGCCACGCCTTCCAGCAGCTCGCCCACAAGGAAGAGGAACACGACGGTGGCTGCTTCCTCGCCGGCATGGATGATGACGGCGCCGACGGCGGCGATTGTCATCAGCATCTCGATCGAGAAGGGTGTGCCGGCCAGCGCAGCCATTATGGCGCGGCGGGCAATCGGGACGAGACCGACCAGTATGGCGGCTACGAAGGCGTAAGGCGCGATCTGCGGCACGAGGTGGCCGATTGCATAGGCGACGACAAGAGCGGCGCCAGAGGCGATCGTCAGGCGACCCTTTCGGCTCTGCCACCAGGGGCCGGACATCGGGGTATGATCGTGGCCATGCAGGCCTTCGATCTCCGCTGCCTTTCCGTGCTCGCTGCCGTGATCGTGGTGTGCATGGTCGTGCCCCCCTTGGTCATGGCCATCGTGCTCATGGTGATGATGGTCGTGATCGCATGTTGCATGGCTGGGGGCTTCGTGCCCGTGTTTGGCATGATCGCCCGTGGGCGCCAGGGAATAGCCGAGGCCGGTCACCTTTCTCTCGATGGCCAAGAGATCACTGCTGCCGTCGTGGCGCACGGTCATCGTGGCCGCCGTAACCGATACCTTGACGTCAGCCACGCCGGGCATTCGACGGACGGCGGTATCGATCTTGGCAGCGCAACTGGCGCAATCCATGCCACCCACTCTGTACCGTTTCTCGACCGTTTCACCCATGACATGCTTCCTTGAGATTTGGATGCACCTTTCCTACATCCTCTAGTGGCTAGAGGTGCAAGTGGAAAAACATGAAGAAGATTACTATCGGTGAAGCCTCCCGGCAAAGTGGCGTGAAGGTGCCGACGATCCGGTACTACGAGAGTATCGGCCTGCTGGCCGAGCCCAATCGCAGCGAAGGGAATCAGCGCTCCTACGAGCCGTCGGATCTGCGCCGGCTCGCCTTCATCAGACATGCCCGCGAACTCGGCTTCGAGGTGGATGCCATTCGTGCGCTGCTGACCCTTCAGGACGACCCCAACCAGTCCTGCGCGTCGGCCGATGCGATTGCCAAGGCGCGCCTTGTGGAGGTCGAACAGCGTATCCGCAGCCTGACGGCGTTGAAGGCTGAGCTTGAGACGATGATCAAGGGATGCGTGCATGGCCGTGTCGACGAGTGCAGGGTGATCGAGGTGCTGGCTGATCATGGCCAGTGTACTCATTCGCACCACTGAAACGCGGGAAAACGCAAAAAGTCGGAGCGCAACGTGCTTTGTTGCACAACTGGAAGGCGTTCGCCTAAAGTTTAGGCGAACTATGATTCTGATTTCATTTAGTTTTTTCGATTATAACAAGTCGGTCCGCCCTCAATATTTCATGTGATTTTGCCATGACCGGCTTTTTGACAGCACTTGTTCCGCTCGATGCTCCCAACGATGATTTCCAGTCGTTGTTTGCGACCCATCCATCACCGATGTGGGTTTACGATCCGGACACCTTGCGCTTCCTGATCGTCAACAACGCCGCGGTCGATCTCTACGGTTATTCGCCGCAGCAATATGCCAGGATGACTGTTCTCGACATTCGCCCCGCGCAGGAGCGCCGGCGGATGCTGAATGCGGTGTACGCGCGCACCGATATGGAAAAGGCCGAGCGCTGGACGCATCTCAAGGCGAATGGCGAGATGCTGGAGGTTCTGACCTACGGCCGCGCGGTGCGCTTCGACGGTCGCGATGCCATCCTGGCGATCGTGCAGGACCGTACCGAGGTCAATGCCGCGCATCGCGAGGTGACCGATACGCGCTCGCTTCTCGACAGTATCGTCGACAATCTGCCGGTCGGCGTCTTCGTGAAGGATATGGAAGCTGACGGTCGCTACATCCTGTTCAACGAGGCCTGCGGATCGATCGTGGGCTTCAACGCGGCGGACGTGATTGGCCAAAGCGATCGCGCCATCTTCGACGACAAGCAGACCGCCATCTTCCGCGAGCAGGATGCCCAGGCATTCGAAGCCGTTTCCACGATCAGCTTCGAAGAGACGATGCGCCGCGTCGATGGCCTGCCCCGCATATTGCGGACGGTGAAACGCGCATTGCCGGCGCCGGATGGTTCGGCGCCGCGCTATCTGCTTGGCATATCGCAGGATGTGACGGAGGAGCGCTCGGTCGAGACCCGGCTTGCCTACATGGCCATGCACGATGCGCTGACCGGCTTGCCGAACCGCGCTTATTTCTCCGAGCATATCCAGCGCGAGGCGGCGCATGCCAGCGCCGAAAACCCGATCGCGCTCCTTTATCTCGATGTAGACCATTTCAAGCACATCAACGACAGCAAGGGGCATGCGGCGGGTGATGCGCTGCTCTGCCAGGTGGCCGCCCGCCTGACCGCGCTCGTGAGGGATGGTGACCTTGTTGCCCGTCTCGGCGGCGATGAATTCGCGCTTGTTCTTCGGCTCACCGAAGACGGCTGCATCGAGCGCTTTGCCGAACGTCTGCTCTCGGTCCTGTCGAAGCCTTTTGATCTCGATGGCGTCAATGAGCATGTGACCTGCAGCATCGGCATTGCGATGGCGCCCGGTCACGCCGCTGACGACGACGTTCTCATGCGGCATGCGGATCTGGCGCTTTATGCGGCCAAGGAGAGCGGGCGCTCAACCTACCGGTTCTACGAAGCGGAGATGCGCCGCGAGGCGGAGCGTCGCCACATGCTCACCGTCGAGCTGCGCGAAGCGTTGCAGAAGAACCAGTTCGAGCTTTACTACCAGCCCATTGTCCAGCTCGACGACGACGGCCTCGGTGGTTTCGAAGCGCTCATCCGCTGGCGTCATCCCGAGCGTGGGCTGATCCCGCCGATGGACTTCATTCCGGTGGCGGAGGAGACAGGGCTGATCGTTCCGATCGGTGACTGGGTGCTGCGCGAGGCCTGCCGAACGGCGGCCGCATGGCCGCAACATCTCAAGATCGCGGTCAATCTTTCCGTTTGCCAGTTTCGACACAACAGCCTGCTTGCAACTGTCGTATCAGCGCTGGATGAAACGGGCCTGCGTCCCGAACGGCTGGAGATCGAGATCACGGAGTCCGTCTTCCTTGCTGACGTCGAGCAAAGTCTGCCGCTGTTGCGGGCGCTGAAGGAGCTGGGGATCCGCATCGCCATCGACGATTTCGGCACGGGCTATTCCTCGTTCAGCTACCTCCGCGCCTTTGCCTTCGACAAGATCAAGCTCGACCGCAGCTTTGTGTCGGGTATCGAGAGCGATCCGGGTAATCTCGCCATCGTGCGCGCCGTGGTCGGGATCGGATCTGGCTTCAATGCGACGACGCTTGCCGAAGGGATCGAGACCGAAGAACAATTGCAGAAGCTGCGGGACGAGGGTTTCAGCGAAGTGCAGGGCTTTCTGCTCGGCAAGCCCATGCCGCGCGCCGAGGCCGAAGCTTTGATCGGCGTTGGCGCGTCAAGCCTGCTGGCTGCCGCCGGACGCTGAAACCATGTCGTCAAACGCATCGGCTGCCTTGCTGCGATAGCGCTCCTGATGGCGCAACAGGAAGAAGGGGCGGGGAAGCGCTGGCACGTTCGCCTCGACCAGAGCGCCGCTGCGCAGCAGCGGGGCCACGATGCTGCGGGACATCAATGTTGCTCCCGCGCCCGTTTCCACGACACCAATGACGGTTTCATTGCCCGGAAGCGACAGCGGGATGGCGAGGGAACCGATGCTCATTGCCGCGCCTTCCAGCAAGCTCTCAAACGCGCGGCGCGTGCCTGAACCGGTTTCGCGCAGGATCCAGGCCGTCGTGGGAAAATCTCGAACGCTTCTCGGCTTTCCATCCGCCCAGGCATGGCCCGGTGCAATGACGACGATCATCTCGTCGGTCGCAACCATGCGTGCGGATACGCTTCGCCGTTCATTTGGCCATTCGATCAGGCCGATTTCCGCCCGACCTTCGGCAACGGCGTCGGCGACCTCTGATGTATTCGCGATGCGAACGCCAAGGGCGATGCCCGGATAGCGTTTCTGGTACTCTGCCAGGCGCGGTGCCAGCCAATAGCCCGCCACGGTCTGGCTTGCCATGATCGACAGTTCGCCATGCATCAGGCCTGACAGGTCCATGAGTGCCGCTTCGGCCGCTTTTGCACTGGCCAATACCGCATGGGCCTCCTTCAGAAAGAGACGCCCTGTCTCATTCAGAACGATAGAACGTCCGACACGATCGAACAGCGTGACGCGATGGCGGCTTTCCAGGGCGGTGATGGCGGCGCTGACGGCCGATTGCGTCATGTTCAGATGTGCCGCCGCCTGCGTGATGTGCTGGCGAGCGGCGACCTCGGCAAAAATTCTGAGTTGTTCCAGCGTCATTTCGGCCTCGGTTGATACTATTCGATTTTACCGAACAAAATGACAATTACAATTCGCTGGAATCGATTAATTGGCGAGCGTATCGATTGGGCCAGATCAAGGATTGAAAGCAATGGCCACACTCACCGCATCCAGCCGCAGCGCGACACGTCTCCTTAACAATGTGCGTATCCGGCATTTCACCCCCAACTGGTTTGCGACCACAATGGGGACAGGCATACTTGCCATCTGCCTGGGGCAGTTCCCTCACTCACCGCTGCTGGTGCAGATGGGCGGCGTTCTGTGGCTCGGCAACGGTGCGCTTTTCGTTGCTCTCGCAGCCCTCTATGTCGCCAAATGGCTTCTCTATCCGCGCGATGCTCTTCGCGCTCTGGAGCATCCCGTCGTGTCGATGTTCTTCGGCTGCATTCCCATGGGATTGGCGACCATTGTGAATGGTGCGTTGATCTTCGGTATTCCGATGTTCGGAGCGGTCGCCGCGCAGGTGGCTGTCTATCTCTGGTGGATCGATGCGTTTCTGGCCGTTCTGGCAGGGCTTGCCATTCCATATGCCATGTTCACCCGGCAGGAGCACGCCTTCGAGCACATGAGCGCCATATGGCTGCTGCCAATTGTCGCCAGCGGCGTGACGGCCGCAAGCGGTGGTCTTCTGCTGCCGCATATCGACGGGGCGAGTGCGCAGCTCACGGTGCTGTTTGCAAGCTATGTGCTTTGGGCCTGCTCCTTGCCGCTTGCCCTCAGCATTCTGACGATCCTCTTCCTGCGACTGGCGCTGCACAAGCTGCCGCCGGCAAGCATGGCGGCCACCGCATTTCTGGCGCTCGGGCCGATCGGCACGGGGGCGCTCGGGCTGATGCTGTTTGCAGCAAACGGGCGCAGTGTGCTGGAGGCAAATGGTCTTGATGCCATCGCGGCGGCCATATCGGGAGCGGCACTCCTCGGCGCCATCCTGTTGTGGGCTTACGGTCTCTGGTGGCTCGGCGTGGCTGCGGCCGTCACCGTTCGCTATCTGAAGATCGGCCTGTCGTTCAATCTTGGCTGGTGGGCCTACACATTCCCGATGGGGGTCTATGCGGTGGCAACGTTGCGTCTGTCGACCATGATTCCGGTTCCGGCACTTGGCGTATTCGGGGCGCTCCTAGTCGTCGTCCTTGCGGCGACATGGCTTCTGGTCGCCACCCGCACAGCCCTGGGGGCGCTTGATGGGGCGCTGTTTTCAGATCCTTGCCTAGAGCAATAGATCGGATCGTGTTTTCCGGGTCTTCCAGACCTCTCGCCCGGTTCGAAATTTCTGCGCGACGCACTGGTTTTGCCGTACCACCTTGTTGTTTCCGTTGCAGATCGCGCGAAGGTATCTATTCTGACGACGCTTCAGGCCGTTCGGAGGAATGAATGTCGGCACGGCCTTTCTTCAGGATATCTGCGGCGGTTAGCGCCTTGCTTGCCGTTACCGGGCTGTTCGCCGTTGCGGCCCTGACGACCCCTGATGTGACGGGGCGAGCCAAGATCGCTCTTGACGCTGTGCTCGTGGCCATATGGGCCGCTTATGTCTTGCAACTCATCGACACCCTGATCATCCAGCGGGCATCGCGCTCACGCGACAGGACGCCGGCGATCGCGGTGGACGTGCTCGCTGTTGTGGTGCCGCTTGGTGCCTTCCTGTTTGCTGGCAGCCGCGATCAAAGTCTCTATTGCGCCATATGGCTGCTGAAGCCCCTGCGCGATTCGACCTTCTTCCGGATGCTTGGGCGCGTTGTCGCGAATGAGGCCCGAAACCTGGTTGGTGTGACCTCGATCTTCGGCATCGTTCTCTTCGGTGCAGCACTCGCCGCCTATCTGATCGAGCGCGATGTTCAACCCGATCGCTTCGGCAGCATTCCGCAGGCAATGTGGTGGGCCGTGGTGACGCTATCGACCACGGGCTATGGCGACGAAATTCCGCAGAGCTTCGCCGGACGTGTTCTTGCCGGACTGGTGATGATGAGCGGGATCGGCATCTTCGCGCTCTGGGCCGGTATTCTGGCGACCGGCTTTGCCGAAGAGGTGCGGCGCCGGGATTTCGTGCGCAACTGGCAGCTGGTGGCGGCGGTGCCGCTCTTCCAGAAGCTCAGCTCGGCGGCACTTGTCGAGATCGTGCGGGCCTTGCGATCGCGGGTCGTGCCAGCCGGCACCGTGATCTTTCGCAAGGGCGACGTGGGTGACCAGATGTTTTTCATCGTCGAGGGGCATGTCAGCGTCGCGACGCCCAACCCGGTGGACCTCTCCGCCGGCAGCTTTTTCGGCGAGATGGCGCTGATCACGGGCGAACCGCGCTCGGCGACGGTGAGCGCTGCAACCGAGGTCTCGCTCCTGTCTCTCTACGCGGTGGATTTCCAGGTGCTGTCCAGCAGCAACCCCGATATTGCCGAGGTCATTCGGAAAACGGCGCTTGAGCGGCGTGGTGCGGTGCCGAAGGGATAGGGCTCGGCCGCCGTAGCAGTGCCGCCCCTTGCGCCGCAAGGCAATCCTTTCTATATCCTCGCCTACGAAAGTGCCCGCGGTCGATCCCGCCGGCAGAGACGAAGGTCTGCCGGATTTGCGCATTGCAGGGCGGATGAAGACACGCTTATAGAATTGGCCACTGCCCGTGAACACACTGGATTTTGACAAGAAGCCGGAAGATACCCGCGTTGTCGTCGCCATGTCAGGCGGCGTCGACAGTTCCGTCGTGGCGGGCATTCTCAAGCGCCAGGGCTACGATGTGCTCGGCATCACGCTGCAGCTCTACGATCACGGCGCGGCCGTTCACCGCGCCGGCTCGTGCTGTGCTGGTCAGGATATCGACGATGCGCGTCGGGTTTGTGAGACGCTCGGCATTCCGCATTACGTCCTGGATTACGAGAAGCGCTTCCGCGATACGGTGATCAATCCGTTCATGGAGAGCTACGTAGCCGGCGAGACGCCGATTCCTTGCGTCTCCTGCAATCAGACGGTCAAGTTCGCGGATCTGCTGGCGACCGCCAAGGAACTTGGCGCCGATGCGCTGGCGACGGGCCACTATATCCGCTCGCGTGCGAACCCGGCGCCCGGCAATCCCGGCCGCCGTGCGCTTTATCGCCCGGCTGATGCCGACCGCGACCAGAGCTATTTCCTGTTTGCAACCACGCAGGAACAGATCGACTATCTGCGTTTCCCGCTGGGCGGCCTGCCGAAGGCCGAAACCCGCAAGCTTGCAGAAGAGATGGGTCTCGTCGTCGCCAAGAAGGCCGATAGCCAGGACATCTGCTTCGTGCCGCAGGGGAAATACACCGATATCATCAACAAGCTGAAGCCGAATGCGGCGCTCGCCGGCGAGATCGTCCATCTCGACGGGCGCGTGCTCGGCAATCACGAAGGCATCCTGCACTATACGATCGGCCAGCGTCGCGGCATCGGGGTTGCGACCGGCGAGCCACTCTATGTCGTCTATCTCGACGCGCGCTCGCGCCGCGTCATCGTCGGGCCAAAGGAAGCGCTGGAGACGCACCGCGTCTATCTCCGCGACGTCAACTGGCTGGGCGACGAAGAACTGCTGCAGGCAGCTTCGGGCGAAGGCTTTGCCTGCTTTGCCAAGGTGCGCTCGACCCGTGCGCCGACGCCAGCCGTTCTCCATGCCGACCAGAGCGGCATCTACGTCGATCTCGCCGTCGGCGAAGCAGGGGTAGCACCCGGGCAGGCCTGCGCCCTCTACTCGGCTCCAGGCGACAACGCCCGTGTCTACGGCGGCGGTTTCATCGAGCGCTCCGAGCGGGAACCCGCTGCCGAAGCCTCGCTGAAGGCGTTGCTGGCGAGTGCCGTCGCGGCCTGAAAAACTCTCGGGCATTTTCTCGATCATTCGCTTGACACGACCGCAAGGGTCGCCATATAAGCCGCTCATTCGACGAGCCGGGCGCTTCGCAAACGGCATTGTTGGCAGATGGCTGGGTAGCTCAGTTGGTGAGAGCGCAGGATTCATAACCCTGAGGTCGGCGGTTCAATTCCGCCCCCCGCTACCATCTTTATCTCCGAATTATCTCCCTCTCCGATAAGGCTAGACAGAAAGCCCCTGATCGTCATACCGTGGGGGTCTCCCGGTTCCTGTACCTCCACAACGATTGCGGCAACCATCTGATGCAACGGACCGCCAGCTCTAGCCAGGGCGATTGTGGGTCGCAGAACCAGGTTTGGTTACCGATACTGGCCTGCAGATAGGACCAATCGGTGAACTCCGTGCCCCGATCGAAGGTGATGGAACGGCGGGCAAGACGGGGCAGGGCCTGGAGCGCCTGAACGAGGCCGTTCATGACCGGCCGCGACTGCCGGTCGTTGTTGCGTGGAAAGATGGCGAAGCGGCTGACCCGTTCGACCAGCGACGTCACGTTGGCCTTGCCGGACTTTTTGCGGAACTGAATGAGATCGCATTCCCAGTGCCCGAACTGTTTTCGGTCAGCAACAGTGTTGGGGCGACGCAGGATGTTGAGTTCCGGGCTAAACCGCTGACCATGCTTGCGCCTGGCATGCCGCGGTCTGCGTCGGGCACGATGCTCGGGTAGGTGTCGCCACAACTTGATCGCCTGACCATCGGCCGAATACGCGAACTTGTAGATCGTTTCATGGCTCACCGAAACCGGGTGGCGTTCCAGACGCATTCGACCGGCGATCCGCTGCGGCGACCAGCCATGCATGATCCGGTCAATGACAGATTGCCGGACATTCGAGAAGCGCGACAGCTTTTGCAATTTGGCACGCCGCTCACACGCCAGGTCATGCGCCGTGACGCAATAATAGCCGGTCAGTTCGGGCAACTCGCGATCGGTGAACGTATTGCGTCGGATCTCGCGGAAAATCGTCGAGCGATGCCGGCCGAGCTTATCGGCTATGAGCCCGACGCTGAGACCTGATACTCTCCAACGCGCGATCTTGCGTCGTTCATCCATGTCGATATGGGAGTAGGTGCGTTTCATTGCTGCTTCCTTGTAAGTGACAACCCATTGGTATCATTCGCAAGTCGCACTTCATCCTTGAACCCACCCTCGACCGTTTCGATCCGAAGTGCCGCGCGTCAGGCGATCAAACTGCCCGTCCTAATCGGCAAGGGCGTCGCTCGAAGATGGATCCATCCGCTGAGACTTTAGCGGCCGTAGGGGTTCACTCCAAAGCAGATCGAAGCGTTCTCCCTCGCCGATGGCAAGCTCTAGAGCGGGATTGTTTTAAGTCCGTTCGTATCCAGCCTCGCTGAAGTGGTTTTGACACTCCTGCGGGGTGACTGTTTGGAGGATGATTGCGAGTGCGTCGGAGACGGCGTTTCTGGTTCTGGCCTGC
>NZ_LXKO01000022.1:478-677 GCF_001692185.1 Rhizobium sp. AC44/96
GAAAAAAAAAAAACACGAATGAGCTACCCCATTTCATACCTCAAAACATTCCGCAGAGAACCATATCCTATATCCTACAGTCATCTTCGACTTGACCGAAGTAAACCAAACTACACATCACTTACCTCACATGAAATGACCTTACTATCGCACCATGCGTCGCTCATCGACGTTGTGAACCATTACTCAAACATATATA
>NZ_LXKO01000023.1:0-25646 GCF_001692185.1 Rhizobium sp. AC44/96
CTTGGCGGTAATGTCGTTGCTTTGGAAGGTCAGGCGCGTCTTTGCGGTGTTGGTCAAGTTCACATCGGCCATCCCGCTGACCTTCAGGAGTGTGGCGTCGATCAGCGTCGCGGGCGTCACACGCGGCTTGCTGCCGAAGTTCGCCATTGCCGTGGGATCGACATCGCCGAGCGCTATCTCCGCGACCCCGGGTACAACATCGACGCCGATGCTGGCGTTTCTCGGATTGCCACCGAGGCAGCTGAAGGTCGAAAGCTTCGCCTCGGCGTAGGCTGCCTCGACATAAACGGGGACCCGCACCTTGATACCGGCAATCGCCCCGAGTCCGGGAACGCTTGCCTCAATCGCGAGCCGGATCTGAGCCGTCCTTACCGCGGCACCGGTCGCGCCCACGGTATTTGATGTAACACCCGTCGGACGTTCACCGATCGAGAGCTTCAAAGTCACATTGGCCAGCCCCGGCACAGCGCCGGCGAGAGTGACGGCAACCTGGTTTTTCTGGTTGGCCGCGAGCGCCGTCGCAGAGAGTATGTCCATGACACTCGCGTCGACCTGGAGGTGAGACCCGGTGCCGACCAGCCGCTCGCCCATGGGACCCAGGCTCAGGAAGTCCTCCAGCTTGACCTTGAGCTGCGTCTGCCCAAGCCCCTTCTCAATCGACGACAGAGCCTTGGTAACCGTCGTTGAGAGGCCGGGCGTCTTGCCGAGTGTATTCAGCAGGCGAGGGTAGGAGATTTGCGTCGCAAGCAGCTCGTCGTAGTTCGCCGCCGTGAGGTTCAGGTTGGTGGCAAGCAGGTCAAGAAAGGAGAGCAGGTCAACGTCCGTCGATAGCAATGCGTCGTAGTCGGCCGCCTTCAGTGATACCGTGGCTCCAAGCAGGCTACCCAGGAGGGCATTGAGGACGCCGCCGTTGATGCTCGCCAGACGTGAACCGATGGAAAACGCGGCAATCTTGGCAGCCGATGCGGTGCCGACCGCGCTCAAGGTCGGAGGCGTCGCAAAAGTTGCGGCAAAGGTCAGCTCCGCCTTCTGCTGCACTGCAACTTTTACGGCATCGTATGGCTGACTTCCGGCAATGAACCGTTGGCCGGACGAAATGGATGAATCCGCTACATAAACCCCTGGCGTGTACTGGACTACAGCATCGAACTGGCTGAGCTGTTGGTTGCTGAGGAGCTGGCTGCCGTTTGGGGTGGTGTACCCGGCACCGGTTTTCACTGCAACGTTCAGACCGTTTCTCTGAAAGTTAGCAACCAAGTTGGCGGCAGCGTTGTTGATATCGGATGCAGCGACGATCGCGCCGATGTCACTCAGTTGCTGCAGCCGACGCTGCTGCAGCGTCATCATGCCGTAGTCCACCCCAAGCGCCAGACAATAGAGGATCAGCGGTGCGCAAACTGCGGCGGCAACGGCGATATTGCCATCCTTTGAACTTGCAAGGCGCGACAGAGTCATGCTCATTTTTCGGCTCATATGCCACCCATGCGGATCGTCGCGAAGCGGCGTATCTTGCTGTCTGGAAGCGGAAAACTATAGAGATTCCAGATGGGTAATGCGCTGGCATCATATTCCGTGGTGACCGTGAACTGATTGCTGTTCTGCGTGTCGGTCGCGACGGACACATGCAGCTTTGTCCGGTCGATCAACGGATCGTTCAGTGTCGAAATGGTGATGTAGTTGTTGACCAGCTGCGTCCGTTCCTGTTCGGAAAGGCCGGCGACAGCCGTGCGTGCGGCGTCGGCCGTCAACTGCTGCAAGGCGTGCGCCGCGCTTAGATAGATCCCGTAGGCGATCAGCGTCAGGACGACCAGGAGAAATAGGGGGGCGACAATTGCAAACTCGATTGCGGCCGCGCCACGGGTGTTGAAAAGAAGATGCCTCATGCGCTTCATCTGCACTACCCCTTAAGCTAGCTAGAGCTGGGTGAGAACAACCAAAGCGTACATGCAAACATATTAAGTTTGCATTACATAATAAACGTGATGCGTGCATCACAATAAATCATTGCGACCTAATCTGCCGACGTGGGCCACCTTATCGCTCAACTCCTCCGATTGTCGTCGCGTAGCTCGGCGGCCGCCCAATGGATCGATCGGTCGAGTTGGGCGAACTTGAAGGATTGCCAGTAGAAATAGTCTTCGATGAAGGACTGCGACAGCCAGAGCTTGCCGCGGCTGCGGGGTTCGTCCCAGCCGAGCAACCCCACAACCTCCGCCTTCTTGAACATCCGCTTGATGTTCGTCAGCGAGATCGCGAACTCGGTGCAAAGTTCGCTCAAACTGACACCTTCGATATAGATCCGCTCGTGCTCGCGGGCGTCATCGGGCAGGCGGCTGATCAGTTCGTGCAAGATGAGCCCACCGACCTCGGACCAGAGAAAATGACCGATGCTGTCGCGCGGGTCTCTCCAGCCCGGTTCATGGATCAGAGCGGTCGCCGCATGCGGCTGGGCCAGCTGGAAGAGGCGCGGCTCCGCCGCTGTCATCGCCGCGCGGTTTCCGCCGTCCAGACGATCGAGGCAGGACATGTGCCCCAGGAACCAGGACAGCATGGCTTCGTTGCTAACCTCGGTGGTCTCCAGCCGTCGAAGCCGGCGATCAGGGCTTTCGTCAGGAACATCGCGCAGAAACTTGTATGCCAGCAGCTCCGACAGGAAGGATGCCGCCGTGTTCTTGCTCGCCACCTTGAGATCGGTCGCTACCTGCATCAATCGGCTTGCCGTCAGCCCGGACGTCGGATCTGTTCGGTCACGACCTATGTTCATGGCAAACAGTGAGTGCGTCAGCAGCCATTTGCGGTGGGAGGCCACAAGACGCGCGAGGCGTGGTGCCCGCTTGTGGATGCCTATAAGATGCAGGGCGATCTGGCGTTCGACCGACAGGAATGCGGGATGGTAGAGGATTTCGTCACGTGTATGAACCTTCCCGCTTGGAACGGTGCGGGGAATGGTGCGGCAAGTCTCATCCATGTCTGCTCAGCCTGGCGGGTATATCCTCGCCGCTCTCCTCTTACACTTACTGCACTTTTTCAATGGACGATGCGCACGCTCTCTTGCTGATCGCTCGATATAGTTAAATCGCCCCAGGCTCTATTCAGCTCGTCAGGCGTTGCGAAAGCCTGCCAAGCTCTTCGCGCATGGCCGCGATCTCGGTCAGAACCTGCATGTCGATCTTCTGGTGCAGCGACAATACCTCCAGTTCCGCCTTGAGGTTTACCTCGTAATCCTTCGCAGCCTCGAAGCGGTCCCGCTCGGCCTGACGGTTCTGCGACATCATGATGATCGGTGCCTGAATGGCCGCGAGCATCGAGAGCACGAGGTTCAGGAAGATAAACGGATAGGGATCGAATGCTCCGGTCGCGAGCACGATGGTGTTGGCCACGCACCAGACGACGAGAAAAGCCAGAAAGCCGGTGATGAAACCCCAGGAACCACCGACGCGCGCTATGGAATCCGCCAGGCGTTCGCCTAGAGACGCGTTCGCCTGCAAGGCGGCATTGACGTTGGTCGAGATGATCTTGCGCTCATGCGCCTTGGCGAGAACGCGCTTCTCGATATCACTGAGCTCGCCAGTGGACTTATCGAAATGATGGTGTACGAAATCGGATAGATTGTGCATGGATCGACTCCCGATGCATTGTTTTGCTTCGGGGCGAAGTATTCCGTTCTCATGCCAAATTGCAATGCGGTCAGCCCCGCATTGCCGTCACAAGCCGGCGCTGTTCAGCCAGGCATGCTGCGGGAAGAAGCGCTCAAGGGACTGCGCCTTTCCGAACATGATGTCATGCTGGAGATAGCGATAGTCGCGGACCAGCGGATCCAGGTTCTTGGGGTTGAGAACCCAATCGGGCGAAGGGGTGTTGTCGCGGGCGATCAGCTGGTAGCGATCAACAACCGCATACTTCTTCTGAACACGACCCAGGAAGCCGGTGTAATAGGGGTGCTCGTAGCCTGCGAACTTCAAGAGGTGATAAGGCAGCAACGAGGGGCTGATGGTTCCGACATTGGACTTCACGCCCTTCTTGTTGGACCAAATGACGAGCGGTGTCTCGTGCTCCTGCTTCATCACGCTGACGGATGCCTTACGGGTCGCGACCTGATCCGGCATATAGCCAGTATCCATGTAGACGCTGCCGAGTGGCGGCAGATGATCGCCCCAGAGCACGATGATGGTTTCGCGTTCGCGCTTGCTTGCCCAGTCCGTGAGCATCTTGAAGCTGTCGTCAGCCTCCTTCACGCCCTGCGTATAGGTCCCGAGCGTCGCACGATCTGAATCGGTCAGGCCAGCGCCCTGGATGTCGATCGTGTTCTTGCTGTAGCGATTGGGCTCGTAAGGACCATGTCCCTGCAAGGTGACAGCGAAGAAGAAGAAGGGGCGATCCATCCCATCCGCCTCCTGCATGATCTCCTTCATCAGCGCATCGTCGGAGGCAAAAATGCCGCGCTTTTCCATCGCCGGCATCGTTTCCTCGCTACGGAACTCCTCGAAGCCGAAGTCCTTGTAGACCTCGTTGCGGTTCCAGAACCAGCCGCTGAAGGGATGCAGTGCGCGAGCGGCATAGCCTTGCCCACGGAAGAAGGTCGCCAGTGAGGGAATGTCGTTACGGATATACTGCTGATAGGGAATGCTGCCATAGGGCAGGAATGCGTTCGAGAAACCGGTGAGCGCTTCGAACTCGACATTGGCGGTCATGCCGCCGAACTCCGGCGAGAAGACGTAGCCCGACTGGGCAGCGCGGATGTTCGGCATCGGATCGGCCGACAGCTTCAGCGTCTTCAGGCGTGTCGGATCCCAGAAGGACTCGCTCATCACCATGATGACATCCGGCTTTTCGCTCGGGCCGCTGAGATAGCCGTAGTTGCGTGCCGGAATGGCGTCCAGCGCCTGCGGGCCAATGCCTGCGGGTGCGGCGACGTCGGCCATCGGGACGTTGAAGATGAAGGCAAGGATGAACCCGTTGCTGCGGTAATTTTCCTTCTGATCCCACATCATCGGCACGACCTGCAGGCGATCGCGGATCCAGGAGTATTGCGAGTAGTCCATCAGCGAGCCGAACGCGGCGACCACGGGCAGACCGAGGCAAAGACACCTGACGCGCGTCTTGCTCTGCAGCTTTGGGAAATGCCGCCATGCAAAGCGCCAGGCGAAGACCATGCCGGCCAGCGACAACAGGATGCCAATTGCCAGCGCGACCGCCGTGACCGGTCGCTCGCGCACCATGACAGGCAGAAGCTCCATGATCTGCCGACCGAACAGGATATCCGACGGATAGAGAGGATCAGAGAGGTAATGCTGCTTCTGATTGGAAACGAAGGCGGGAACGATCACCAGCGGCAGGACGATCAAGGCGGATAGAAAGCGTCGGCCGAAAGCGGCATCGAGGGTGAGCATCAGCACCGTCAGCATCACCACAGTGGTCATGCCGGGACGGGCTGTTGAGGTGAGGAATGTCCCCACGTCGCCAACGCCGCCGCGTGCGATCATTTCAACCGTAATCGTTGCAAAAAGTGCAATCAGCGCAGAAAGGGCGATCCCCACAGCGCCGCGCGATATGGAGGCACGACCTTCACCCGCGCCAGCGTAGAACGACGCGACACGAGACGCCGCTCCGGACCTTAAAACTTGCGCGATCAACGGTGAAACTCCAATATCATAAAACCTTCACCGAACTGTCACATCTTGGTCATGAACGCTAGATGAACCGTTTTAGTTTCCTGCAGTTCTCGCATTTTGTTGATGCCCGCCGAGCCTGAACGGAAAGGGTATCGCCCTTTCGGGCAATGCAGCCGCCCAGAGTTTTCTTGCGCCCAATCGATCGGTCGCGTAGGTCAGGGACCGGTTTGAGTTTGAGGAGGCTTGGCGTGCGCAGTTCCGTAGAGATCTACAACGTTCGAACGGGCACTGCCCGGATTGTCTGGCAGACCGAAAAGCTTGTCGAAGCACCGAATTTCTCGCCCGACGGGAGCTATCTGCTGCTCAACGGCGACGGGCTGCTCTATCGCCTCGCCCTCGACGGCTCAGGCGACTTCGAGAGATTGGATACCGGCTTCGCCGTCCAGTGCAACAATGATCACGGCATCTCGCCTGATGGAACGCAGATCGTCATCTCGGACAAGACCGAGTTCGGGAAATCGGCGATCTATGTCCTGCCGATCGAAGGCGGCACGCCGCGCCTGGTTACCCAGAACCTTCCGTCTTACTGGCATGGCTGGTCGCCAGACGGGAAGGAACTCGCCTATTGCGGCATCCGCAACGACGTCTTCGATATCTACACGATTTCGGTCGAGGGTGGCGAAGAGCGGCGCCTGACCCAGGGCGAGGGGCGCAATGACGGTCCTGATTACTCCGCCGACGGCCGCTGGATCTACTTCAACTCGAGCCGCACCGGCCTGATGCAGATCTGGCGCATCCACCCGGATGGCACCGGGCTCGAGCAGGTCACGCAGGACAACTACGGCAACTGGTTTGCCCATCCGTCGCCCGATAACGACCGGATTCTGATCCTCTCATACGATCCTGACGTGTTCGACCACCCGCGCGACCTGAATGTCCGGCTGCGGATGATGGACATGGATGGCGGCAATCTGACAACGTTGCTCGAGCTCTTCGGCGGGCAGGGGACGATCAACGTTCCGAACTGGTCACCGAATGGTGACGAGTTCGCGTATGTCCGCTACTTCCCGGTATCGGGTTGAACGATTGCCTTTGTCTTCGTTTCGCGACATAGAACGCGCGTCGGGTGCCCGCCAAGCGGCGGGAGAATCGGGAATTCGGTGAAAGACCGGAACGTGCCCAACGCTGTAAGGCCGACGTCTGCCGCTTGATATGCCACTGGCTTGCGCCGGGAAGGCGCGACAGACGGATGACGCCAAGTCAGAAGACCGGCCCGACAATCATAGACTGACCCGCGTGGACGGCGGGCGGTTGTATTGTTGGGGATTGACGATGCGACCAGACAAATCTGGCTCTCTATCGAGAGCTGGTGCCTTTTCGGCCGACGAACGCGCGGCCGTTTACAAGGCAATCGAAACCAGACGGGATGTTCGATCCCAATTCCTGCCGGACCCGATACCTGACGACGCTGTCAGGCGGCTGCTTGAGGCCGCGCATCACGCGCCTTCGGTCGGCTTCATGCAGCCCTGGAATTTCATCCTGGTGCGCGACCAGGACGTGAGGCTCCGCGTCTGGAAGGCTTTCAATCGCGCCAATATCGAGGCCGCAGAGATGTTCTCCGGCCAGCAACAGGCGACATATCGTGCACTGAAGCTGGAAGGCATCCGGAGTGCACCTCTCGGAATCTGCATCACTTGTGATCCGGACCGATGTGGCGATGTGGTGCTCGGGCGAACACACAATCGGCGCATGGATTCTTATTCCACGGTTTGCGCCGTCCAGAACCTGTGGCTCGCCGCGCGGGCGGAAGGCATCGGTGTTGGCTGGGTCAGCATCTTTCACGAGGCGGAGCTGAAGCAGATACTCGGCGTCCCGGAACGGGTCGAAATCGTGGCCTGGCTCTGTGTCGGCTATGTCGATCAGCTCTATGACCAGCCTGAGCTCGCAGTCAAAGGCTGGCGGCAGCGTGTGCCGCTTTCAGAACTGATCTTCAGCGATGCGTGGGGGCGAACGGAAGACGGTTCGTAAGCGTCACTGCTGTTGCGGCTGGGCGCCCGGGGTCATCGGATGTTTCAAATCTATCGTTTCCTGATCGCCCGCGAGGAACTGCGGGCCGACCTGCCGCACCTTGCCGCTCTGTGGCTCATACGGCCGATCCGGCACGGTAGCCTGCGGGGCAGGCGCGGTAGAGGGGGCAGGCGCCGGCTTCGCGGTCTGGATCGTTGTGATCGAGCCTTTTTGCGGAGGCTCGCTGACTGCCGACTGATTTTTCCGCATGCGTTCGTAATAACCGGGGAGATCGCAGGTGCAGGAAGACTTCTCGCCGGGCTTGCGGTTCTTGTAGGCAAAGGCATTGGGCAGCGCGCTGTAGGGCGCGCCCGATGTCGTCGACGTCATGTTCGACGTCTCGGTGTTCGAAACGTCATGATAGAAGAGTTCGGTATCGATACCAGGGCACATCTTCGAGCAGGTGTCGGCGTCGCGGGCGAAGTCGAATGAGGTCGCATTAGAGCTGATCGGGAAGAACCCGCCATCACAGGTCCGTACGCAGACGGTATTGAGGTCGGAAAGGCCTTGCGTGCCGACGCCACCATAAAACCTGCGGCCTGGGCTCCCTCCGAGCGGAATGAAGGTATCGTTGCGCATCGCCTGATCTTCGACGCTCGGCGGCTCGGCATATCGAGGATCGTCGCTGACAGGCGGTTCCTCGTTGCAGCTATTGGCGTCGAGCGCGGCCATCAGCTCGTTGCGGGTCCGCGTATCCTCACTCTGCGAGCGCAGTTCGTCGCGTCGGTCCTGCAGGTAACGGATATTGTCGGCCATCCTGGCTTCGGCCTGCTCGAGCTCGCTGCAGTAATCCGCATCGTCACCGCCGATGACCACCATGCTTCCTGAAGTGCAGCCGTTGCGCCGCAAGTCGCCTCTCACTTTGCGAAGCTCAAGGTTCTGCTCGGCGATGGCGCTTGCAAAGCGCCGGACTTCCGGGTTGCTGCCGATCACCTGCGGCAGATCGGCAAGCCGTGCGCGCAGCTCACCGCAGATCGGTGCGACTTGCGCGGCAGCGGGCGTCGTCGAGAGGGCTATCAGCAGCGCGAGAGACAGGTTCCGGCGTTTCAAGGCATCGTCCCGCAAATGAGCAAATACCAGTCGGGGCGACGCGTGTCGCCGCCCCTTGTCTTAGCTTGTTTGTCTTAACAAGCTGCCGTCGGAATCCTAAAGCATTTTCTCGGTTTCGGCCACTCAGGCTGGCTGAGAGGCCTCGACCACGGCGAGTGCGGCCATGTTGACCACACCGCGCGAGGTGACCGACGGCGCGAGAATATGAGCCGGCAGCGCGGCACCGAGAAGGATCGGACCGACATGAAGGCCGTCGGTCATCGACTTCACCACACCGAGCGTGATGTTGGCCGCGTCGAGGTTCGGGAACACCAGGAGGTTCGCTTCGTCGTGGAGCGTCGTATCCGGCATGACGCGCTTTCGTAGTGTCTCGGTGATCGCGCTTTCGCCATGCATTTCACCATCGACCTCAAGCGTCGGCGCGCTTTCGCGAACCAGGCTCAGAGCCGCGCGCATCTTCGTCGCGCTTTCGGACTCGCGAGAACCGAAGTTCGAATGGGAGACGAGGGCAACGCGCGGCGTGATGCCGAAACGCTTGATTTCCTCGGCTGCCAGAACCGCCGATTCCGCGACCTCCTCGGCCGTCGGATTGAAGGTGACGTACGTGTCGGTGAAGAAGGTCGCACCGCGCTGCGAAATCAAGAGGCTGAGCGCCGAGAAGTCGCGAACATCCTTCCGCTTGCCAACGATCTGGCGCACGTCGCGCAGGTGTTTCTCATAGCGGCCCTCAAGACCGCAGATCAGCGCATCGGCTTCACCGCGTTTCAGGGCAAGGGCGCCGATCACGGTGGTGTTCGTGCGCACGATGGTGCGGGCGGCTTCGGGGATGACACCGCGGCGGCCGACCAGCGACAGATAGAGATCGACATATTCACGGAAACGCGGATCGTCTTCCGGGTTGATCACGTCGAAATCCGACAGCGGCCGGATGCGTAGGCCGTAGCGCTTCAGACGGGTCTCGATGACCTGCGGACGACCGATGAGGATCGGCTTTGCAATGCCTTCTTCAAGCAGCACCTGGGCAGCGCGCAATACGCGCTCGTCTTCGCCTTCGGAGAAGATCACCCGCTTCCGGTCGGCGTTCTTCGCAGCGGCAAAGATCGGCTTCATGACGAAGCCGGAGCGGAAGACGAAGCGGTTCAACTGGTCGAGGTAAGCATCGAAATCGGTGATCGGGCGCACGGCGACACCGCTCTCTGCCGCAGCCTTGGCGACAGCAGGCGCAATGCGGAGGATGAGGCGCGGATCGAACGGCGAGGGGATCAGATAGTTCGGCCCGAAGATCGGCGTTTCATCGGAATAGGCGCGAGCGGCGACGTCAGACGGTTCTTCGCGGGCAAGGGCTGCGATGGCGCGAACGGCCGCCATCTTCATTTCCTCATTGATCGTGACGGCGCCGCAATCGAGAGCGCCGCGGAAGATGTACGGGAAGCAGAGGACGTTGTTGACTTGGTTCGGGAAGTCCGAACGCCCCGTGCAGATCATCGCATCCGGGCGGGCGGCGCGGGCGAGATCCGGCATGATTTCGGGGTTTGGATTGGCGAGCGCCATGATCAGCGGCTTATCCGCCATCTGTGCCAGCAGCTCCGGCTTCAGCACGCCGGCAGCGGAGAGACCGAGGAAGACATCGGCGCCGCCGATGTTTTCGGCGAGCGTGCGCGTATCGCTCTTCTGCGCGTAGACGCTCTTCCATTCGTCCATCAACTCGACGCGGCCTTCGTAGACGAGGCCTTCGAGATCGTGGACCCAGATGTTCTCGCGCTTCGCGCCGAGCGTGACGAGGAGATTGAGGCAAGCGAGTGCGGCAGCACCGGCGCCGGAGGCGACGATCTTGACCTCTTCGATCTTCTTGCCGGCCAGTTCCAGACCGTTCAGGATAGCCGCGGCAACGATGATGGCGGTACCGTGTTGGTCATCGTGGAAGACCGGGATCTTCATCTTCTCGCGAAGCTGGCGCTCGATCTCGAAACATTCGGGCGCCTTGATATCCTCGAGGTTGATACCGCCGAAGGTGGGCTCCAGCGACGCAACCGTCGAGACCATCTGATCGACGGTCGTGGCATCCACTTCGATATCGAAAACGTCGATGTTGGCGAACTTCTTGAAGAGGACCGCCTTGCCTTCCATCACCGGCTTCGATGCCAGGGGGCCGATATTGCCCAGGCCCAGCACTGCCGTGCCGTTGGAGATGACCGCAACGAGGTTCGAGCGTGAGGTATAATCCGCAGCCGTCTCCGGGTTGTCGCGAATGGCGAGGCAGGGAGCAGCAACGCCGGGCGAATAGGCGAGCGCAAGGTCGCGCTGGTTGCCGAGCGGCTTGGTGGCCTGGATCTCGAGTTTTCCGGGACGGGGGTAGCGGTGGAAGAACAGTGCCTGCTCATCGAGGCTTCCGCCTGCCGTATTCGCTTCCGTCTTGGATTTTTCGTGATGATCCATCGTCGTCTCCGGGCTGTCGCATGCTGTCTTTGGTGGCCTTCAATACATCAAACGCAACCGCTGGACAGTCAAATTTTCGAAAATTGCTCAATTTGAACCATGGTTTCGAGACCTTGGGACCGATGTGCAAAAACCGGCGAGGAGAGGGGATGTCATCTTCCTGAAACACGACTCTGGTTTTCAGAGACATAGATGAACCAGGGACACGGGCAGGATGCTTGTGAAGGATAATATGGATACCCGTCACTTCCGTACGCTCTTTATTTCCGACGTACATCTCGGCTCGAAGGCCGCAAAGGCGGATTTTCTGCTCGATTTCCTTAAATATCACGAGGCCGACACCGTCTATCTCGTCGGCGATATCGTCGATGGCTGGCGCCTGAAGCGCAGCTGGTACTGGCCGCAGGATTGTAACGACGTCGTGCAGAAGCTGCTGCGCAAGGCGCGCAAAGGCACGCGCGTCATCTACATACCCGGCAATCACGACGAATTCCTCCGCGACTTTCCAGGCATGCACTTCGGCGGCATTGAAGTCGCCGAACGGATGATGCACGAGGCAGCCGACGGCAAGAAGTATCTCGTGCTTCACGGCGACGAGTTCGATGTCGTCGTTCGCAACGCGCGGCTGCTCGCTTATCTCGGCGACTGGGCCTACGACATGGCGATCATGATCAATGTCGGCCTTGCCGCCGTTCGCAGACGCCTTGGAATGCCGTACTGGTCGTTCTCCGCCTGGGCCAAGCTGCAGGTTAAGCATGCGGTGAACTTCATCGGCGAGTTCCAGAAGGTCGTTGCCGACGAGGCGCGCAAGCACGACGCCGACGGCGTGATCTGTGGCCACATCCATCATGCTGTCATGGAGGACATGGACGGTATCCGCTACATCAACACCGGCGACTGGGTGGAAAGCTGCACGGCAATCGTCGAACACATGGACGGCACATTCGAATTGATCGAATGGCGCACGATGGCCGACGCTCAACCTGTTACGCTTGCCATCGAACACCAGAAGCCGGAACTCGCGCAGCAGGCCGCGTAGGCAGGCTGCTTCGGCACTTCTCATTTATCGAAGGCACCCTTCGGGCGTTGCGTTCGCGCGACAGCCCCCAATTATTTTTGAAATCGGTTTGGGCGGGCTATTTCTTGCCATAGTCGCCCTTAGGTTGACGTGTTAGGCAACGGTCAGTTTCCTTCAGGTCTACCCATGATTCCCGTTCAAAATCTCTCCAGGGGAGAGGGCGCGCCACCGCGCTTCCGATTGCTAAGCGCGCTGTCCTACTGCGCGCCTCTCCTTGTGAACGGCGTTGCCTTGCCCTTCTTTCCAGTCTGGCTGGCACTTCACAAATTCACCGATCATGAAATCGGCCTTATCCTTGCCGTGCCGATGATCGTGCGCGTGCTGGTCGCACCCATTGTCGCGATGTACGCGGACCGGATGAAGGAGCGTGCGGACGTTCTTGTGTTTTCGGGTGGGCTTTCACTGCTGACGGCGATCGCCCTTTACTGGACGACGACGTTCTGGCCGGTTCTGATCGTTTATACGATCCAGGGCGCCACGTTCTCCCCCTATATCCCGGTGGTAGAGTCGATCGTCATCTCCGGCGTTCGGCGCTGGGGTCTCGATTACGGTTCGATGCGCGTCTGGGGTTCGATTGCCTTCATCATCTCGACGCTGGTCGGCGGCCGGCTGATCGGCCGTTGGGGCGGCGAAATGGTGTTGCCGGTGATGATCTTCGGATTCGTGATGACGATGGTCATGGCGATGTACTGTCCACGGATCGGCCCGACGCGCCGGCGTGGCACGCCTGTCGACATTCCCGCGGCAACCGGCAGTTCGCTGCGCCAGCCGCATCTGCTGGTTCTCCTGATCGGTGTTGCCATCCAGCAGTCCAGCCACGCATTGCTCTATACGTTTGCATCGATCTACTGGCGGGATCTCGGCTTCTCCGGCACCGAGATCGCCGTGCTCTGGAGTGCCGGCGTTGCCGCGGAAGTCACGGTCTTCTTCCTGTCGAGGCGCCTCAGCCGGCGTTTCGATGCCTGGACGCTCATCCGCTTCGGTGCCGGCGTCTGTATCTGTCGCTGGATCCTCTTCCCGCTGCACTGGGGATTTGTCGGCTTCTTCCTGCTGCAATGTCTCCACGCCTTCAGCTTCGCTTTCGTCCACACTGGCGTGCAGCGGAGAATCGTGGCCAGCGTTCAGGAAACGCAGGAATCGTCGGCCCAAGGCGCCTACTTCTTCTACAACGGCATGTTCATGGCGCTGATGACGATCGCATCGGGATACATCTACGCCATTCTCGGTCTTGCCAGCTACTACGTGATGGCCACCGCCGCCCTGCTGGGCCTCGGCCTTATCATTGTTGCCTACTATCTTCAGCCCCAGAGGCTCGCTTCTGGCGGCCAGACGAGCGATGCCGTGTAGCGAAGACCGGGCTCGCGGTCCCGCGCAAGAAGCAGGGGCCCATCGAGATCGACGAACTCCACGTCCTGGGCAAGCAGGACCGCTGGTGCCATCGCAAGCGATGTTCCGACCATGCAGCCCAGCATGATCTTGAAGCCCAGGCGCTGCGCTTCGCGCTTCATCACGAGCGCCTCGGTCAAGCCACCTGTCTTGTCGAGCTTGATGTTGATAGCATCGTAGCGGTCGCGAAGGCTGGCGAGATCGCCGGCGTGATGGACGCTTTCGTCGGCGCAGATCAGGAGCGGATGATCGATCACGGCCAGCATTTCATCCTTGCCCGCGGGAAGGGGCTGTTCCACGAGGGCGACGCCCGCCTCGGCGGATACACGCAGATGATGTTCGAGCATCGCTTCCGGCCAACCTTCATTGGCGTCGAGAATGATAGCGGCATCGGGGGCTGCCGCCCTGACGGCGCGAATTCGGCTCTCGTCGTCGCCAGTGCCGACCTTGACCTTCAACAAGGCGCGGCCAGGGTTTGCGCGGGCCTGCTCGGCCATCACGTCAGGTTCACCAAGCGAAATCGTGTACGCGGTCGTCAGCGGGCGCGGCTCGGACAAACCAAGTATCGTCGCCACAGAGGTTCCCGATTGCTTGGCTCGAAGATCCCAAAGCGCACAGTCGACAGCGTTGCGCGCGGCTCCCGGAGGCATGGCTCGCTGGAGATCGGCGAGCGAAAGCCCTGCCTCCACCAGCGGCTTCGCGGCCTCGATCTGCGCCGCAACACTTTCCATGGTCTCGCCGTAACGACGGTAGGGAACGCACTCGCCCCAGCCGGAAACGCCGTTTTCGGTGACGATGCAGGCAATGACCTCCGCCCAGGTCTTGGCACCGCGCGAGATCGTAAACGTCCCTGCAATGGGGAAGGAGTCTGTTCTAATTTCGAGCGACCGTGGCATATTTGCAATCCTGCACGCATGGAAATCTTGTGTGGCTTCGGTATATTGGACGCGAGCGGCGAACCATTGTTCGCGAGTCGGCAATGTCGCCGTAAGCCTTGAAAGACACAAGCGTTTTGAAATCCGAAAACCGTAACGCCGCCTCACTGCATGTGGACGACCAAGCCAATGGTTCGGGTAAGCACGTCCATCTCGAGGGAAACTGGCGAAGCGCCAACGTCCACCTTGTCCTCAACGATTTCGAGAAGCTTGCAGCGCGCGGCAGCGGGGATGTCACGCTGGATCTATCGGCCGTCACCGACATCGATACCGCCGGTGTCTGGCTGCTTTGCCGGTTGAAGAAACAGGTGGAAGCGGGCGGCGGCAGCGTACGGTTCGAAGGCAGCAATCCTCATATCGACGAGTTGATTGCGTCCTTCTCGGAAGAACCCGCCGAACAGAAGCAGGAGCCTGGCCCCAAGCAATCTCTGGCGCAGCGGGTATTTGCCCCCATCGGCAAGATCACCTACGACATCTGGAACAACCTCGCCGCGGCGATGTACATCCTCGGGTCGGCCGTTCGCGGTGCGCAGATGAAGTTCGGCCGCGGCAGCGGCGTTTCGCCTGCCTCCATCGTCAACCAGATCGACCACATGGGCGTACGCGCCGTGCCGATCATTCTGCTGATGTCCTTCCTCATTGGGGCGATTATCGCCCAGCAGGGGGCCTTCCAGCTTCGGTATTTCGGCGCCGAAGTCTTCGTGGTCGACCTCGTCGGTATTCTGCAGCTACGCGAAATCGGCGTCTTGCTGACGGCCATCATGATCGCGGGCCGCTCGGGCAGCGCGATCACCGCTGAAATCGGTTCGATGAAGATGCGTGAGGAAGTCGACGCGCTGAAGGTCATGGGGCTCAACCCGGTCGGCGTCCTGATTTTCCCGCGCCTCGTTGCGCTCACCGTCGCCCTGCCGCTGCTGACCGTCATTGCCAATTTTGCCTCCCTGTTCGGCGCTGCTGTGGTTGCCTGGGCCTATTCGGGCATCACTTTCGCGAACTTCCTGGCACGCCTGCATGAGGCCATCACGCTGTCGACTGTGCTGTCCGGCATGATCAAGGCGCCGTTCATGGCGCTTGTTATCGGTATCGTTGCGGCCGTCGAAGGCTTAAAAGTGGGTGGTAGTGCTGAGTCGCTCGGTCAGCATGTGACGGCTGCTGTGGTGAAGGCGATCTTCGTGGTCATTCTCATGGACGGGCTTTTTGCCATGTTCTATGCGGCTATCAATTTCTAGGGATCGGACGTGGACGAACAAGTGACGACGACACGAGAAGAGGAGCGGGACATCGTGCTTTCAGCGCGCGACGTCACCGTCGGCTTCGGGTCGAAGATCGTCCTCGACAAGCTGAATCTCGACATCTACCGCGGCGAGATCCTTGGTTTCGTCGGCGCGTCGGGTGCCGGCAAGTCAGTGCTTATGCGCACGGTGTTGCGCCTGCTGCCGCGACAGTCAGGCCAGATCAAGATTCTCGGCCAGGACTTCGATGAACTGAACGAACAGCAGCGCAACTCGCTGGATATGCGTCTCGGCGTTCTCTTTCAGCAGGGCGCGTTGTTCTCGTCGTTGACGGTGAAGGAAAACATCCAGGTGCCGATGCGCGAGTATCTGGACCTTCCGACGTCGCTGATGGACGAGCTCGCGCATCTGAAGATCCGCCTGGTCGGCCTTGCTGCCGACGCCGCCGACAAATACCCGTCGGAGCTCTCGGGCGGCATGATCAAGCGCGCCGCCCTTGCGCGTGCGCTGGCGCTGGATCCGGAACTGGTGTTCCTGGACGAGCCGACATCCGGCCTGGACCCGATCGGTGCTGCCGAGTTCGACGAACTTATCGCCAAGCTTCGCGATACGCTCGGCCTGACCGTCTACATGGTGACCCATGACCTCGACAGCCTGTTTTCGGTTTGCGATCGCATTGCGGTGCTCGGTAAGAAGCGCGTGATGGTGGAGGGGACCGTAGAGGACATGCTGGCCTACGATGATCCGTGGGTTCAGGCCTATTTCAAGGGCAAACGCGCGCGCTCCATCGTGCCGCAGGACAGCCACACCGCCGCCCACGACAGGCCGGCGCAAGATAGCCGCGGGAAATAACCGGAATGGAAACCAAAGCAAATTACACGATTGTCGGCTTTTTCACGGTGCTCGTGATCGCGGCCGCGTTCGGCTTTGTCTACTGGATGGCCGAATACGGTCGGGGCGGCCCGATGGCTGAACTGATCGTACGCATTCCGGGCTCGGCGAACGGGCTCAGCGTCGGCTCTCCGGTGCGTTTCAACGGTATTCAGGTCGGCTCGGTCAAATCGCTTTCGATCGATGCCGACGATCCCCAATTCTCGTTGGCGTTCACCGAAGTACGCGTGGATGCACCAATTTATCCCTCCACAAAGGCCATTCTTGAAATCCAGGGCCTCACAGGCGCGGCCTATATCGAGCTCTCCGGCGGCCGCGTGGGCGACAAGAACATCGTGCAGGAGTCTCTTGCGACCGGGAAGCGCGCGGTGATCGTCGCCGAGCAATCAAGCGTCACGAACCTGCTTGCGACCGCAGACAAGATCCTCGATCGCGCGAATGACGCCGTCGGCCAGGTGCAGGGATTCGTAAAGGATGCACGAGGGCCGCTGACCAAGACCCTGCAGAATGCCGAGACCTTCTCGGACGCACTCGCAAAGAATTCAGGAAACATCGATTCCTTCCTGCAGAGCGTTGGCGATCTGTCCAATACCGTTCGCAAGGTTTCCGGCCGGGTGGATTCCACGCTTGAGGCTGTCGAGGCACTGGTCAAGGCTGTGGACGCCAAGAAGATCGACCATATTCTCGCGAATGCGGAGAAGGTCAGCGACGACGTCGCCAATGCATCCGGCGACCTGAAGGGCGCCATTCAAAAGTTCCAGGAAACGGCTTCGACCTATAACGAGGTCGGCAAGAAGGCCCAGGCAACACTCGACAAGGTCGATACGCTCGTCGGGCAGATCGACCCGGCAAAGGTCAAGGGATCGGTCGACGATATCGCTCAGGCGACAAAGGATGCGCGCGTCGCCGTCGCCTCGATCAAGGATGTGGCGAATACCGTTTCTTCCCACCAGAAGGACATCGACCAGACGATCCAGAACGTGACGCAGATGGCCAGCAAGCTGAACGCCGCTTCGACCCGTGTCGACGGCATCATGGCGAAGCTCGATACATTGCTTGGTTCCGACAGCACACAGTCGCTGTTCACCCAGGCGCGCGATACGCTGGATTCCTTTAAGAAGGTCGCGGACAACCTGAACGCTCGCATCGGCCCGATCGCGGATAATCTGCAGAAATTCTCGAGCGGCGGACTGCGCGACGTACAGTCGCTGATCAACGATACGCGCTCGACCGTTCAGAACTTGAACGACGCGATCAGCAATTTTGACCAAAATCCGCAGCGGCTGATCTTCGGCGGCGACACAGTAAAGCAATTTGACGGCCGGACGCGGCGGTAAGAGGGGAAGTCAGCATATGGCTGTATCGGATTTTTTGGTGCGCCGTTCGTGGCTGTTGAGGACCGCGATCGCCATGCCGCTGCTGGCCGCTGCGCTTGTGGGCTGCGGAACGTCCGCCAAGAACAATACCTATGATCTGTCCGCAACGGCGACCGGCAGCGGGCCATCCGCAAAAGGTCGCCAGATCCTGGTCCAGCTGCCGACGGCGCTCAAGCCGCTGGACAGCGACCAGATCGTGGTCCGGGTGTCTCCGTCAGAGATCCAATATCTGGCCAAGGCGCAGTGGGGCGATAAGCTGCCCCGCATGGTGCAGGCCAAGCTGGTCCAGGCCTACGAGAACTCAGGCAAGCTCACCGGTGTGGGCATTCCGGGGCAGGGGCTTGCGATCGACTATCAGGTCGTAACCGATATCCGTGCGTTCGAGGTGCGTGCCGGCAACGGCAGCCAGGCCGTGGTCGAGATCTCCGCCAAGATCCTCAACGATCGCAATGGTTCCGTGCGCACACAAAAGGTCTTCAGGCAGGCGGTGCCCGCCGGCGGGGGATCAAACGATGGCTACGTGAAGGCGCTCGATCGTGCGTTCTCGGCAGTGGCGAGCCAGATCGTCGACTGGACGCTGCGGTCGATCTAACAGCCAGCGATGCGTAAGTCATGACCTCCACCAGAGGTGGAGGTTTGAAACGCTGCGCTTGAACCGCTAGAAGCGGTTTTGCTATAGGTTAGTAGCTAGTGTTAAACAGGTCGGCAAAGTCGGAAGCTTTGTCGGCCTTTTCTTGATTACGGATATATCGTCTGACGACCTGCTCATCATAGCCAGCCGTAGACACGAAGTACCCACGCGCCCAAAAGTGATAGCCTTTGTAGCGCCGCTTGCGGGCATATTTATTGGCCACGTAAAGGGCTGTTTTGCCCTTCAAGAAGCCGACGATGTGCGACACCGAATACTTCGGTGGGATCGATATCAGCATATGCACATGGTCGGGCATCAAGTGCCCTTCCTCGATCCGGCAGTCCTTTTGTTGAGCAAGCCTGTGCAGCAAGTCACCCAACTCACGGCGCAAGTCCCCGTAAAGTCGTTTGGTTCGGTACTTGCTTGAAAACACCACGTGATATTTGCAGTCCCACGTCGCGTGGGATTGTGATCGCTCATCCATAAAACCTCCGTTCTATGTCTCGGCCAGCATAACGGTCCAAGCACGGAGGTCTCTCAATCACAATGTAGAACACGTCCAGTCCTCCACCGAAGGTGGAGGTTTATTTTGCTTACAACGAAAAACCGGACGAAGAATTCGTCCGGTCATGGCACGTCAAATCTCGTAATCGCTCTTTGATCGAACAGCGCGTCTAGAAGACGCTATGCTTGCTGTTCATCTTCTTGAGGTCTTCGCTTTCGCGGCGCAGGGCAGTGACTGTTGACGCCACGGACACGACAAACATGATGCTGATAAGGGCGGTAAGCACAGTTAAGATCGTGAACATGGGCAAGCCTCCTGGCCGTTGCGCTCACGTCCCTCAGTACTGGCTCATGACGGCGGCGCGTGCCGACGCATAGGGGCCATATACCTTGGACGCATCAACTTTCTGATCGTAAAGCGCGATAGTTGCAGCAACCATACCTGTCATCATTACCATCCAAACTGCATTAATCATGGTAACCTTATTGGGCATATTATCTTCCTTGTGCGGCGTATCGCGTTACGCTTCGGTTGAATGAACGCATCCGTCTGGAAATGGTTCCGTCGGATATTGACTGGTCGTTTACCAAGCCCGATCTGAAGCGACTTTGAATGCCTCGTTCATCTGGCGTTCAGAGAGCTTAATCGGTTTAAATGTCACCTTACCCATCGTTCTGATGATCGCGCGATGCTCGCGGACGTCGGAACGCACCCAATCGGCATCATTGCGGCTCTGCACGTAGGAATAGAGAGATTCCGCAATGAGAGAGAGGAAGACGGCAACCACGACAAGAATGACCAACATGAGACTTTTCCGGGTAGGGCCGCTGCCGGACGGCAACGGTTGATGACGCTGCCTGTTATAAGGATGGGCATCTGAAGCCGCCTTGAACGGCGCATTCATCCATCGTTCAGTTGCGGGCAAATGACTTGCGGGAAGCCATTATCCGTGACAAAAGGCGTCGAAAGAAACGGCCGGGCACATGACGACAGCTTTTTATCCGGGGTCCTTCGACCCGATCACAAACGGACATCTGGATGTGCTCGTTCAGGCGCTGAGCGTCGCCTCGAAGGTTATCGTCGCAATCGGCATTCATCCAGGCAAGACGCCGCTCTTTTCCTATGACGAGAAGGCCGAGCTGATCCGCAGTTCACTGGCTGAAGCACTCCCGGTCAAGGCAGGCGACATTTCCGTCGTTGCCTTCGACAATCTGGTGGTCGACGCGGCACGCGCGCATGGCGCGAGCCTGCTGATCCGAGGCCTCCGGGATGGGACCGATCTCGACTATGAAATGCAGATGGCAGGCATGAACAGACAGATGGCACCTGACATTCAGACCGTCTTTCTGCCGGCAGGAACCGCCTCGCGGCCCATAACGGCCACATTGGTCCGTCAAATCGCAGGCATGGGAGGCGATGTCAGCGCATTTGTGCCGACGGCAGTCTTGAAAGCCCTACAATCCAAGCGCAAATCCTAGGCGACATTTTTCGCCGCAACGGAGCTAACATGAAACTCTTTTATCTCGCATTTGCCGGCGTGCTTTATCTCGCTTCCTTTGCCGGGGACGCCTTTGCGGCCGACACCCTGACGATCCAGCTGAAAAGCGGTCCGGTCGTGATCGAGCTCGCGCCGGACGTTGCGCCGAAGCATGTTGCCCAGATCGAGGCGCTGGCCAAGAAGGGCGCCTACGACAACGTTGCCTTCCACCGCGTCATCGAAGGCTTCATGGCCCAGACGGGCGACGTGCAGTACGGCAACATGGAAAAGGGCTTCGACAAGAACCAGGTTGGCACCGGCGGTTCCGACCTGCCGAACATTCCGGCCGAGTTCTCCAAGAAGCCATTCGTGCGTGGCACGGTCGGCATGGCGCGCTCGCAGGATCCAGATTCTGCAAATTCGCAGTTCTTCATCATGTTCGCTGACGGCTCCTTCCTGAACGGCCAGTACACGGTCGTCGGCAAGGTCGTCTCGGGCATGGAGAACGTCGACAAGATCAAGCGTGGCGAAGGCCAGAACGGTGAAGTCAGCGATCCCGACAGGATGATCAAGGTCACCGTCGGCAAGAAGTAAGTTTCAAGAGAAGTAGGAGAAAAAGAAATGGCCGAGATCAAGGATCCCGAAAACACCATCATCCTGGAAACCACCAAGGGCAAGGTTGTGATCCAGCTGCTGCCGGAAGTGGCGCCTGGTCACGTCGCCCGCATCAAGGAACTCGCGCGCGAGGGTGCTTACGATGGCGTCGTCTTCCACCGCGTCATCAACGACTTCATGGCCCAGACGGGCGACGTGAAGTTCGGCAAGAAGGGCGGCGAGAGCTTCAACCCGGGCCGTGCCGGCATGGGCGGCTCCGAGAAGCCGGACCTGAAGGCCGAATTCTCGGCAATCAGCCACATTCGCGGCACCTGCTCGATGGCGCGTTCGCAGAATCCAAACTCGGCCAACTCGCAGTTCTTCATCTGCTTTACCGATGCTCCTTGGCTGAACAAGCAGTACTCCGTCTGGGGCCAGGTCATCGAAGGCATGGACAACATCGACAAGATCAAAAAGGGCGAACCGGTCGTCGATCCGGACTCGATCGTCTCGATGCGGGTTGCCGCCGACGTCTGATTGTGATGTTTGCTGGAACCCGCCCTTGCGCGAAAGCGCGGGGCGGGTTTCGCTTTGCCTGGACCAGCCTTCCCGGAATTGCCCCGATGCGTGTAGACCTTTTCGATTTCGAGCTGCCTGAGGAGCGGATTGCGCTGCGGCCCGCGGAACCGCGCGACAGCGCGCGCCTGCTCGTCGTCGAACCCAATGGCGAGACGCAGCTTTCCGATCACCGCGTCAGTGACCTGCCGTCGTTCCTGAGGGCGGGGGATGCGCTCGTTTTCAATGATACGAAGGTCATTCCCGCCCAGCTTGAAGGCATTCGCCACCGTGAGGGCGCGGGCGGCCAGCAGGTTTCGGCGACGCTGCACATGCGGGTCGGCGCCAACCGCTGGAAGGCGTTTGCCAAGCCAGGCAAGCGCATCAAGGTTGGCGATAGGATTGCCTTCGGCCATGATGGCGAAAGCTGCCTCCTCGGGGCGCTCGACTGCACCGTGGAGGAAAAAGGCGAGGGCGGCGAGGTGACGCTGGCCTTCGATCTGTCGGGCCCGGCGCTCGATGAAGTCATCCATTCCGTCGGCCATATTCCGCTGCCGCCCTATATCGCCGCCAAGCGCGCCGAGGACGAGCGCGACCGCGCCGATTACCAGACCATCTACGCCCGCGAGGACGGCGCTGTCGCCGCACCCACCGCCGGGCTGCATTTCACGCCCGAGCTCTTCGAAGCGCTCGACAAGGCCGGCATCGAGCGCCATTTCGTGACGCTGCATGTCGGCGCCGGCACTTTCCTGCCGATGAAGGTCGACGATACCGACGATCACAAGATGCATCTCGAAAGCGGCTATGTCAGCGGCGAGACGGCCGCCAAGCTCAATGCCGTGAAGGCGAGGGGCGGGCGGATTATCTGCGTCGGCACCACCTCGCTGCGGCTGATCGAGAGTGCCGCGCAGGATAGCGGCGAGATCCGCGGCTGGGCGGGCGCCACCGGTATCTTCATCACGCCGGGCTACCGCTTCAAGGCGGTCGATGTGCTGATGACCAATTTCCATCTGCCGCGTTCGACGCTGTTCATGCTGGTCTCGGCCTTCGCCGGCCTCGAGACCATGCACGCGGCCTATAACCACGCCATTTCCACAGGCTACCGCTTCTATTCCTATGGCGATTCCAGCCTTCTTTTCCGGAAAGACTAGATGACCGAGAACTTTCAGTTCACCCTCAAGAAGACCGATGGCGGCGCGCGTCTCGGCGAAGTTTCCATGCCGCGTGGCACGATCCGCACGCCGGCCTTCATGCCCGTCGGCACCGTCGGCACCGTCAAGGCGATGTATCTTGACCAGGTGCGCGAGGGCGGCGCTGACATCATTCTCGGCAATACCTACCACCTGATGCTGCGCCCGACGGCTGAGCGCGTTGCGCGGCTTGGCGGGCTGCACAAGCTGATCCGCTGGGATGGGCCGATCCTGACCGATAGCGGCGGCTTCCAGGTCATGTCGCTGTCCGGCTTGCGCAAGCTCGACGAGCAGGGCGTGACCTTCAAGAGCCATGTCGACGGAAGTCTGCACCACATGTCGCCGGAACGGTCGATCGAGATCCAGGGACTGCTGGATTCCGATATCCAGATGCAGCTCGATGAGTGCGTAGCACTTCCGGCCGAGCCGCGTGAGATCGAGCGTGCCATGGAGATGTCGTTGCGCTGGGCCGAGCGCTGCAAGATCGCCTTCGGCAACCAGCCGGGCAAGGCGATGTTCGGCATCGTGCAGGGCGGCGATGTTCCGGCACTGCGTGTGCGTTCCGCCGAGGCGCTCGCGCAGCTCGACCTCAAGGGCTACGCCGTTGGCGGCCTTGCAGTCGGCGAACCGCAGGCTGTCATGCTGAAGATGCTGGAAGAAACCTTGCCGGTTCTACCGACCGAGAAGCCTCGCTATCTCATGGGTGTCGGCACGCCTGAAGACATCCTGCGCTCGGTGGCGCGCGGGATCGACATGTTCGACTGCGTGATGCCGACCCGCTCGGGCCGTCACGGCCTGGCCTTTACCCGCCGCGGCAAGGTGAACATCCGCAATGCCCGTCATGCCGAGGACATGCGCCCGCTCGACGAGCAGTCGAACTGCCCGGCGACGCGCGATTACTCTCGCGCCTATCTGCACCACCTCGTGCGCTCGAACGAGGCGCTCGGCGGCATGCTGCTCTCGTGGAACAATCTCTCCTACTATCAGGAACTGATGCAGGGCATCCGCAAGGCGATCGCCGAAGGACGCTTCGCCGATTTCATGGCGGAGACGGAAGCGGAATGGGCGAGGGGCGATCTCGATCCGGTGTGACGGCCCCGCCTTGCCTCGCGCCAGGCACAGCAGAACGCGCTCCATCAGCAGAGGCTTCTCCGCTGGCTTAGGTCTCAAATGCCTTCGCTATCGGTGCTCGGCACGATCTGGACGGCATTGATCTTGTAGTCTCCATTGGGCTGGCGAGACACCTGGTAGACTGCGGTCCAATCCTTGCCGTCGCGACCGGTGATCAGGACCTCCTGATAGATCACCGCACCGTCGTCGATCGAGCGGCTGCGACCGAACGCATAGTTGCCGGGGTGATAGACAGGCTCGTAGCTCTTCTTGACCATGGCGAAGAAGACGTTCTTGTCGGGATAAAGCTGCTTCAGCCCAGGGGCTGCATAAGAGTAGGCCGCCTCAGCGTCGTCACGCAGAAATGCCCTGATCTGCTCCTCGATCATCGTGCGCGTTGCCTCGATCGGATCTTCGGCGCGAACGGCGGCGATCGATACGAGGGACGCAACGCATAAAACAAGCACTGCGAAAAAAGCGCGCATCGGAATAACTCCAGCTATCTAGCAGAATTGTAGGGCTGTCGACGCGCAGGAAAAGGGGCGGCCTCAAGCATTGTCACGCTTGAAATCACGCGATGGCAATATGCCGGAGGTCGCTGCACCGGTTGCGGTGAAGATCGGACCGTATGAGCGCCGAGGTTTACGCAGACGGTGCCACCCTATAGAGGCACATTATGTTCACCCAGCCTGGGGCTGGATCGTGCATTATCGATACATGAAGGAAGACCGAAATGAGTGACCAGAACGACGACTACATCTATGACGAAGCGACTGGCGAGTGGCGCCCGGCATCAGAGATCGCCGCCGAAAAAGCCAGGGCTGCCGAGGTCCGCGACGCGTCGGGCAATGTCCTTGCCGATGGGGATTCCGTCGTTCTGGTGAAAGACCTGAAGGTCAAGGGTGCTGGGCAGACCTTGAAGCAAGGCACCGTGATACGATCCATCAGATTGACCGACAATCCCGAGGAGATCGATTGCCGCCATGATGCGATCAAGGGGCTTGTCCTGCGGACCGAGTTCGTACGCAAGCGCTGATCGAGTGCCTTGTGCCCGGCCGCATCAAGTCTCTTCGCTATCTGATGTGGGAACGGCACTAGGCGTGAACAACGGGTGCCGCAGCAACTCTCGACGGTTCGACACAGTCAGGCCGTGATCTGCGGTCGGGTGCGATGGGTATGAAGTTGCTGCGCTGCCTTACATGCAAAGCTGCTTGCTGGCGCCGGAAGCGATCGCGCCAGACGCGGTCAGGCTACCGATCACCGGAGACACCAAACGGCCGCTGCCTTCGCTCGATCTTCTTTTCCTCGTGAGTGGCGAGATCGGTGGGCGGCTCAGCCAATCCGATATGACCTTGGCTTGGTCCATCCAGGAGGAGCAAGCTGAAGGGGACGCTAGGTCTTGCATCCGCTTCATCACACACAATGTGGCGGCAAGGTTGAAATGTCCGCCGGTTTGCAAAGTTAAAATGTCACTTTGGTCTGCCGCTCGGCACCACGACCAGCCCCGATCTGACCGGCTGA
>NZ_LXKO01000024.1:0-14009 GCF_001692185.1 Rhizobium sp. AC44/96
GATGGCGCGGGGTGGAGCAGCCCGGTAGCTCGTCAGGCTCATAACCTGAAGGCCGCAGGTTCAAATCCTGCCCCCGCAACCAATCTTCCCAATCGAGACCAAATTCTATCGCTGGCGCGAAGACTTCATCTTCGCTGGCGATGGTAGCTCCTCGTCCTGCGGACCATAACCTGAAGGCCGCAGGTTCAAATCCTGCCCCCGCAACCAATCTTCCCAATCGAGACGAACACACACTCAATATGCCCCGCAAGGGGCTATTTGCGTTTCTGGGGCCAAGGCAACAGAGGGCCGCCTAGCGATCGATATGGTAGCACGCAGCCGTCTGCTCCGGCCCAACCTCTTCCGTCACAGGCGGCGAGGTCCCGCAGATCTCCGTCGCCTTCCAACAGCGAGCCGAAAACACGCAGCCTGAAGGAGGCGCATCCCTCGCCGGGAGTGCCCCGCATGTCGAGGCCATTAGAGGGCAGGATCGATCGAGCAAGTGACTGGTCCAGCAGCTCAAGGCTAAGAAGCTGACGCAAAACAATATCGAGTGGGTGATGGCCGTGTAACGGAAACATGGTCTGCTACGTGACGTGGCAGACGAATGATGGTTGTTGGAATGCCGGCTCCCGGTCGTGTGTGTTCCGAGAAAAATCGGCCGCAGCAGGGGACTGCGACCGAGGAATGAATGATCATTCAGGTAGCCTGATGCGAAGCCTAAAATCGTCAGCCTTGCCGAGGGCGAAGGCGAGTGCCGCGAACCAGCCCCTCGGCTTGATATAGTACTAGCCGACACTCATGGTTTCTTCTTAAATACCCCCAGGTTGATCAGCTGGACGCGCCGGTTGTTCGACCCCTTCGCATCGGCCCCTTCGATCGGAAGGTGTTCACCAACACCAACGGCATAAAGCCGTTCCGGTGCAACGGCGAAAGTGGTGGACAACGCTTCTTTGATAGCGGCGGCGCGCTGTCCGCTCAGCTCCAGATTGTGTTTGTCGTCACCCGTTGCGCTGGCATGCCCGACAACCAGAAAGCTGTAGGCCCAGAGGTTGGGATGATGCAACGCATCGGCCAGCAGACCCAATGTGCGGTAAGACTTCGGCTGGATGGCAACGGAATCATTTTCGAAATTGATTTCGAGCACCATCTGCGGAAGCTTGGAGATGCGCTTCCAGTTCGGCAGCGCGGTCATCGGCTTGTCGCCGCCGTCGACCGCTTCCTGCTGCAGGATGACGACATCGACAACCGGCGCTGCTGTCGTCAGCTTCGCGAGTCCTTTGACGATCCGATCCTGTGATACTTCCTGAGCGTTCACGAGGATGGGGAAGACCGCTGCGGCAAGTACGACGATTGCCTTCAATGTCGGGTTCTTCATCGGCTCATCTCCATCCTGCGTCAGTGATTACCTGGTTGCATTCCTTGCTGACCCGCTTTTCTTTTTTCACGAGGCAGGCGAGAATGAAGCCATCGCCCTTGATACCGTCGCAGCTTTTCGACATGTCGCGCCGGCAGACCTGACTGTAGGACGCCTGCGCATGTTCGCGCTGGGTGATCGACTGGAAGACCGCCGTCAGCGATCCTTTGCATGTCGCAGAGACCTTCGCGGCGTTCTGCTGCAGGCAATCGGCAATCCGACCGCTGCCCAGGTTGAGCCCCTTGCAGAGCTTTTGAATGTCGGCGCCGCAATCGTCGGCCAGCTTGGTGACCGCATCCGCATAACTCATGGTTTGTGCGAAGACTGCACCAGCACTCACGGCGTATATAAAAACGGCGGCAATCACCGGTACACCAGGTCTCAACATGCGGCCCTCTTTCTGTGTGGGTATGCGATGAGCATGCACAGAACGGGGCGGACGAGGCGTATATTACGGTAAAGTACATGGTGGCGATTGCAGGAGGGGCTGGAGGCCGTATAGCGTCGCGGTCCATAGCCGGACCTAGCGGTGTTCCGCGCCAATTCTGCGTGGCGTCGCACCGGAGGCCCGTTCTCGGTAGGCGAGCTTTCACCCTACGGCAGAAGGCGAGGGGACGAAATTGATGTGACCCGAGCTGTCGATTGTTTTGAAAACCTGGAACCTCAATGCGGTTGCGCCTTCTTTCAGTATTGGCACCTCTGAATGTACGCGGCGATCAACACATTCGTGCTGGTGCTGGCCTCCGTGTTTCCAGTCGTCAACCCACCGGGCTCGGCACTTGTCTTCTTCGGATTGACCCGGGGAGCAACACCGGAGCTACGTGCGACGCTCGCGCGGCGCATCGCATTGAATTCGCTTATACTGCTCACTTGCTCATTTCTGCTCGGCGCTCTCATCTTGCAGTTTTATGGGATTTCGGTGCCTATCCTGCGCGTTGCCGGTGGGATCATCGTCGCCGTGGCTGGATGGAAGCTTCTCAATGAAGGAAGCCGCAAGGAACTGGATGACCCGGCAGGCGATACCTCTCGGGTCGATTTGCTCGATCAATCCTTCTATCCGCTGACACTGCCGTTGACGACAGGACCGGGATCGATCGCAATCGTGATCAGCATCGGGCTTTCGGAGGCGACGGTTACCAGTCCTGCGCACAGGATCATATTCGTCTTGGCAAGCCTTCTCGCCCTTTTTGTGCTGTCCCTGACGATCCTGCTTTGCTTTTCCTATGCGGATCGCATCCAGCGGCTCCTTGGCCGCGGCGGAACCGACATCGCGGTGCGCCTGTCCGCGTTCATCCTGTTCTGCCTTGGCCTACAGATCCTTTGGTCCGGTGCCAACGATCTGTTGAGATCCACGCTTTCCTCCGGTTAGGCATCCCGCTGCGGCGGACGAGACTTCGTCTAAGAGTGAGGGCCTGCCGCATGGGTGGGTCGATCACCGGCCTTACTGCCTCCGTAGTGTAGCCTCACGTAAGTTACGCCCCATGGCCGGGTCGCTGTAATAGAGTGCAGCTCCTGATGCGGCTGAAGGTCAGCCCTGACATGCGACATCGATATGAGGCGGAGGGGCCGAAGGTCGTTTTGCTTGGGGTGCTCAGACGCAGCTGAATACGCAACGCGATAAATTCCTAACGTCTGTGATGCAAGGAGGTCGACGCATGCTGAGAGCAAGATCCTTCAGGCTGCTGGCCGGGTTGTCGGCCCTGTCATTGATTTGGATATATCCTGGTCCCGTGGCCTATTCGCAGACGGCTACCCCGGCGTCGGCTCCGGCAGCTGCGGCAGCGACCACCGCGGAAACACCTGACCTCCTTTCAGAGGACGAGCTCGAGGTTCTGGTCGCGCGTATTGCGCTCTATCCGGATGAGCTTGTCGCGGCGATTTCTGCTGCGTCGCTCTTCCCGCTGCAGATTGTGGAGGCGCAGCGCTTTCTAGAGGCGAAGGAAAAAAAGACCGATCTCAAGCCCAAGGCGGATTGGGACGGCAGCGTCATTTCCCTCCTCAACTATCCCGACATCGTCAAGATGATGAGCGATGACCTCGATTGGACGCAGTCGCTCGGCGATGCTTTGACCAACCAGCAGAAGGATGTGCTGATCGCCATCCAGCAGCTTCGTGACGAGGCGGTCGCCAAGAACATCATCAAGACCGACGACAAGGTGACCATCGTCAACGAAAACGAAAACATCGTCATTCGTCCGACAAACCCCGAGAAGGTCTATATCCCACAATACCCGCCGGAAATGCTCTACGAGGACAGCTATCAGGCGGCGCCGATCTCGTATTATCCGAGTTCCTACGACAGCTATTACTATCCCGGCGCGGCATTCTTCGCCGGTGCCGTGACCGGCGCCGCATGGGCCGCAATCGTGAATTGGGATGACTGGGGGGTCTGGGGCGGGAACTGGGGCGGCGACGTCGATATCGACTGCAACAACTGCTTCAATGATCGCAACTTCAACGGCAAGATCAAGTTGAATGATGTCGACTGGAGCAAGGTCGATCGGAGTAAATTGAACATCGGCCGTGACCAGATCAACAATCTGGACCGGTCGGCGATCAAGTCCGGCTTGCAGGCGGATAACCGCAACCAGCTGAAGAACAAGATCGGCGAGGGGCAGGCTCGCGGGCCCTCGACACGCGATGCAGGCCCGCGAGCCCAGGACATCCGCAAGAGCACGGCTGAAGGCTTGAAGGCCGGCCCAAAATCCAAAGCAGGAAACGCGGCTGCTAACCGGCCCAATGCTGGCGCACGACCTGAAACGCGTCCGGCGGCCGGCAACAATCGTCCTGCGGCGAAGACCAAGAAGACCAACGCACCAAAGATGGCGGCTCGGCCCGATAACAGATCGCGCCAGCCGAATGCACTCGGCAACGTTCAATCCGGTCGCCGTGAAGCGGTTGCCTCCAAGCGGGGCGGGCAGAGCATGGGTGGCGGCCATCGCGGTGGGCAGAGCATGGGTGCGCCGCGCGGTGGTGGTGGCTCGCACGCCAGTCGGCCACGTCCAAGACCGCACGGCGGCGGCGGTGGTGGCCGCGGTGGTGGTGGCGGCCGCGGCGGCGGCGGAAGACGATAGTTGGCTGTCAGATAACCGGAGATAGATCATGAGACGAAAGTTGCGATTGATCCCACTGGCGCTGGGAATGGCGCTCACCCTGCTGCCGGCTTACCCTGCTGTATCGCAGCTGCAGACCAACCTGTCGGAATTCGCCGGCGGAACACCACCATCATTCGACAATCCGTCGGATGCGCTGGAACGTCTGAAGTCGGTGCTCAGTGCCGACGACAAGGCTGGCTTTGCGAACCTGCTCGGACTGAACGCCAGCAAGCTCAGCGCCAACAGCGACGCGATGGCGACCTACGCGCTTATCCGCGCCGGCGCCGATCGGGAGCTGCAGCTGCAGGACCTTTCAGGACGGAAGATCGTCCTAATCGGCAAGGCTCTGTGGCCGCTGCCTTTCCCGCTGTCGCAGCTGAAGGACGGCAAGTGGGCTTTCGACACGCAGGTGGGATTGCAGGAAATCGTCAATCGGCGCGTCGGAGCGAACGAACTCCAGACGATCCAGACGATGCATGACTACGTCGCCGCGCAGTACGAATATGCGAAAGTGGATCAGGATGAAGACGGTGTCTACGAGTTCGCCCAGAAGCTGATCAGCAGCCCGGGCAAACGCGATGGTCTGTACTGGCCGCCAGGCACCTTTGACGTCGATAGTCCTGCCGGACAGATGATCGAAACGGCTGCCCTTGGCCGCGCGAAGCAGGGTGAGGGTTACTACGGTTATCACTATCGGATCCTGACGGGCCAAGGTGACAACGTGCTTGGAGGCAAGCAGAGCTACATCGTCAACAAGAACATGACGGGTGGCTTCGCGCTGATCGCCTGGCCGGTCAAGTATCGCGTCACCGGCGTTCAGACCTTCCTCGTCAACAATGCTGGTATCGTCTACCAGCGCGATCTGGGCGAGCGGACGGAAGAAAAGGCCGCCGCCATCAGGGAGTTTAATCCCGACTCGAGCTGGGAGCTCGTGACCGACTAGGCATATCGCCAGCGGTCATCTTGACGCGACGCCAGTTTTCCGGTCGCATAGGTGCGGCCGGTGGTGTCATGCAAATGAAACGCTGGAGCGCTATTCTGCCCTAGTTTGGGTGCGCATCACAGGATGCGCCGATCTGCCTTTCGTGCACCGGCATGCCAACCGTCAGATGACGGTAAAGATGATCGCGCCTGGTCCTGCCAGGCATAACTCCCGTACCCACAGAGGAGTGGACATGATGTCCGATCTCGCCAACATCACGAACACCCTGATGTTCTCCAACCCCGTCACCGCATATTGGACCGATGCATGGCAACGGTCCGTGCTCTACCTTGACGTGATGAGACGACGCGGCGCTCAGTATGAAGAGCAGGCCGCGCTTAGCGCTCCTCATGTGCTGGACTATGATGCAGAGCTTGTCTGCGACGGTCGTCGGCTGGAGCGTCCCGTCAACTACCTTCTTGCCCATATCACCCCGCCTCCGGGCGTCGTCATCGACCAGGGGAAGCGGCCGTTTGTCGTCGTCGATCCGCGGGCCGGCCACGGGCCTGGAATAGGCGGGTTCAAAGCCGACAGCGAGATCGGCGTTGCGATGAAGGCAGGTCATCCGTGCTATTTCATCGGGTTCCTGCCGGAACCGGTGCCGGGCCAGACGATCGAGGATATCGTTCACGCGGAAGCGACGTTCCTGGAAAAGGTGATCGCGCGCCATCCGGATGCCGATGGAAAGCCTTGCGTCATCGGCAACTGCCAGGCGGGCTGGGCCGTGATGATGCTCGCCGCACTGCGTCCTGAGCTGTTCGGGCCGATCATCATTGCCGGCACCCCGCTTTCCTACTGGGCGGGCGTCGAAGGGCAGTATCCGATGCGCTATTCCGGTGGCCTTCTCGGTGGTAGCTGGCTGACGGCGCTGACCGGCGACCTCGGTGCCGGCAAGTTCGACGGAGCGTGGCTGGTGCAGAACTTCGAGAACCAGAACCCGGCCAACACGCTCTGGAGCAAGCAATACAACCTCTATTCCAAGGTCGATACAGAGGCCGAGCGCTATCTCGGTTTCGAGCGCTGGTGGGGTGGGCACGTCATGCTCAATGCCGAAGAGATGCAGTTCATCGTCGATGAACTGTTCGTCGGCAACAAGCTCGCCGCCGGCGAGATCCGGACGTCCGACGGGACGGCGGTCGATCTGCGTAACATCCGCTCGCCAATCCTGGTCTTCTGCTCGAAGGGGGACAACATCACGCCGCCGCAGCAGGCATTGGGTTGGATCCTCGACCTCTACGACAGCGTGGACGAGATACGCTCTGTCGGGCAGACCATCGTCTACACCGTCCATGAGAAAATCGGCCATCTCGGCATCTTCGTTTCGGCCGGCGTGGCGCGCAAGGAACACGACGAGTTCGCCTCGAACATCGACCTTATCGATGTGCTGCCTCCCGGTCTCTACGAAGCGGTTCTCGAGCCTGTCGGCGATGCCATTGACCGCCCGGAACTGGTCAACGGCCAGTGGATCATGCGCTGTGAAGCGCGCACTCTGGATGATATTCGCGCCCTTGGCGGCAACGATATTGAAGACGAGCATCGCTTCGCCGCGGCCGCGCGGCTTTCGGAGATCAATCTGGCGAATTACCGCGTTCTCGCGCAGCCGGCGATCCAGGCTGCGGTCACCCCGCAGTTTGCCGAAATGAGCCGCCATCTCCACCCGTTGCGCCTCAGCTATGAAATGTTCGGTCCGCGCAATCCGATGATGGCATGGGTCGAGAATGCAGCTGACTATGTCCGCAAGAACCGTCGTCCTGTTGCGTCCGACAATCCGCTTCTTTCCATACAGGAGAAGCTGTCGGAACAGATTGTCGATGGCCTTGAAAGCTGGCGGATCCTGTCGGAACGGCTGGCGGAGGAGACGTTCCGCGCGGTCTACGGTTCTACTCCCCTGCAGACTGCCCTGGGGATCGATCCGAATTCCAGTCGCCCGCCACGCAAGGCGCCGAAAAGTCTCCTGAGCGGCGCGCTACTGAAAACCCGTGTTGCGGCGTTGAAAGCGAAGATCGCAGAAGGTGGTCTGCTGGAGGGCCTTGCGCGATCGATGGTGTATGTCGGCATGGCGCGGGGCAGTGCTGACGAGCGCGGTTTCGAAGCAATTCGCAGAATAAGGCGCAGCCAGCCGGCGGCAAGCCAGTTGACGCTCGCCGAGTTCAAGGCGCTGGTGCGCGAGCAGTATTTCATGCTGCTGATCGACGAGGCGGCAGCCCTTGCGGCAATCCCGTCACTCCTGCCGCCAGATGCGGACGAGCGCCGCAAGGCCTTCGACATGCTGCGTGAGGTGCTGGAATCGTCCGGGGCGCTCGACGGCGAGGCAGCCGAGCGGTTGGATCGCGTGGCTGCATTCTTCGATATCGCTAAGTCCGATCCCGAAAGCGCCGCGCTGGTCAAGGCTGCCGGCGGCAAGCCCGTCCGGGTACCAACGCATCCAGGCAGAAGAGAAGGGGCTCCCCATTGATCGATCTCACCACGGCTGCGCCGAGCATTTCCAAATACGACCGCCTGATCGCCACCGCACGACAGGTCGTGCCGGCCGTGACGGTCGTTGCACATCCTTGCGACGAAACCTCGCTGCGGGGAGCGCTCGATGCTGCCGAAAGCGGCCTGATCGTCCCCGTGCTGGTTGGCCCATCCGCCAAGATCCGCGAGGTGGCGGCAGAAAAGGGGCTCGATCTGAAGGGGCACGAGATCGTCGATGCTCCGCACAGCCACGGAGCGGCCGCTCAAGCGGTCGCTTTGATACGTGAGGGTAAGGGCGAACTCCTGATGAAGGGCAGCCTGCACACTGATGAGTTGATGCGCGAGGTCACCGCATCAGCCACCGGGCTGCGCACGGAACGCCGTATCAGCCACGTCTTCGTCATGGACGTACCGGGCTACGCCGACACGCTCTTCATCACCGATGCCGCCATCAACATCTTCCCAAATCTCGACGCCAAACGTGATATCGTTCAGAATGCGATCGATCTCTGGACGGCGATCGGGCTGGGCGAACCGCGTGTGGCGATCGTCTCCGCGGTGGAAACGGTGACGACAAAGATCCCCTCGACGATCGACGCTGCGGCGCTGTGCAAGATGGCCGAACGCGGCCAGATCACCGGCGCGGTTCTCGATGGACCGCTTGCATTCGACAATGCAATCAGTCCGGAAGCGGCAAGCATCAAGGGGCTGACGTCACCTGTCGCAGGTCGCGCGCAGATCATCGTTGTGCCCGATCTCGAGGCGGGAAACATGCTTGCCAAGAACCTGACCTTCCTCTCGCACGCGGATGCAGCGGGTATCGTTCTTGGAGCTCGTGTGCCGATCGTGCTGACCTCCCGAGCCGACACAGTGCGCAGCCGTCTGGCCTCATGCGCTGTCGCAACCCTCTTTGCGGCGGCCCAGCGGCGCGTCGCGCAAGTGGTGGCCTGACGCATGGACGCAATTCTCGTTGTCAATGCGGGGTCATCGAGCCTCAAGTTTCAGATCTTCGAGATCACCGGCACGGGCCTCAGGCGCTGCATTCGCGGCCAGATGGACGGTATTGGGACGAAGCCGCGCCTTGTGGCGAAAAGTGCGGACGGCGAGGTTCTCGTTGACCGCCGCTATGCGCCGGAAGCGGTGGATCACCTGCCAGATGCGATTGCCGAAACGCGCGCCTGGCTGATGACCCTCGAGGGCTTTGCGCTCAAGGCGATCGGCCATCGCGTTGTCCACGGCGGTCCCGCCTACGCCAAGCCGATTTTGATCGACCACGACATCCTGGATACGCTCGCCACCTTTCAGGAGCTCGCGCCGCTGCACCAGCCCAACAATCTGGCGCCGATTCGCCTTGCCATGGAGATCAATGCCGACGTTCCGCAGGTCGCCTGTTTTGATACGGCGTTTCATCGCGGCCACGCCGCCCATACCGATTGCTATGCCTTGCCGGCGAGCTATTACGAACATGGGGTGCGACGCTACGGCTTCCACGGCCTGTCATACGAGTACATCGCAGAGAGGCTGACAGAGGTCGCGCCTGACGTCGCAGGAGGGCGTGTTGTCGTTGCCCATCTCGGTAGCGGCGCATCCATGTGCGCGCTGAAGGAGGCCAAGAGCCTCGAGACGACGATGGGATTCACCGCGCTGGATGGTTTGCCGATGAGCACGCGGCCCGGGCAGATGGATCCCGGCGTCGTGCTCTACCTGATCGATCAGCATGGCATGAGCGTGGCCGAGGTGACGGACCTCCTCTACAGGTCGTCCGGCCTGAAGGGACTTTCCGGCATTTCGGGCGATATGCGTGAACTTCTCGCGAGCAGCGATCCGCGTGCGGCCTTCGCGATCGATCACTTCGTCCATCGCTGCGCGCTCAGCGCCGGCATGCTCGCGGCGGCGCTGGGGGGACTGGATGCCTTCGTGTTTACAGCCGGCGTCGGCGAAAATTCCGCCCCGATCCGCGCTCGCATCAGCGAGCGTCTCGCCTGGCTCGGCGCCGAACTTGATCCTGCGGCGAACGAGGCCGGCGAAACGGTCATATCCACACCGGCGAGCCGCGTTCGTCTCTACGTCCTGCCGACCGACGAAGAGCTGATGATCGCACGCCATACGCTCGCACTCATCAGGACATCCTGACCCGCCTTTAAGGAGATGCATCCATGCCCATCTCGGTTATCAACCCAGAGCTTCTCAAGGGGCGAAAAGGGCTGATCGTCGGCATTGCCAATGATCGTTCGATCGCCTGGGGATGCGCCCGTGCGTTTCGCGCTTTCGGCGCCGAGCTTGCCGTCACCTATCTCAATGACAAGGCCAAGCCCTATGTGGAGCCTCTCGCTCATGAGGTGGAGGCGTCGATCGTCATGCCGTTGGACGTCTCCGTTCCTGGTCAGCTCGAAGCTGTTTTCGAACGGATTACCGAAACCTGGGGCGAGCTCGATTTCGTCGTTCATTCGATCGCTTTCTCGCCCAAGGATACGCTCGGCGGTCGCGTCGTCGATGTGCCGCGCGAAGGCTTCCTCAAGACGATGGACATTTCCTGCTGGTCGTTCATCCGCATGGCTCATCTGGCCGAGCCGCTGATGAAGAACGGCGGCACGCTGTTTACGATGACCTATTACGGCTCGCAGATGGTCGTCGAGAACTACAACATCATGGGCGTGGCGAAGGCGGCGCTGGAATGCGCCGTGCGCTATCTGGCCGCCGAACTGGGGCCAAAGGGGATCAGGGTTCATGCCATTTCGCCCGGCGCGCTGGCAACGCGTGCTGCCTCGGGGATCCCTGAGTTCGACGAGTTGCTCGAAAAGACCAAGGCGAAGTCGCCAGCCCGCGAGCTGATCGACATCGACGACGTCGGCGTTGCCACGGCCTTCCTCGCCCACAACGCCGCGCGCCTTATTACCGGGCAGGTCCTCTACGTCGACGGCGGATATCACATTATCGACTGAGATGTGGGAAAGAGCGACGACGCTGCCGGAGCGGGCCGCGGACTGAGGACTGAGTTGCGCCGTCGGAGACTATCCAGACGGCGCGGGGGCTTTTTCGGTCAGCGCCAGCCGAGGGCGGGGGCGACGTGTTTCAGGATCGCCTCGATGACGTGCGCGTTGTAGTCGACACCGAGCTGGTTCGGGACGGTGAGCAACAGGGTATCGGCTTCGGCAATGGCTTCGTCCTCGCGAAGCTGCTTGATCAGCGCGTCCGGCTCGGCAGCATAGGATCGGCCGAAGATGGCGCGGGTGTTGTCGTCGATATAGCCGATCGAATCCTGTTCCTTGCCGCCTCTGCCGAAATAGGCGCGATCGCGGTCGTCGACGAGTGCGAAGATGCTGCGGCTCACGGAGACCCGCGGCGTGCGCGTGTGGCCTGCTTCCTTCCATGCGTCGCGATAGGCACGGATCTGCGCGGCCTGCTGGACGTGGAATGGCTCGCCGGTCTCGTCATCCTTCAACGTCGAGCTCTGCAGGTTCATGCCTAGCTTGGCCGCCCAGATGGCGGTGGCGTTGGAGCCGGCCCCCCACCAGATGCGCTCGCGCAATCCTTCCGAGTAGGGCTCAAGTGGAAGAAGGCCCGGCGGGTTCGGGAACATCGGCCGCGGGTTGGGCTGGGCGAAGCCGTTGCCCTTCAGCGCGTCGAGGAAGACCTCGGCATGAGCGCGGCCCATATCGGCGTCGCTCTTGCCCTCGTCGGGCTGGTAACCGAAATAACGCCAGCCGTCGATCACCTGCTCCGGCGAACCACGGCTAAGGCCGAGCTGAAGGCGGCCGCCCGCGATCAGGTCGGCGGCGCCGGCATCCTCGGCCATATAGAGCGGATTTTCATAGCGCATGTCGATCACGGCGGTGCCGATCTCGATGCTCTTCGTTTTCGCGCCTACAGCCGCCAGAAGCGGGAAGGGAGAGGCGAGCTGCCGGGCAAAGTGATGGACGCGGAAATAGGCGCCGTCCGCGCCGAGCTCTTCGGCGGCAATCGCGAGATCGATGGATTGGAGAAGCGCATCGCCCGCCGAGCGGGTCTGCGACTGGGGAGAGGGTGTCCAATGCCCGAAGGAAAGGAAGCCGATTTTCTTCATGTTGTGCCACCTGAAATTGTCTGATGCAGTCTGATGACACAAGATCGGGCGTAGCGACAGTCATGCTACGGCGAACGGTTCGTTCAACCGTTGAGGACTGCGCGAGCGCCATTGCGGCACTCGCGCCGTTGTTTCGCTAGGCTTCCTTGGGCAGCAGGGGGCTGCCGAGCCGGCCGACAAGCGTCGAGCTCGCCAGGTTCAGGCCCTTGACATCGACATGGACACCATGGGCCTTGAACCGCTGGACGACCTTGTCGAGCGCTTCGACGCTGGTGATGTCCCAGAAGTGCGCTTGCGACACGTCGATGAGAACCGACTTGCCATTGGCATCCTGGATGTCGAAGGATTCGATGAAGGCGTCCGCCGAGGCGAAGAAGACCTGGCCTGATACACGGTAGGTCAGGCGCGCCGCGGAGGCGTCCGTTTCCGTTTCCACGCGAAGCAGGCGGGCGACCTTGAAGGCGAAGAACACGCCGCTCAGGAGAACGCCCACCGTGACGCCGAGAGCCAGATTGGCGGTGAAGACGGTGACCGCGACCGTCACCACCATCACCGCGCTCGACAACTTGGGATGCACGATCAGGGCGCGCAGCGATGACCAGTCGAACGTATCGATCGACACCGTTACCATGATCGCTACCAGCGCCGCGACAGGGACCTGCGACACCCATGGCTTGAGCAAGACCATCAGAATGAGCAGGAAGGCGCCGGCAAACAAGGTCGAGAGGCGTCCGCGTCCGCCATATTTCACGTTGCTGACTGTCTGGCCGATCATGCCGCAGCCGGCGATCCCGCCGAATAGGCTCGCGGCGGCATTGGCGATGCCCAGCCCAGTGCATTCCCGGTTCTTCGAACTGGTTGTGTTGGTAAGGTCGTCAACGACGCTTGCGGTCATCATGGATTCGAGAAGGCCGACCATCGCGATGGCGAGTGCCGGGCCGGCGATGATTGTCAGCGTTTCCCATGTCAGCGGAACCGCAGGCCAGCCAAACACCGGAAGTGAATCCGGCAGCTTGCCGAGGTCGGCGACGGTCATCAGGGGAAGCTGGAAGGCTATCGACGCGACGGTCAGAACGAGAATGCAAATCAGCGGCGATGGGACCGCCGTGGTGATCCTTGGCGCGAGATAGATGATTGCAAGGCCCGCGGCCAGCGCTGCGTAGGTAATCCAGTTGCCGCCAAGGATATGCGGCATCTGCGCGCCGAAAATCAGGATCGCCAGCGCATTGACAAAGCCGGTGCGGACGGACTTCGACACGAACCGCATGAGGACACCGAGGCGCAGAAGGCCAAACAGGATCTGAATGAAGCCCGCAAGAAAGCCGGCAGCGAAAAGATATGCCAGGCCGTGGGAGTGGACCAGCGGCGCTGCCACCAGTGCCACCGATCCGGCCGCTGCCGAAATCATGGCGGGGCGTCCGCCGGTAAAGGCGATGACGATGCCGATGACGAAGGAGGCAAACAATCCGACCTGCGGATCGACGCCGGCCACGAACGAGAAGGCGATGACCTCAGGGATCAGTGCGAAGGTTGCAACGGCCCCGGCGAGCATTTCACGCACTGGATTGGCGAACCAATCCCGACGAATGATTGAAAGTTGCATAGGATCTGTCTCGCAAAGCATGCCGCACGCGCGCTGTCGAGCGGCTGTCAAAATGACATGGAGGTTTTGCGTGGTCTGGCGGATCGGCGGCCAGAAGAGCCACCCGGAGTTTCACCGGGTCCGTGGTGAGTACTTGGCTTATGGCTGCATTCGTCCAACGAAGCAAGGCGAAATTGCGCCGAGATAGAAACGCTGGACGGGTGCCGGACCTATCCCAGGAATGGGGGCGGGCAACCTTTCGGACGGTCAGGTTGGTGGGCTCGACGTGGTGCCGGACCGCATAAAACTTCAATCAGGACTGCTATCGTGCTCAGCTAGAGCGGGATTGTTTTAGGCGGAGTCGGGAAGTGGATTCCCTTTCTGGTGCAAATCAGATTCACCATTCTGGCCGGTGAAGGAGGCCGGCCTGGATG